>NZ_JBFBNR010000031.1:0-104146 GCF_040687675.1 Kitasatospora sp. NPDC056731
ACGCTCACCCTGGACGTCGCCTTCAAGCGCTCGCTCACCGTCAACGGCCTGACGCTGAACCAGACCGTCGAGTCGCTGTCCGCCACCCCGGCCCGTCTGCTGGGCCTCGCCGACTCGATCGGCTCGCTGGAGGCCGGCAAGCGGGCCGACCTGGTCGTGCTGGACTCCGAGGGCTACGACCTGGTCGCCGTCATGCGCCGCGGCCGCTGGATCACCGGAGCGCCGCCGCTGGCGCCCCGGGTCGGCTGACCGGCGGGGTGGTGAGGCCCGAAGTTCAAGTGTTGTCGGCCGAGTTGGGCCGCCGACGCCGTGCCGTTCAAAGCTCCGTCGGGTAGCCGCTCCGGGGATGCTTGGCGTTGGCGAGCTGTCTCCGGGGCGCCCGCGGGGGGCGGGACGGGGACTCGCGTGACGGCGAACGCGGCGGAGTCCAGGCCGGGATGGCGGTGGGGGTCTCCGGGTCGGCGGGCCGACCCTGCAGGGCCTGGGCCTCGACGGCTTCGGCGAGACACCGCAGGGCGATCCGGACCTGTGCGTTCTGTTCCTCGCTGAGTGCCCCGAGGACCTGCTGTTCGATGGCCAGGCGCCTGGGCATGACGTCGTCGACGGCGGCCGCGCCCGCGTCGGTGATGAAGACCAGTGCCGCGCGCCGGTCCGCGGGGTTGACCGTCCGGACCACGAGGGCGCGACGTTCCAGCTTGGCCAGCGCCTTGCTCAGCGCGGCCGGCGACCGCCCCATCGAGGCGGCGAGGCGGCGCGCGATCGTCGGCTCGGTCGAGTGGCGGAGGTGGTAGAGCACGTCGAACTCCGATGAGCTGACGGCCGCCGCTTCGAACACCGGTTCAAGGAGGAACTCCAGCATCGCGTGGGCGTGTCGGAGGCCGCCGATGATCTCCATCGACGAAAGGTCGAGGTCAGGACGGCTCTGTACCCACAGTTGCCATACCGCCCGCGTTTCATCCATTCGTGCACATGCTCCAACTTGTTAACCGGTAACCTTTCAGTTACCGTATGACACGTGGCCCGCTTCCAGCTGGGCAACCTGGGCACGCTCATCGGAGGCTTGTCCGCTTTTATGCTCTCTGTGTAGTTGATCTGCCCATGTCACATGAACCTGGACTGCGACAATCCGACCGATAGCTTCCCGTCTCTGACGGAGCTGAGGAAAGTGTCACCATGGTCATCACACATGTCCCCGCCGCCCCGTTCCCCGGAACGCTTCCGGGATCGGGGAACCTCCGGCAGATAATACTGGACCGGAATGGCTTGGTGTCTAGCCGTTTGCGCGCGTCGGCGTCAAGGAGATCGGACCGGCAGCTTGCCGGGCCCGCATCGCCCGCCCGTGCAGCGAGAAAATCGAGTTGACGCTGCGGCGGGTATGAACTCGCCGTACTGCCCGAACACTTCGAACGGCCCGAAGCGGAACGCGCCGGCGTGACCGGCTCCGCAGGGGCGGCCCGCCGCG
Organism: Kitasatospora sp. NPDC056731; assembly: GCF_040687675.1. Lineage (NCBI taxonomy): Bacteria > Bacillati > Actinomycetota > Actinomycetes > Kitasatosporales > Streptomycetaceae > Kitasatospora > Kitasatospora sp. NPDC056731. The sequence goes on from NZ_JBFBNR010000031.1 coordinate 1,463, forward strand.
GTCGCCACGGGCCGCCGTCGCCCTGCGTGCCGAGGCCGGTCACCGTGCCCCGGTGTGCCTTTCGCGGATCCGCCGCGGGCTGATCGCCCGTGGTTCGTCACCGAATTCAGAATTTCTCCGGCGGTCGTACCGCCGACCCCGAAAATCCGCATGGCCAGATTCCGGGAAAAGGTTTCCGCGCGCTATGACCGATCGCTTGGGATTCAGTCTCACTCAATTGCGCTACTTCGTCGTCTCCGCCGAGATCGGCAACATCTCGGAGGCGGCGGAGAAGCTGTGCGCCTCGCAGTCGACGGTCTCGTCGGCCATCATGCGGCTGGAACGTCAGCTCGGTGTTCAGCTGTTGCTCCGTCACCATGCCCGTGGGGTCTCCCTGACGCCGAGCGGTCGCCACCTGCTGCGGGAGGCGCGCGCGTTGCTGGGGCAGGCCAGCAGCCTCAAGGCACAGGGCGACGCCCTGGCGGGCGACACCGCAGGCCAGCTCGACGTCGGGTTCTTCTTCCCGATCGCCCCGTTCCTGCTGCCACTGGTCCACCGTCTGGCCGGGGAGCGGCACGGGGCGCTGAAGCTGAACTTCCACGAGGCGTCCGCCGACCGGTTGTTGGAGTTCCTCCGGGACGGCCGGTGCGAACTGGCCGTGACGTACGACTTCCTGGCGGGGGAGTCGAGGTTCCACCCGCTGGTCGACCTGCCGGTGCACGCCCTGCTGGCGGATGACGACCCGTTGGGGCTGGTCGGGCCGCTCTCCCTGGACGAGTTGGCCGGGCGACCGCTGGTCGCCCTGAACGCCCCGAGCGTGCTCCGCCACGCCGAGCGGATGTTCTCCCGCGCGGGCGTCCGCATGCCACGGGTGGTGACGACGACGAGCACCGAGACGCTGCGCGGCCTGGTGGCCGCCGGTGCCGGGTTCGCCTTGATGTATCAACGCGGCCTGACCGCAACGACGTTGGACGGCGGCAGGGTCCGCGAGGTCGAGCTGGTCGGAGACCTGCCGCCCGCGACCCTGGGCGCGGCCGTGATGCCCGACCTGGCCATGAGCAGCCGCGGCAGGGCGTTCCTGGACGTGCTCAGATCCGCGGTCGGGGCGCGTCCGGCGCAGGTCGGTGCAGGTCGGCAGGTCAGTACGGGTCGGCAGGTCAGTGCAGGTCAGCAGGTCGTCGTGGGTTGAAGGAGTGTCGTGCTGGCAGTCATCTTCGCTGGTCAGGGAAGTCAGGAAAAGGGAATGGGGGCAGAGGTCTTCGAACGGTACCCAGGGCTGGTCCAGTACGCCTCGGACGTGCTGGGGTACGACCTGGTCTCCTTGTGCACGGAGGACCCGGACGGCCTGCTGGGCCGCACGGAGTACACCCAGCCGGCGCTGTTCGTCGTCAACGCGCTGCGGACCTTCGAGCGGGTCCACCGCGGGGACCGGGCGGCGGACGTCTACCTGGGCCACAGCCTGGGCGAGTACAACGCGCTGCTCGCGGCCGGGTCCTTCGCCTTCGAGACGGGGCTGCGGCTGGTCGCCAAGCGCGGCGAGCTGATGGCGGCGGCCTCGGAGGGCGGCATGACCGCCGTGATGAACACACCGCCCGAGCGACTGCTGGAGATCCTCGCGGAGGACGGCGTCGACGGCGTCGACATCGCCGGCCTCAACACCGGCTCGCAGGTGGTCATCGCGGGCACCCCGCCGGTCCTGGAGGCGGCGCACGCCTGCCTGGAGAAGCGGGAGATCCGCTTCGTACGGCTCAAGGTGAGCGCGCCCTTCCACTCCCGGTACATGGAGCCGGCCAGGGTGCGGTTCGCCGAGTTCCTGACGGAGTTCGAGTTCGCCGATCCCGACACCCCCGTCATCTCCAACGTCACGGGCCGGCCGTACGAGCCGGGACAGGTGACGCACATGCTCACGGAGCAGCTGGTCGCCCCGGTGCGCTGGACCGACAGCGTCCGCGGGCTGCTCGACGGCGACGCCGAGCCGGAATTCACCGAAATCGGGGGCCTGGCCCTCACCCACATGGTGTTCAAAATCAGGGCTGGAGTGTGACACATGGCAACCACGACGGACACGATCCGGTTGTACCTGGAAGACCGTTTCCTCTTCGAGTTCGACGACGTGATCACCCCGGACACCGACCTGTTCAAGGCGGGGGTCATCGACTCGTTCGGCTACGTCAGGATGATGAAGTTCCTGGAGTCCGAGTTCTCCGTCGAGATCTCCCCGGAGGACATCCTCGTGAACGTCTTCGTCTCGCTCACCGCGATCGACGAATTCGTCACCAAGAAGACCTCCGCGAAGTAGAAGGACGGATCATGTGCGGGCTGGCTGGTTTCCTCTCGACCTCGCTGCACCCCGGTGCCACCGCCGAGGTCATCACCTCGATGCTGTCGAACATCCACCACCGCGGGCCGGACGAGGCGGGCTACTACCTCGACGACGGCATGGCCATGGGGACGGTGCGGCTGGCCATCGTCGACCTCGCCGGTGGCTCGCAACCCATGTCCGACCCCTCCGGGCGCTACTGGATCTGCTTCAACGGCGAGATCTACAACCACATCGAACTCCGCGCGGAACTGGAGCGCCTCGGCCGCCCGTTCCGCACCGACCACTCCGACACCGAGGTCGTGCTCCAGGCCTGGATCCAGTGGGGGTCGGACTGCTTCACCCGGTTCAACGGCGCCTTCGCGGTCGCCATCAGGGACGCGGCGACCGGTGACCTGGTGCTGGCCCGCGACCGCTACGGCAAGCGCCCGCTGTTCTACGCCGACGCGGGCGGGGACTTCCTGTTCGCGTCCGAGATGAAGGCGTTCCGCGCCTTCCCCGGCTTCCGCTTCGATTTCGACCCGAGGGAGCTGGCCACCACCTACGCCGCGTGGACGCCGCTGCCCGACCGCACGCCGTTCCGGGGCGTGCGCCAGCTGCCGATGGGCTCCGTGCTGACCATCAGTGCGGGCCGCCGCTCGCTGCGCCCCTACGAGGACCTCGACTTCGACGTGCCCGGCTTCGACGGCACCGAGGCCGAGGCGATCGACATGCTCCGGCAGACCCTGCGCACCAGCGTGGAGCTGCGGCTGCGCTCCGACGTCGAGGTCGGCGTCTACCTCAGCGGCGGCCTGGACTCCTCGATCGTGACGAGGCTGGCCACCCAGCTCTCCCCGTACGAGGTCCGCACCTTCTCGGTGGCGTTCCAGGACAAGTCCTTCGACGAGTCCGACAGCCAGCGCCTGGTCGCCGAGCACCTGGGCACCCTGCACACCGCCGTCCCGATCACCAGCGAGGACATCACCGAGCACTTCCCGACCGCCGTGTACCACGCGGAGGTTCCGACCTTCCGCACCTCGTTCGTGCCGATGTTCCTGCTGTCCCGGCACGTCCGCGACGCCGGGATCAAGACCATCCTCAGCGGCGAGGGCGCCGACGAGGCCTTCCTCGGCTACTCGCTGTTCCGCGAGACCCTGCTGCGCGCGCGGTGGAACGAGCTGACCGACGGCGAGCGCCGCACCCGGCTGGCCGGCCTGCACCCGGAGCTGGAGCACTTCGGCTCCGCCCACCAGGCCCATCTGCTCGGCCTGTACCAGCAGTTCTCGGTGGAACGGCTGCCGGGCCTGTTCTCCCACGAGATGCGGTACCAGAACGGGAGGTTCGCGGCCCGGCTGCTCGCCGACCGGATGGACCCGTTCGCCGACCTGCTCGACCTCGTCGCCGGGACACCCGGCTACCCGGACATGCCCGCGATGCACAAGGCGCAGTGGCTGGAGTACAAGACGCTGCTGCCCGGATTCCTGCTGTCCACCCAGGGGGAGCGGGCCGCGCTGGCGCACAGCGTGGAGAACCGCTGCCCGTTCCTCGACCCCGCGGTGGTGCGCGCGGCCGCGTCGGTGAACCTGCGCTACGACGACGGCCAGGTCGAGAAGGCCATCCTGAAGAAGGCGTTCCGCGCCGAGCTCCCGGAGTGGACCACCAGCCGCCCCAAGCAGCCCTACCGCGCGCCGGGCAGCGCCGCCTTCAAGGACAGCCGCCCGGACTACCTGGAACTGCTGCTGTCCGACCGCGAGTTGGCCGGGATCGGCTGCCTGGACGCGAAGTTCGCCCGGCGCCTGGTCGACAAGATCATGACCTCGCCGGTGGAGGAGGTCAGCACCAAGGAGGACCAGACCTTCCTCTACCTGCTGACGACCGCCGTGCTCCACCAGCAGTTCGTGCGGGGCGGCGGTACGGCGCCGACCGGAGCGTCGAGCGCCGCGCTGAACCTGCGGACGACCGTGGACAACCGCCGTGCCGTGCAGCGAGTGGGGGAGAGCCGATGAGCACCGACGACATCGCGATCATCGGCCTGGCCCTGAGGTTCCCCGGCTCCGACACCCTGGTCGAGCTGTTCGACCACCTCGCGGCCGGACGCTCGCTGATCACCGAGGTGCCCGCCGAACGCTGGTCCAAGGAACGCTACTTCGGCGATCCGCGCAGCGGCGAGGAGAAGACGTACAGCGTCTGGGCCGGGTTCGTCGAGGACGCCGACCGCTTCGACGCCGCCTTCTTCAACATCTCCCCGCGCGAGGCGGAGACGATGGACCCGCAGCAGCGGTTCGCGCTGGAACTGGCCTGGAAGGCCATCGAGGACGCGGGCTACCGGGCGGGCGAACTCGCGGGCAGCCGCACCGGCGTCTTCATGGGCCTGTGCCACGGCGACTACGCCGAGCTGATCGAACGCGACGACGTGCCGACCGACGCCTACTTCCCCACCGGCACGGCCTACTCGATCGTCGCCAACCGGCTGTCCTACTACTTCGACTTCCACGGCCCCAGCATCGCCAACGACACCGCCTGCTCCAGCTCCCTGGTCTCGCTCTACGAGGCCGTCGCCGCCCTGCACAACGGCGACTGCGACCTGGCGCTGGCCGGCGGCGTGAACCTGTGCTGGTCGCCGAAGCTGTTCGTGGCGTTCAGCAAGGCGAGCATGCTCTCGCCCACCGGCCGCTCGCACGCCTTCGACCAGGACGCGGACGGCTTCGTCCGGGGCGAGGGCGGCGCCGTCCTGCTGCTCAAGCCGCTGGCCAGGGCGCTGGCGGACGGCGACCCCGTGCACGCGGTGATCAAGGGCGTCGGCACCAACCACGGCGGCAAGACCAACTCGCTGACCGTCACCAACCCGGTCGCCCAGGCCGCGCTGATCGAGGACGTCTACACCCGCGCCGGTGTGACGCCCGAGACGGTGAGCTACATCGAGGCCCACGGGCCCGGCACGCCGGTCGGCGACCCGATCGAGATCGTCGGCCTCAAGCGCGCCTTCCAGAGCCTGCACGACGCCAACGGGACGACGCCGCGGCCGGACAGCACCGGCATCGGCTCCATCAAGACCAACATCGGCCACCTGGAATCGGCCGCGGGCGTGGCCGGCGTGGTCAAGGTGATCGGCGCGATGGCCGCCGGGACCCTCCCGGCGACGGTCAACTTCCGGACCAGGAACCAGCTGATCGACCTGGACGGCAGCCCGTTCTACATCGTCGGCGACACCCGGCCGTGGCCGGGTGGCGACGGGGCGCCGCGCCGGGCCGGCGTCAGCTCGTTCGGGTTCGGCGGGACCAACGCCCACGTGCTGCTGGAGGAGCACGTCGGCGGGCCGGTCGACCGTACCTCCGAGCCTGCGGGCCCGTACGTCGTCCCGCTGTCGGCCAAGAACCTGGAGCGACTGCGGGTGTTGGCCGCCGGCCTGCGGGACCACCTGCTGGCACCGGAGACCGCGCTGCGGCCGCGCCAGCCGCTGGCCGACATCGCGCACACGCTCCAGGTCGGCCGCGAAGCGATGCGGGTCAGGGCCGTGTTCCTGGTCTCGGACCGGGAGCAGCTCGTGGCCGCGCTGGAGTCCGTCGCGGACGGCGAGGTGCGCAACCCCGCCGGAGCAGGGGCCGAACTGGTCGCGGCGGCGCAGGACTGGGCGAACGGGGGCGGCGCCGACTGGCCCGGGCATCCCGGGGCGCGTCGCGTGCGGCTGCCGACCTACCCGTTCGCCCGGGACCGGCACTGGTACGTCACGCCGCCCGCCGAGGCGCCGGGCGCCGCGCTGCTGCACCCGCTCGTCCACCGCAACACCTCCGACCTGGCGCAGCAGCGCTACACCTCCACGTTCACCGGGGCCGAGCCCTTCCTGGCCTCGCACCTGGTCCGCGGCCGGCGGGTGCTGCCCGCAGTCGCGTACCTGGAGATGGCGCGGGCCGCGGTGGAGCGCGCGGCGGTCCGGGAGGGGGCAGTCCGGCTGCGCGACCTCGCGTGGCTGCGGCCGATCGTCGTCGGCGAACCCGTCGACGTCGACCTCACGCTGACGCCGCGCGGGGACGCGATCGCGTTCGAGTTCCGGCAGGGTGAGACGGTCCACAGCACGGGCACCGCCGAACTGGTCACCCTGCCGGACCCGTCGCCGCTGGACCTGGACGCCCTGCGTGCCGCCTGCCGCACCACCCGCAGTACCGACGAGGTCTACGCCGCCTTCCGCGCCCAGGGCCTGGAGTACGGCCCGGCCATGCGCGCGCTGCGCGGGCTCCGGCTGGGCCGCGACGAGGCGATCGCCCGCATCCGGACCACCGGCGCCGACGGCTGCGTGCTGCCGCCGAGCGTCCTGGACGCCGCCTTCCAGACCTCCGTGGTCCTGACGGGCGCCGCCGCCGGCCCGACCCTGCCCTTCACCCTCGACGAGCTCCAGGTGTACCGGCCCTGCCCGGCCGAGACCTGGGCCTGGGTGCGACGCAGCGCCGGCTCCGGGGCGCTCACCACCTTCGACATCGACCTGTGCGACGGCGACGGCGTGATCAGCGCCAGCCTGCGGGGGCTCGCCCAGCGCACCACCGACGCCGGCCCGCGCGTCGTCACGGCGACCACCCGGTGGACCGACCGGCCGCTGGACGCGGACGGCGGAGCCACCCGCACCGCGCACCTCCTGACCCTGCCGGAGATCACCCGGGCGAGCCCGGCCGACGGCGTCGACGCCGCGATCGAGCAGGTGTTCGCCGAGGTCCAGCAGGTGCTCGCGTCCTCTCCCAAGGCCGGGCACCGCTTCGTGGCCCTGGTCGACGCCCGGGTGCCGGCCCACTTCCACGCACCGCTGGCGGGCCTGTTCCGCACCGCCGCCCTGGAGAACCCGCTCGTCTCCGGCCGGGTCGTCCGGGTCGCCGGCCTGGACACGGCCTCCGCCGAGCAGCTCGCGCGGATCGTGCGGGAGGAGTGCGCCGACGACTCCGCCGACACCGAGGTCCGCTACACCGCCGACGGCACCCGGCAGGTGCTGGAACCCGTCGAGACACGGCTCGACGCCGGACCGCAGGTGCCCGAGCTGCGGGCCGGCGGCGTCTACTGGATCACCGGCGGCCTGGGCGGCATCGGCCGGCACCTCGCCCGCTACCTGGGCCGCGCGGGGGCGACGGTCGTCCTGAGCGGACGCTCCCCGGCGGGCTCGGTGGACGCCCTGCGCGCCGAAGGGGTCGACGCGCACTACCTGCCGGTCGACGTCGCCGACGCCGCAGGCGTGCGCGCAGCCGTCGACACGATCGTGCGCGAGCACGGGTCGCTCGACGGCGTCGTGCACGCGGCCGGTGTGCTGCGCGACCAGTACCTGCTGCGCAAGGACCTCGCCGACGTCCGCCTGGTGACGGCGCCGAAGGTCCGCGGCACGCTCAACCTCGACGCCGCCACCCGCCACCTCGACCTGGACTTCTTCGCGCTCTTCTCCTCGGTCGCCGGCGTCTACGGCAGCCCGGGGCAGTCCGACTACTCGGCGGCCAACGCCTTCCTCGACGCCTTCGCCCGGCACCGCCGGACGCTGGTCGACGCGGGCGAGCGCAGCGGCCGGACCGTCGCGATCAGCTGGCCGCTGTGGGCCGACGGCGGCATGACGCTGGACGAGGTCACCCGCGACTCCCTGCGCCGCGAGCGCGGCTGGGAGGACCTGCCCACCGAGGACGGGCTGCGCGCCTTCGGCCGGGCCCTGCTCGCCGACGCCCCCGCGCACCTCGTCGTCGCCTACGGCGCCAAGGCCACCCTGGCCACCCTGGCCGCGCAACGCCGGGCGGCACCGGCCCCTGCGGCCCCGGCCACCGCCTCGTCCGCCACCGCCTCGTCCGCCACCGCTGCGCCGTCAGGCGGCGCGGGCGAGGGCGACCTGCTGCGGCGCACCGAGGAACTGCTCAGGGGGGTCGTCGCCGAGGTCCTGCGGCACACCCCGGAGCACATCGAGTCGACCACCAACCTCATCGAGTACGGCATCGACTCGCTGAGCATCCTCGGGGTGACCGCCCAGCTGGAGAAGGTGTTCGGGCCGCTGTCCAAGACGATCTTCTTCGAGTACCTGAACATCGCCGAGGTGGCCGCGCACTTCGTGGAGACCCGGCGGGCGCAACTGGAGGCGGTGCTGGGGGAGTCGGGGAAGGCCGAAGCCCCGGAAGCCCCGGAAGCCTTGGAAGAGCCGGTCGTACAGCCCGAAGCCCCGGCGGTCCAGCCCGAGGCCCCGGCCGCGTCCGCCGTCACCGAGGTCCGCGAACCCGCGCGCGACGACCGGCACGACATCGCGATCATCGGAGTGTCCGGCCGCTACCCCGGCGCCGACACGATGGACGAGCTGTGGGAACTGCTGGAGAACGGCCGGCACACCTTCGAGGAGGTCCCCGCCGACCGCTGGGGCCACGAGGCCATCTACGACAGCGACCGGTCCGTCCACGGCAAGAGCGTGATCCGGACCGGGACGTTCCTGCGCGACCTCGACAAGTTCGACCCCCGCTACTTCCGCATCTCCAAGCGCGAGGCCGAGCAGATGTCCCCGGAGGTGCGGCTGTTCCTTCAGTCGGGCGTGGAGGCACTGGAGGACGCCGGCTACTCGCGGCAGACCATCCAGCGCCGCTACCAGGGCGACGTCGGCGTGCTCGTGGGGACCATGAGCAACCACTACAACCTGTACGGCTTCCAGAACAGCCTGACCAGGGGCGCGCCGCAGAGCGGCAGCTACACCGGGACGCTGCCCAACATGCTGTCCTACTTCTACGGCCTGACCGGTCCGTCGATCTTCCTGGACACCATGTGCTCGGCCTCGTCGACGTGCGTGCACCAGGCCGTGCAGATGCTGCGGGCCGGCGAGTGCCGGATGGTCGTCGCGGGCGGCGTCAACCTGATGCTGCACCCGTACAACCTGATCACCTCCTCGGAGGAGCACTTCACCACCGGCACCTCCGACGTGATCCGCAGCTTCGGCCACGGCGTGGACGGCACCATCCTCGGCGAGGGCGTCGGCGCGGTCGTGCTCAAGCCGCTGGTCGACGCCGAGCGCGACGGCGACCACGTGTACGCCGTGATCAAGGGCACCGCCCTGTCCAACGCCGGGACGCGCAACGGCTTCACCGTGCCGAACCCGGGCATGCAGGCGCACGCGATCCAGAAGGCGATCGAGGACGCCGGTGTCGACCCGAGGACGATCGGCTACGTCGAGGGACACGGCTCGGGCACCGCGCTGGGCGACCCGATCGAGGTCCGCGCCCTGACGTCGGCGTTCCGCAAGTACACCGAGGACCGCCAGTTCTGCGCCCTCGGCTCCGTCAAGGCCAACATGGGGCACCTGCTCGCGGCGGCCGGCATGATCGGCCTGGCCAAGGTGCTGCTCCAACTGCGGCACGGCAAGCTGGCGCCGTCCCTGCACAGCACGGAGCTCAACCCGGACATCGACTTCGCCGACACCCCCTTCCAGGTGCAGCAGAAGCTCGCCGACTGGCAGCCGATGGTCACCGAGGTGGACGGCCGCCAGGTCACCCACCCCCGGCGGGCCGGCATCACCTCGATCGGCGCCGGCGGCATGAACTCGCACATCATCCTGGAGGAGTACCCCGAACGGCCGGTGCGCCAAGAGCCCTTCGGTGAGCAGCTGTTCGTGTTCTCCGCGATGAACGAGGCCGCGCTCGGGCGCTACCTGGCCGTCTTCCGCGACCACCTCGCCGGGGCGCGGGAGGCCGACCTCCCCGACATCGCGTACACCCTGCGGGTCGGCAAGAACGAACTGCCGCACCGCTGGGCGTTCGTGGCGGGGGACCAGCGGTCCGCGCTGGCGGCCGTCGACGGCTACCTGGCCGGGCGACGGGAGCTGCCCGCGCACGAACTCGCCACCACCTGGGCCGGCGGCAAGACCGTCGACTGGGACCAACTGCCGACGGCACGCCGGGTGTCGCTGCCCGCCTACCCGTTCGAGAAGGTGCGCTGCTGGATCGAGCAGACCGACGGCGCGCCGTCCGTGCTGGCCCCGCTGGCGCTGCGCGAGCGGCTGCACCCCTTCCTGGGGCGCAACGAATCCGACGTCCGGGGCCTGCGCTACGCCCTGGACGTCCACCTCACCGACCTGCTCGACTACGGCTACCGGCTGGCCAAGGCGCCGACCATCGTGCCCACCTTCGTGGTGGACCTCGCGCTGGCCGCTGCGAAGGTCAGCGGGTTCGCCGCCGAGGCGTCGGTCCACGACCTGCGCGTCCTGCGGCCGATCGACTGGTCCACGACCACGCGGCTCGTCACGGAGTTCGCCGACGGCCACGGCACCGTCCGGACCGGGGACGGGACGGCGGCGGTCGAGTTCACCGTGCGGGGGACGGGCACGGCGCCGTCCGGCCGGGTCGAGTTGGCCCGACTGCGGGAGGTCCTCACCCGGGAGCAGTTCCTGGCAGAACTGGCCGAGGGCGGGCTGGACTACAAGCCGGCCTCGTGTGCGGTCGAGGGCGTGTTCCGCGCGCCGGACGGCCGGACGGTGCTGACCATCGGCAGTCCCGCGTTCCAGCAGGACCACGTCCGGCGCAACGTCACCGTCGAGCCGTTCGTGCTCGCGGCGATCGCCCAGGGGGTGCAGTGGGAGGCCAAGCGCGCCGGGGCGCCGGACTGGACCCTGGTCGCGCTCAACCAGGTCGCGGAGATCCGGGTGCGGGCCGGTTCGCCGGTCACGCACGTGGTCCTCGGCGACGACCGGATCCTGCTGCTCGGGGGCGCGGGCGAGGTCGTCGGGGAGCTGGCCGGGGTGCGGCGCGGCACCGGAGGGGTGGCGCCGGGCGATCGTCCGGCGCCGCAGGCCAGTTCGGTGCGAGAGCGGGAGCCGGCCGTACCGGCTGAGCCGGATGTACCGGTGGTGTCGGCGGTGTCGGGTGTCGTGGACGTCCTGCGCGCCATCGCCGCCGAGATCCTCAAGTTCGAGCCGGAGGAGCTCGACCCCGGCACCGGAATGGACGCGTTCGGCTTCGACTCCATCTCGCTGGTGACCTTCGCGAAGGAGATCCACGAGCGGTTCGGGGTCGTGGTCAGCCCGGCGGTGTTCTTCGACGTCAGCAGCCTGGAGGCGCTGGGCGCCCACCTGGTCGACGAGCACGGCGCCACGGTGAAGGCCGAGGCTGAGGCGGAGGTCAAGATCAAGGTCGAGCCCCAACCCCAGCCCCAACCCCAGCCGCAGCCGGAGCCGGAGCCGGTTCGCACCGGGCCCGACCCGCGCCAGCCGGTCGCCGTCATCGGCGCGGCCGGGCGCTTCCCGGGCGCCCGCGACCTGGACGAGTACTGGGCGAACCTGCTGGCGGGCAAGGACTCCGTCACCGCGTTCCCGCTGCACCGCTACGACGAGCAGCAGCGCAAGGCCATCGAGGCCCAGGACTTCCCCCAACGGATCGGAGTCCTGGACGACGTCGACGCCTTCGACGCCGGCTTCTTCCGCATCCTGCCGCGCGAGGCCGAACTGATGGACCCGCAGCACCGCCTCGTCCTGGAGACGGTCTGGCAGGCGCTGGAGGACAGCGCGTACCGGCCCGCCGACCTGCCGGCCAACACGGGCGTGTTCATCGGCGTCACCGGCAACGACTACGCGACGCTGCTCGCCACGCTCGGCGTGCGACCGGACGCCTTCACCTCGACCGGCACCACGCACTCGATCCTGGCCAACCGCATCTCGTACCTGCTCGACGTGCGCGGCCCGAGCGAACCGATCGACACGGCCTGCTCCAGCTCGCTGGTGGCGGTGCACCGCGCGATCGAGGCGATCCGCTCCGGCACCTGCGACCTGGCCGTCGCGGGCGGGGTCAACGTGCTGCTCAGCACGGACACCTTCGTCAGCGCGCACCGCGCGGGCATGCTCAGCCCGGACGGCCTCTGCAAGACCTTCGACGCGGGCGCGAACGGCTACGTCCGCGGCGAGGGCGTCGGGGTGGTGGTGCTCAAGTCGCTGGCGGCGGCGGAGCGCGACGGTGACGCGATCCTCGGGGTGCTCCGGGGCAGCGCGTACAACCACGGCGGCCGGGCCAACTCGCTGACCGCGCCGAACGCCGATGCCCAGGCCGAACTGGTGGCGGCCGCCGTCGGCGACCTCGACCCGGACACCATCGGCTACATCGAGACCCACGGCACCGGCACGGCCCTCGGCGATCCGGTGGAGGTCCGGGCGCTGCGCACCGCGTTCCGCCGGCTGGGCCGCAGCGACGACGGGGCGTGCGGCCTCGGCTCGGTCAAGACCAACATCGGCCACCTGGAGTCGGCCGCGGGCATCGCCGGGCTGCTGAAGGTGCTGCTCGCGCTCAAGCACGGCGTGCTGCCCGCGACCCAGCACCTCCAGGAGGTCAACCCGTACATCGAGCTGGCCGGCGGCCCGTTCCACATCGTGCGGGACAACGAGGCCTGGCCGCGCCCCCGCAGCGGTGCCGGCGGCTCCGCGCCGAGGCGTGCCGGGGTGAGCAGCTTCGGGTTCGGCGGCGTCAACGCCCATGTGGTCGTCGAGGAGTACGTGCGCGGCGACCGGGGCGGGGAGGGCGACGGCGGGCCGGTCGCGGTGCCGCTGTCGGCCCGCACCGCCCGGCAGCTGACCGACCGGGCCCGGGGCCTGCTCGCCCACCTGGAGTCCTCGGAGTCGGAGCAGGTGTCGCTGCGGTCCCTCGCGTGGAGCCTCCAGGTCGGCCGCGAGGAGATGGCGGAACGGGTCGGCTGGGTCGTCTCGTCCCGTGCCGAACTCGTCGACGCACTGCGGGCGTTCGTCGCCACCGGCGAGCGCGGAGCCGAGTCGGAGCCGATCGGGCGGTGGGTCGGCGGAGGCGCCGTCGACTGGCGCTCGCTGCTCGGCGACGGCACGCCCCGGCGTGCGCACCTGCCCGGATACCCGTTCGCCCGGGACCGCTTCTGGGCCCCCGGCACCCGGCAGGAGAGCGGCACGACCCTGCTGACCGCCCGCTGGACGCCGACGCCCGCCGCCGCGAGCGCCCGGTACGACCGGCGCGTCGTCGTGCTGTGCGGGGTCGACGGGGAGGTGCCCGAGGCGATCCGCCTCGACACGGCCAAGCCGCGGCCGGAGAGCCGGTTCCGCGACCTGTCGTGGCAACTGCTGGAGACCGTCCGCGGCCTCGACGCCCGGGACGGCACCACGCTCGTCCAGGTCGTCACGGCGGACCTCGCTCTCGCGGGCCTGCTGCGGACCGTCACCAAGGAGAATCCGCGGATCGTCGGCCAGGTCATCGGCGTCCAAGGCATCGAAGGTGTCCAAGGCGTCCAAGGCACTGACCTGGCCGCCGTCGTCGCGGAGAACGCCCGCGCCGCCGACGACCTGGTGCTCTACCGCGACGGCGTCCGGCACACGCGCAGCTGGGCCCCGGCCGAACTCCCGCCTACAGGAAGGGAATTCGGCAAGCCCTGGCGGGACGGCGGCGTGTACCTGATCACCGGCGGGGCCGGCGGGATCGGCGCCTCGACGGCCCGGCGCATCGCCGCCGACGTCCGGCGGCCGACCGTCGTGCTGGCCGGACGCTCGCCGCAGGACGGCCGGATCGAGCGCCTGCTCGCCGAGTTGCGGCAGGCCGGTGCGGACGCGCGGTACGTGCGCGCCGACGTCTCCCGCTGGGAGGAGGTGCGGCACCTGGTCGCCGAGGCGGGCGCCGTCACCGGCATCGTGCACGCCGCCGGCGTGGTGCGGGACTCGCTGCTCGCGGACAAGACCGCCGAGCAGTGGGACGAGGTCCTTGCGACCAAGGTGGACGCTCTCGTGCACCTCGACCGGGCCACCGGGCACTGCCCGCTGGAGTTCGTGCTGACCTTCTCCTCGGGCGCCGCGATCACCGGCAACCCGGGGCAGTCCGACTACGCGACCGCCAACGCCTTCCTCGACGAGTTCGCCGCCGTGCGCAACGCGCGGGTCGCCGAGGGGCTGCGCCGCGGGCGCACCCTGTCCATCGCCTGGCCGCTGTGGGAGGACGGCGGCATGCAGGTCGGCGAGCGGACCCGGGCCTACCTGTGGGAGGACCGGGGGCTGGCGCCGATGCCCACGGAAGCCGGGCTCACAGCGCTGGTCGACGCCTGGAACGCGGGGGCGGACCAGGTGTGGGTGCACCACGGCGACCCGGCGCGGGTGCCGACCGGAACGCCGGCCCCGGCCGCCGCGCCGACAACTTCTGCGTCGACAACTCCCGTGCCGACGGCTCCCGTTCGTAGCGCCGACCCGAACGTCCTCGGCCACCTCCTCGCCCTGTTCGCCGAGGTCAGCGGGCTCGCCCCGGGCGCGGTCGACCCCGACCGCCTGCTGGTCGACATCGGCCTGGACTCGGTGATGGTCATCCAGCTCAACCGGGAGCTGGTGCGGACGTACCCCGAGGTCTCGTCGACGATCTTCTACGAGCACCCGACCCTGCGGGCCGTGGCCGGTCAACTCGCCGGCCTCCGGAGGGAACCGGCGCACCAGCGGGCGGCCACGGCCGACCAGTCGGTGGCGGCTGCCGAGCAGCGGGCCACCAGCGCTCAGGCGACTGCCGTCCCCGACCAGCCGACCGCCGTCCCCGACCAGCCGGCGCCCGGCGCCGACGAGCCGATCGCGGTGATCGGGCTGAGCGGCCGCTACCCGGGCGCCGCCGACCTGGACGAGTTCTGGGAGAACCTCACGGCGGGCCGCGACTGCGTCCGCGAGGTGGACCGCTGGCCGCTGGACGGCTTCTTCGAGCCGGACCGCAACACGGCCGTGGCCACCGGCCGCAGCTACAGCAAGTGGGGCGGCTTCCTGGACGACTTCGCCGCGTTCGATCCCCGGTTCTTCGGCATCGCCCCGCGCGACGCCTACGCCATGGACCCGCAGGAGCGGCTGTTCGTGCAGGCGGCGTGGGAGGTGCTGGAGGACGCCGGGTACACGAGGGCGCGCCTCGCCGAGCGCCACGCCCACGGGGTCGGGGTGTTCGCGGGCGTCACCAAGGTCGGCCACGCCCGGCACGAGGTGGGCCGGCTGCCCTCGGGTGAACTCGTGGTGCCCGGCCTGTCGTTCGCCTCGCTGAGCGCCCGCGCCTCCTACCTGCTCGACCTGCGCGGGCCGAGCCTGACGATCGACACCATGTGCTCGGCGTCGCTGACCGCGGTCCACGAGGCGTGCGAGCAACTCCGGCGCGGCGCCTGCGAGGTGGCGATCGCCGGCGGCGTGAACCTCTACGCGCACCCGCTGGACTACGTCGAGCTGTGCCGCTCCGGCATGCTCTCGCCCGACCAGCACTGCCGCAGCTTCGGCACCGGCGGCCACGGGTTCGTGCCCGGTGAGGGCGTCGGGTGCGTGCTGCTCAAGTCGCTGTCCCGCGCGGTGGCCGACGGGGACCGCGTGCTCGCGGTGATCCGGGGCTCCAGCGTCAACCACGGCGGCCGTTCCACCGGTTACACCGTGCCGAGCCCGGTCGCCCAGGCCGATGTCGTCCGGCGGGCGCTGGACCAGGCCGGGGTCTCCGCCCGGCAGGTCGGCTACGTCGAGGCGCACGGCACCGGCACCGAACTGGGCGACCCGATCGAGATCACGGGCCTGACCAAGGCCTTCGAACAGGACACCGTGGAGCGGCAGTTCTGCGCGATCGGCTCGGTGAAGTCCGGCATCGGCCACCTGGAGGCCGCGGCCGGGGTGGCCGGTCTGACAAAGGTCCTGCTCCAGCTCAAGCACCGGCAGCTCGTACCGAGCCTGCACGCCGAACAGCTCAACCCGAACATCAGCTTCGAACGGACCCCGTTCCGGGTCCAGCGCGAACTGAGCCCGTGGCACTGCGACGGCCCGCGGATCGCGGCGGTGTCCTCCTTCGGTGCCGGGGGCTCGAACGCGCACGTGATCGTCGAGGAGTATTCCGTGCAGCCCACCGACGGCGCGATCAACGGCGCCGAACAATCCCGACACGTCGAACAATCCCCACACGTCGTCGTCCTCTCCGCGAGGACTCCCGACCAGCTCACCGCGTCCGTCGACCGGCTGGCCGGGTTCCTCGACCGCAACCCGGACACCGCCCTCGCCGACCTGGCCTTCACGCTCCAGGTCGGGCGGGAGGCGATGGCCGAGCGGTACGCGGTCGCGGTCTCGTCGACGGCGGAGCTGAGGGCCGCCCTGCGGGCCGGCCGGGGGCACCGGGGCACCGCCGGGGAATCCGGCGGACTGCTCGCCGAGATCACCGGTGACGACGAACTCCAGGAACTGCTGGTCCGGCAGTGGATCGCGGCCGGCAAGCTGTCCAAGCTCGCGGCGCTGTGGGCGGCCGGCGCCGAGGTGGACTGGGAGCGCCTGCACCAGGGCGCGCCGCGCCGGGTGGTGTCGCTGCCGACGTACCCGTTCGCCAAGGAGCGGTTCTGGATCGGCGACCTGACCCGGCAGGAACCGGCACCCGTGGCCGCACCTGCGCCCGCTCCGCTGCTCGCGCCGGTCGCGGCGCCGATCGTCCAACCCGCGGTCGTACACAGGGGATTGGACGAGATCGTGCCCGCCGTGGTGCGGGAGAAGATCGCCCGCGCGCTGGCGATGGAGGTCGAGGAGGTCGAGGGCGGGCTGGCGTTCGCCGACTACGGCCTGGACTCGATCCTGGCGATCCGCGTGGTGGACCAGCTCAACGGCGCGCTGACGCTGGACCTGCCGACCAGCGTGGTCTTCGACTTCAGCACGGCCGACCGGCTGGCCGAGCACCTGCTCGCCGAGTACCGGGGCGTCATCGTCCACACGGAGGGCGCGACGGAGCCGTCGGACGCACAGGAGAGCGCCCCGCCACCGGCCGTGCAGCCCGTACGGCCCGTGGCGACCGGGCAGCGGGACGGCGCCACCGGGAGCGCGGAGCGCGGGCCGATCGCGGTGATCGGCATGAGCGGCCGGTTCGCCGGCGCCGACTCGCTGGACGAACTCTGGACGCACCTGGCCGACGGCGACGACCTGGTCACCGAGGCGACCCGGTTCGACCTCGACGGCCTGAGCGCCTGCACCCGGGGCGGCTTCCTCGACCGCATCGACGAGTTCGACGCGATGTTCTTCAACATCTCCGGCACCGAGGCCGCGGTGATGGACCCGCAGCAGCGGCTGCTGCTCGAAGAGTCCTGGAAGGCCCTGGAGGACGCCGGCTACGCGGGCCGGATGGGCCGGGCGCGCTGCGGCGTCTACGTCGGGGCGTGGGCCGGCGACTACCAGGGGCTGCTGGATCCGGAGGCGCCGGCGCAGACCCTGTGGGGCAACATGACCTCGGTCATCCCGAGCCGGGTGTCGTACTTCCTCGACCTCAAGGGCCAGGCGATCGCCGTCGACACGTCGTGCTCCAGCTCGCTGGTGGCGATCGACCTGGCGTGCAAGGACCTGTGGTCCGGCGAGACCTCGATGGCGCTGGCGGGCGGGGTGTTCCTCCAGTCCACGCCGCGGCTGTACCGGCTCGCGGGCCGCGCCGGGATGCTGTCGCCGACCGGCCGCTGCCACACCTTCGACCACCGCGCCGACGGCTTCGTGCCCGGCGAGGGCGTCGGAGTCGTGGTGCTCAAGCGGCTCGCGGACGCGCTGGCCGACGGCGACCACATCCACGGCGTGATCAAGGCCAGCGGCGTCAACCAGGACGGCGCCACCAACGGGATCACCGCGCCGAGTTCGGTGTCCCAGGAGAGCCTGCTCGGCGAGGTGTACGAGCGGTTCGGCGTCGACGTGGAGCGGATCGGACTCGTCGAGGCGCACGGCACCGGCACCAAGCTCGGCGACCCGATCGAGTTCCAGGCGCTGAACAGGGCGTTCCGCGCCCGTACCGACCGGACGGAGTACTGCGCGGTCGGCTCGCTGAAGACCAACATCGGCCACACCCAGTTCGCGGCGGGCATCGCGGGCGTGCTGAAGGTGCTGCTGGCGATCAAGCACCGGAAGATCCCCGCCTCGCTGCACTTCGAGACCGCCAACGAGGCGATTCCGCTGGCGGGAAGCCCGTTCTACCTGAGCACCCGCACCCACGACTGGGAGAGCCCCGCCGGGGTGCCGCGCTGCGGGGTGGTGAGCTCCTTCGGCGCCAGCGGCACCAATGCGCACCTGGTCATCGAGGAGGCCCCGGCCGTCGCGAACACCGCCGCACGCACCGCCGCCGCGCCGCGGACGGACCACGTGGTGCTCCTCTCGGCACGGACGGAGGAGCAACTCCTCGAACAGCGGCGCCGATTGGCGCTCCACGTCCGCGCCCACGCGTCGATCGACCTCGGCGACCTCGCCTACACCCTGGCCGTCGGCCGGCAGCGCTTCGCCCACCGCTTCGCCTGCGTGGTCCGTGACCGCGACGAGCTGATCCAGGTACTGGACGGCACCGCCCCGGCGCGGCTGCCCGACGACGACCGGGCGCCGGCCGAGGGCCGACGCATCCCGCTGCCGACCTACCCGTTCGCCCGCGACCGCCACTGGGCCCCGACCGGCGACGGCGGCAGCGATGGCGACAGTGGCAACGGCGACAACGTCACGCTGACCCGCACGGACGCCCTGCTGCGCGACCACGTGGTGCAGGGCCGTCACCTCCTGCCCGCGGTCGCCTACCTCGAACTCGCCCGCAAGGCGCTGGGCACCACCCGGGTGCGGATGCGCAACGTCACGTGGGTGCAGCCGCTGGAGGTCGCGGACACCCCGGTCGACGTCCGGGTCGAGGTCCGCACGAGCGAGCAGGGCGGGCACCGGTTCGAGATCGGCACCGGCGCCACCGTGTGCTGCGAGGGCGCCATCGCGCCGTCCGACGCCCCGCGCCCGGCACCGGTCGACCTCGCCGCGCTGCGCGCGGACTGCCGGGAGACCGTGTCCGGCGAGCGGATCCACGAGGCCCTGGTGGCGATGGGCATCGACCACGGCCCGAGCCTGCGGGCGATCCGGCAGGCGTACGTCGGCTCCGGTCTCGTCCTCGCCGAACTCGCCCTGCCCGACTCGGCGGAGCCCGGACCGCTGGCGCCCGCGCTGCTGGACTCGGCGATCCAGGCGGCCGTCGCACCCCACCTCACCGGCATGCGGGACACCGCCGTGCCGTTCGCCCTGGACCGGCTCGACCTGTTCGCCCCGTGCCAGGCGGCGATGTGGGCCGTGGTGCGCGGCGGCGCGGCCGGGCCGCTCGACAAGCTCGACATCGACCTGGTCGACGCCGACGGCGCGGTCTGCGTGCGGCTGACCGGCTACACCTCGCGCCGCACCGTCCGGAGCGAACCCGCGCTGTACGCGCCCGTCTGGGACCCGACCACCGCGACCGAAGCGCCCGTGCCCGCCGGCACCGACCGGGTCCTGGTCGTCGGCGGACCGGCACCGCTCGACGGCGCCCTGACCTGGCCGCTGCCGCCGTCCGCCTCCGCCGAGGAGGTGACCGCCGCACTGCGCGACCTCGGACCGGTCGACCACCTGGTCTGGACGGCGCCCGAGCCCAAGCTCGACCCCGTCGACGCCGCCGGGTACACGGCCGCCCAGAACGACGGCGTCGTCGCCGCGTTCCGCCTGATCAAGGCGCTGATCGGAGCCGGGTACGACGCCCGGCCGCTGGGGATCACGCTGGTCACCACCCGCGCGCTCGCCACCCACGCCGACGACCCCGTCCAGCCGGCGCACGCCGGGCTGCACGGCCTGTTCGGCTCCCTGGGGCGCGAGTACGAGCAGTGGAGCGTCCGGCGCGTCGACCTCGACGCCCCCGACTGGCCCGCCGACCTCACCGCCCTGCCCGCCCGGTCGCCCGAGGACGCCTGGGTCCGGCGGGCCGGCCAGTGGCTGGCCCGGCACTGGGCGCCGTGCGAGACGCCCGCGCGACCGGTCTACCGTGAGGGCGGCGTCTACGTGGTGATCGGCGGCGCCGGCGGCCTGGGCACCGCCTGGACCCAGCACGTGGTGCGGCAGTACGGCGCGCATGTCACCTGGATCGGCCGCAGCGCACCCGACGCGGCCATCGAGGAACGGCTCCGCTCCGTCCAGGGGCGCGGCACCGTCCGCTACCTCAGCGCCGACGCCGGGGACCCGGCCGCGCTGCGCCGGGCCGTCAGCACCGTCAGGGAGCGCCACCCGCGGATCGACGGGGTCGTGCAGGCCGCGCTCGTCCTGCGGGACAGCACCTTCGCCCGGATGGACGAGGCCACCCTCCGCGCGGGGCTGGCGGCCAAGGTCGACGTCACGACGGCGATGGCCGAGGTCTTCGACGGCGAGCACCTGGACTTCGCCGTACTGCTGTCGTCGATGCAGTCCTTCACGACGGCGGCCGGCCAGGGCAACTACGCGGCCGGCTGCACCTTCAGCGACGCCTACGCCCACGCGCTCGGACAGCACTGGGACACCCCCGTCAGGGTCATGAACTGGGGGTGGTGGGGCAACCTCGGGAGCGTCACCTCCGAGTTCTACCGGGAACGGCTGAGCCGGGTCGGCCTGGTGTCGATCGAGCCGCACGAGGGGCTCGCCGCCCTGGACGCCCTGCTCGGCGGGGACCAGCGGCAGCTGGCCTTCGTGAAGACCAACCAGCACAACACCCTGGCGAACTTCGACCGCGCCACCCAGGTCACCGTGCACGGCCGGACGCCCTCCCGGGTGCGCGGCGAGCTGCTGCTCGCGCCGGAGAGCGTGGACGGCCTGATGGACGAGGTCGTACGGTGGCGCCGGACCGAGCGTGACCCGTGGCTGGCGAAGGTCCTGGCGGCCCAGCTGGCGACCGTCGACCACACCGCGATCCTGCCGGTGTACGCCGACTGGTTGGAGCACGCCCGGCGGGCCACCGTGTCGGCCGGGCCGGCGGAAGGCGTGCTCGGGGAGGCCGTGTCCACGGCGGACGTGCTCGCGGAGGCCGTGCTCGCGCAGTGGGACCGGCAGTGCGATTCCTGGTCGGCCGACGCCGACCGCAAGGCCGAACTGCGGCTCGCCTCCGCCATGCTCCGG
Organism: Kitasatospora sp. NPDC056731; assembly: GCF_040687675.1. Lineage (NCBI taxonomy): Bacteria > Bacillati > Actinomycetota > Actinomycetes > Kitasatosporales > Streptomycetaceae > Kitasatospora > Kitasatospora sp. NPDC056731. The sequence goes on from NZ_JBFBNR010000031.1 coordinate 22,570, forward strand.
GCGCTGCCGGACATCGTGACCGGCCGGACCAGGCCCACCGACGTCATGTTCCCGCGCGGTTCGGTGGAGCTGGTCGAGGGCTGCTACCGCGACAACCACGTCGCGGACGTGTTCAACCGCGCCATGGCCGGCGCCGCCGTCGCCGTCGTGTCGGAGCGGCTGCGCCGCGAACCGGGCGCGCGGCTGCGGATCCTGGAGATCGGCGCCGGCACCGGCGGCACCAGCGCCGGGATGTTCGCCGCGCTCAAGCCGTACCAGGAGAGCATCGAGACATACGTCTACACGGACCTCTCCAAGGCCTTCCTCAACCACGCCCGTGCCACCTACGGGCCGGGCGTGCCCTACCTGGACTGCCGACTGCTCAACATCGAACGGCCGCTGGCCGGGCAGGACGTCGGCGAGGGCGGGTTCGACCTGGTGATCGCTGCCAACGTGCTGCACGCGACCAAGGACACCCGCAACACCCTGCGCAACGCCAAGGCCGCGATGCGGGCCGGCGGGTGGCTGCTGCTGAACGAGCTGTCGGCCTTCGACCTGTTCAGCCACGTCACCTTCGGCCTGCTGGAAGGCTGGTGGCTGTTCGACGACCGCTCGCTGCGGATCCCGGGCTCGCCGGCGCTGTCGCCGGAGAACTGGCGGGACGTGCTGGCGGGGGAGGGCTTCGGGACGGTGGTGTTCCCGCTGCCGCAGGCGCTGCCGCTGGGGCAGCAGGTCATCGCGGCGGAGAGCGACGGGGTGGCCCGGCAGGCGGTCGGGACCAGGCCGAAGGGTGCCACCCGGTCGGTGCCTGCTGCGGTGCCAGTTGCCGTGCCTGCTGCGGTACCTGCCGTGGTGCCGACGCCCCGGCCGGAGCCCGCGCCCGCCCCGGCGGCCGTGAGCCCCGCGCCCGCGCCCGCCCCCTCCACCGCGCCGCCGTCGCGCTCCGACCTGTCCGCGCTCATCCTCGGCAAGGCCGCGGCCGTGCTCGGCATCCCGGCCGAGCGGATCGACACCGCGGCCCCGCTCACCCACTACGGCCTGGACTCGATCCTGGTCCTCCAGCTCACCAACGCCCTGCGCGAGGAGTTCGGTGACGACGTCCCGGCCACCCTGCTCTTCGACGTCGAGACCGTCGACGGCCTGTGCGCCCACTTCGCCGGTGCAGGGGCGGCTACGACGGCCACGGCGGATGCCCCGGCCGGCCCGGCGGGCGAGCGGTGGAACCTCTCGTGCGGCCAGCTGACCATGTACCGCGACCAGCAGCGCTCGCCGGAGTCGACCGCCTACAACCTCCCGCTCCTCTTCGAGATCCACGGCGAGCTGGACGAAGCCGCCCTGGAGCGGGCGATCCGCGCCCAGAGCGGCATCCACCCGGTGCTGAGCGCCGTCTTCGGCGAGCGGGACGGTGCGCCGTTCATGGACATCGACCCGGGCCGGGCGCCGTCCTTCGAGCGGGTCGACCTCACGGCCACCAAGCGCGCCGCCCAACTGGCCGGGCTGCGGGACTTGGTGAACCTCCCGTTCGACCTGGCGACGGGCCCGCTGGTCCGCGCGCACCTGGTCTCCCTCGCCGGGCAGCGGCGCCTGTTGCTGATCACCGCGCACCACATCCTGCTGGACGGCACGTCCACGGCGGTCCTGATCCGCACGCTCAAGGAGGCCTACCAGGGCCGGGGGAGTATGAGCCGCACGAGCTACGGCGACTTCGTCGCCTGGGAGGAGGCGCTGCTCGCCGGCCCGCGCGCGCGGCAGCACCGGGACTACTGGCTGCGGGAGTTGGCGGGTCATCGACCGGCGCTCGCGCTGCCCTACGACCGGCCGTACGACCCCAAGCGGATGCCCCGGGTGGACGTGGCGACGGTCAAGCTGCCGCCGCCGCTGGCCGCCGCCCTGGCGGACTCGGCGCGCGAGCACCGGGTCAGCGTCGCCACCGTGCTGTTCGCGACGTACGTGCGGTTCCTGCACCGGCTGACCGGGCAGGACGACCTGGTCCTCGGCATGACGGCGGCCGCCCGCTACGAGGAGCGGTTCCAGGACGTCGTCGGCCAGTTCGCGAACTGCCTGCCGATCCGCTGCACGGCCGTCGGCGGCTTCCCCGAGCTGCTGAAGTCCCTGCAGCGCAAGGTGGTCGGCGGTATCGAGCACGGCGGCTACCCGCTGCTGGAGATCGCCCGAGCCGTGGGCGCGGACGACGAACCGCTGGTCCTGACCAACTTCCTGTTCCAGAACTTCGACGGCGCCGACCTGCTGACCAACGCGGCCCCGGCCGCGTCCGGCGAGTTGGACCTGCGGCTGTTCGACGACCTGCCCTACGCCGGGGAGTACGTCCTGTCCGCCGAGTCCTACCGGGACGGCGAGGGGTTCAAGGTCTTCCTCAAGTACGACGCGAACGTCTTCGACGAGGCCACCGCGCGGAGCATGACGCAGGAGTGGTACGCGGTCATCCGCAAGGAGCTGGGCCTGCGGTAGGCCCTTCCACAGACCGCCCCGAAACACGAAACCCGGAAGCCGGGCCGCGACCGAGATCGCGGCCCGGCTTCCGGGCGCCCGTTCGCCGAACGGCGCTGTCAGGCCAGGCTGGTGAGCACCGCCGGGTCGTACGGGACGGTCCGGGCGAGGTTGCCGCGCAGCGCCTTGGCGGCCCAGTCCGGGTTGGCCAGCAGGGTGCGGCCGACGGCGACAAGGTCGAACTCGTCGCGCTTGAGACGGGCCAGCAGTTCGTCGATGCCGGTCACGCCGGCCTGGCTGGTGTAGCCCTGGGCGAACTCGCCCTCGCCGTACTGCTGGTCCAGGCCGACCGAGCCGACCGTCACGGCGGCCTTGCCGGTGAGCTTGCGCGCCCAGCCGGCCAGGTTGAGGTCGCTGCCGTCGAACTCGGGCTGCCAGTAGCGCCGGGTGGAGCCGTGGAACGCGTCGACCCCGGCGTCGGCCAGCGGGGTCAGCAGCTGCTCCAGCTCGGCCGGGCTCTGCGCGATGCGGGCCCCGTAGTTGCCGACCTTCCACTGGGAGAACCGGAAGAAGACCGGGAAGCCCGGGCTGACGACCGCGCGGACGGCCTGCACGATCTCGGCGCCGAAGCGGGCGCGGGAGGCCGGGTCGCCGCCGTAGCGGTCGGTGCGCCGGTTGGTGCCGCTCCACAGGAAGTCGTCGATCAGGTAGCCGTGCGCGCCGTGCAGTTCGATGCCGTCGAACCCGAGCCGCTCGGCGGTCGCCGCGGCCTCGGCGAAGGCGGCCACCGTGTCGTCGACGTCCCGCTGGGTCATGGCCCGTCCGGCCGGGGCGCCGTCCAGGCCGATCCCGGACGGGCCTTCGGCGGGCGGCTCCGTCCCGGTGCGCACGACCCCGGTGTGCCACAGCTGCGGGATGATCCGGCCGCCGGCCTTGTGCACCCGCCGCACCACGCGGGCCCAGCCGGCCAGCGCCTGTTCGCCGTGGAAGTGGGGCACGTGGTCGTACGCGCGGGCGGCGGCGCGGTCGACGTAGGTGCCCTCGGTGATGATCAGTCCGACCTGGTGGGCGGCCCGGCGGGCGTAGTACTCGGCCACCTCCTCGCCCGGCACGCCGCCGGGGGACTGCATCCTGGTCATCGGGGCCATCACGATGCGGTTGGGGACCGTCAGATCACCCACGACGAACGGCTCGTCCAAGCTGGACATGCTTTTCTCCCGAGTTCTCGGCACTCATGGTGTGAACATTCCGTGTGCGCCCTCTCCGCCGCTCCGGCGAATCGCCGCCGGGTCGTGCGGAAAACGGTCTGGGCGGCTGCACATGGGTAACGCACGATTATCGACCCTGTTGATCGCGGCGTCCAGCGGGTGCTCTTGTCCGTGCTGCATTGCCTCAGGCGATCCACCGCATCGACACAATCATGTTGACCGTGTCCGGGAGATCACGGATAGTGGTGCAGGTGGTTCCGCGTCGCCTTCTGGGTCGCAACTGGAGAATTGATTCCCTTGCCGACCAGTGCCGCGGAAAGGAATTTCCCAGGAACGAAAGGTGGCGGAACCCAGGGTGAGCGAGAGTCGCCTTACCGCGCAGATTTCCCACGACTTGGACGGCAAACGGGCCGTGGTCACCGGCGGCAGCCGGGGCATCGGCGCCGCGATCGTGCAGCACCTGCTCGACGCCGGCGCCACCGTCGTCACCTCCGCCCGCAACCCCACCGAACACACCCCGTCCGCGGCCAAGTTCATCCAGGCCGACCTCAGCTCGCCGGCCGGGGTGCGGGCGTTCGCCGACGCCGCGCTGGACTCCCTCGGCGGGGTCGACATCGTGGTCAACAACGCGGGCGGCTGCCGGGCCTTCCAGACCGCGCTGGAAATCGAGAACGACTGGCAGTACACGGTCGACATCAATTTCCTGGCCGCCGTCCGGCTCAATGCCGCACTCGTGCCGGCCATGCGCGCGGCCGGCGGCGGGGTCATCGTGCACCTCTCCTCCATCGCGACCATTTCCTCCTACCCGATGATCCTGCACTACGCCGCCGCGAAATCCGCGCTGGAGGTGTACAGCAAGGGTCTCGCGGTCGAGTTGGCGCCGGACGGAATCCGGGTCGTCGCGATCTCCCCGGGAAACGTGAGGACTCCTGGGGCGGATGAGGCACGCGAGAAGATCGTCGACTATCTCGGCATGGAATCGGAGGGGGACTGGGCCGACGAGGTCCCGCTCGGGCGGATCGGCCAGACCGAGGACATCGCCGAGGCCGTCGGCTTCCTGGTCTCCCGGCGCGCCTCGTGGATCACCGGCAGCAACCTCGTCATCGACGGCGGCAAGAGCGCGTCCTTGTGACCGCCCGCCAGGACTGGAAGGACTGACACGATGACCGCGACAGAAGAAGGGCCGCGGGCCTATCCGTTCGGTCCGGCCGAACAGCTCGACGTGGACCCGAAGCTGGCCGAGGCCTGCGGCGAGCAGCCGGTGCTGCGGGTGAGCCTGCCCTACGGCGGCGACGCCTGGCTGGTCACCCGCCACGCCGACGTCAGGACGGTGCTGGCCGACCCCCGGTTCAGCCGGGCCGCCGCCGCGGGCGAGGACGTGCCCCGCATCGTCTCGGCCGGCCTGCCCCGCACCTCGATGCTGAGCATGGACCCGCCGGAGCACAGCCGGCTGCGGCGCAGGGTCGCCAACCCCTTCACCGTGCGCCGGGTCGAGGCGATGCGCCCGCGCGCCCAGCAGATCGTCGACGGCCTGCTCGACACCATGATCGCCACGGGCTCGCCCGCCGACCTGACCCAGATGCTGACCTGGCCGCTGCCGATCACGATGATCTGCGAACTGCTCGGCGTGCCCGTCGAGGACCGCGACCAGTTCAACGCCTGGGTGGACGGCCTGCTGATGCTCTCCGACCCGGCCCGCTCCGCACGGGACCGCGGGCACCTCAACGACTACCTCGCCGGCCTGGTCGCCGAGCGCCGCGTCGAGCCCACCAGCGACCTGCTCGGCGAACTGGTCGCCGTGGAGGACGAGGAGAACCGGCTCACCGAGGAGGAGCTGGTCAGCCTCGGGGTCAGCCTGCTGTCCGCCGGCCAGGAGGCCACCGCCAACCAGATCGGCAACTTCGTCTACACGCTGCTGACCAGGCCCGAGCTCTGGCGCGAGCTCGTCGCCGATCCCGGCCTGATCCCCGACGCGGTCGAGGAGCTCTCCCGGATCATCCCGATCAGCGCCACCGCCGGCTTCACCCGGATCGCCACCGAGGACGTCGAACTGGGCGGCCAGACCGTCCGCGCCGGCGACGCGGTGGTCACCGAGTTCTCGCTCGCCAACCGGGATCCGGAGGTGTTCGACCGCCCCGAGGAGATCGACTTCCACCGGGGGACCATCCCGCACGTCACCTTCGGACACGGCATCCACCACTGCCTCGGCGCGGCGCTGGCCAGGATGGAACTGCGCGTCGTCCTGGAATCCCTGGTGCGCCGACTGCCCGGCCTGCACCTCGCCGTGCCGGCCGACCAGGTGACCTGGCGGACGGAACGGCTCATCCGCGGAGCGGACACGCTGCCGGTCGCCTGGTGAGACGCCCGCCGGCCGGAACGACCGCCCGGGCCCGACGGGCCGGCGACCGCTCCGGCCGGCCCCGGTTCGCACGTCGACATCAGCCGGCGCCGGACATCAGCCGGACGCCAGACATCAGCCGGCGCTGGACATCAGCCGGACGCTACGGGAGGGCTCAGCATGGCCGAACCACTGGAGGCGATCACCGCGGCCGTGCGTGATCCGGACAAGGGACTCGCCGAGGCCATGGCGGCCATCATGGAGGGCTACGGCGACCGCCCCGCCCTCGGCGAACGCACCCGGGAGCCCGTGACCGGGCGCCTGCTGCCCGGCTTCGAGACCGTCAGCTACCGCGAACTGTGGGCCCGGGTACGCGCCGTCGCCACCGAGTGGCACCGCCACCCGGACCACCCGCTGAGCGCCGGCGACCGGCTCTGCATCCTGGGCTTCACCAGCACCGACTACGCCACGCTCGACCTCGCGTGCCTGCACGCGGGCGTGGTGGTCGTGCCGCTGCAGTCCAGCGCGCCGCTGTCCCAGCTGGCGCCGATCGTCGCGGAGACCGAACCGCGCGCCCTCGCGGCGAGCATCGAGCGGCTGGACACCGCCGTCGAAGCCGTCCTCGGGGCGCCCTCGATCCGGCGCCTGATCGTGTTCGACTACCGCCCCGACGTCGCCGAGCAGCGCGACGCCCTCGCATCCGCCCGACGGCGCCTGGCCGGGGCCGGCCGCCCGGTGGCCGTCGACCCGCTGGCCGCCGTGATCGACGCCGGAGCCGGCCTGCCGCCCGCGCCCCTGTTCGTCGCCGCCCCGGGGGACGACCCGTTGGCGCTGCTCATCTACACCTCCGGCAGCACCGGGACCCCGAAGGGGGCGGTGTACCCCCAGCGGCTGGTCCGCACCGCGTGGAACGGCTTCAGCTACGGCGCGGAGGACGCGCCCCCGGTCAGCGTCCACTACATGCCGCAGAGCCACCTCGCCGGCCACTGGGCGCTGATGGGCTCGCTCTCCCGGGGCGGCGTCGGCCACTTCACCGCCAGGAGCGACCTGTCCACCCTGCTCGACGACATCGCGCTGGTCCGCCCCACCGAGCTGACCATGGTCCCGCGCATCTGCGACCTGCTCTTCCAGCGGTACCGCAGCGAACTGGACCGGCGCTCCGGCGAACCCGGCGACGTCGACACGGCGGTCAAGACCGACCTGCGGGAGAACGTCCTGGGCGGGCGCGTCACCAAGGCCTTCTGCGGCACCGCCCCGCTCTCCGCCGAGGTGGCGGCCTTCGTCGAGTCCTGCCTGGGCTTCCACCTGTACACCGGCTACGGCTCCACCGAGGCCGGCGGGGTGCTGCTCGACTCGGTGGTGCAGCGCCCGCCGGTCATCGACTACAAGCTGGTCGACGTCCCGGAACTCGGCTACTTCCGGACCGACTCGCCGCACCCGCGCGGGGAACTGCTGCTCAAGACCGCCACCGCCATCCCCGGCTACTACAAGCGGCCCGAACTCACCGCCGAGATCTTCGACGCGGACGGCTACTACCGGACCGGCGACATCATGGCCGAGACCGGGCCGGACCGGCTGGTCTACGTCGGCCGCACCAAGGACGTCCTGAAGCTCTCCCAGGGCGAGTTCGTGGCCGTCTCCCGCCTGGAGACCGCCTTCGTCGCCAGCCCGCTGATCCGGCAGGTCTTCGTGTACGGCAACAGCGAGCGCGCCTACCCGCTCGCCGTGGTCGTCCCCGCCCCGGACGCGCTGGCCAGGGCCGGCGGGGACGCCGAGTCGCTCAAACCGCTGCTCATCGAGTCGCTCCAGCGGATCGCCAAGGAGGCCGAGCTCAACTCCTACGAGATCCCGCGCGACATCCTGATCGAGACCGAACCCTTCAGCGCCGCGAACGGCCTGCTCGCCGACAGCCACAAACCGCTGCGCCCCCGGCTCCGGGAGCGCTACGGCGAGGCCCTGGAACGGCTCTACGCCGAACTCGCCGACGGGCAGGAGCGCCGGCTGCGCGACCTGCGCCGGGCCGGGCCCGACCGGCCGGTGCTGGAGACGGTCGGCCGGGCCGCCCAGGCGCTGCTGGGCTGCGCGGGCGCCGAGCTGAGCGCCGACGCGCACTTCACCGACCTGGGCGGGGACTCGCTGTCCGCGCTGTCCTTCGCCGCCCTCATGACGGAGATCTTCCAGGTCGAGGTCCCGGTCGGGGTGGTGATCAGCCCGGCCAACGACCTTGCGCGGGTGGCGGGTTACATCGAGGAGCGGCGCCGCTCCGGCGCCGCGCGGCCCACCGCCGCCTCCGTCCACGGCGAGCACGCCGCCGAGGCCCGCGCCGGCGACCTCACCCTGGACAGGTTCCTCGACGCGGCGACGCTCGCCGCCGCCCCGACGCTGCCCCGCCCCGACGGCGCCGTCCGCACCGTCCTGCTCACCGGGGCCACCGGCTACCTCGGCCGCTTCCTGTGCCTGGAGTGGCTGGAACGGCTGGCGCCCGCGGGCGGCAGGCTGGTCTGCGTGGTCCGCGGCGCCGACGCGGCCGTCGCGGCGAAGCGGCTGGAGGCCGCCTTCGACAGCGGCGACGCCGAACTGCTCCGGCGGTACCGGGAGTTGGCCGACGGAACGCTGGAGGTTCTGGCGGGCGACATCGGCGAGCAGCGGCTCGGCCTGGCCGAGGACACCTGGCAGCGGCTGGCCGACACCGTGGACCTGATCGTCCACCCGGCCGCCCTGGTCAACCACGTGCTGCCCTACGACCAGCTGTTCGGGCCCAACGTCGTCGGCACGGCCGAACTGATCCGGCTGGCGCTCACCACCCGGCTCAAGCCCGTCACCTACGTGTCCACCGTCGCCGTGGTGGCCGGCGCCGCGGCCGCGGCCCTCGACGAGGACGGCGACATCCGCGCCACCAGCCCGGTGCGGCACCTCGCCCGGGGCTCCGGCGGCGGATCCGCGCCCGGATCCGACGGGTACGCGCACGGGTACGCGACCAGCAAATGGGCCGGAGAGGTGCTGCTCCGCGAGGCCCACGACCTGTGCGGACTGCCGGTCGTCACCCTGCGGTCGGACATGATCCTCGCGCACGGCAGGTACCGGGGGCAGCTGAACGTGCCCGACGTGTTCACCCGCCTGCTACTCAGCCTGCTCGCCACCGGCATCGCCCCGGGCTCCTTCTACCGGGGCGGCGGGCGCGCCCACTACGACGGCCTGCCGGTCGACTTCACCGCCGAGGCCGTCACCGCGCTGGGCGCGCGGGCCACCGAGGGCTACCGGACCTTCAACGCGCTGAACCCGCACGACGACGGCGTCTGCCTGGACACCTTCGTCGACTGGCTCATCGAGGCCGGCCACCCGATCCGACGGGTCGACGACTACGACGACTGGCTCGCCCGGATCACCACCGCGCTGCGCGCCCTGCCGGAGAAGCAGCGCCAGCACTCACTGCTGCCCCTGCTGCGCGCCTTCGCGCGGCCCGGGGAGGCCGTCCCCGGGTCGGCGATCCCCGCCGCCGGGTTCCGGGCCGCCGTGCGGGCCGCCAAGGTCGGCCCCGACCAGGACATCCCGCACCTGTCGGCGGCCCTCGTCCGCAAGTACGTCACCGACCTGCGCCACCTCGGCCTGCTTCACCGCTGAGCGCACCACCGCAGCACCGCAGCACCATCCCCGCATTCGACCCGACGGACACAGGAGTTCGGCATGGCACAGAGCATCGGCGAGACGGTCATCTCGGGTCTGCGGCGGCTGGAGGCGAACGACTTCGCCGGCTTCCGGGCGCTGTGCACCGAGAAGGCCACCGTGTGGCAGAACGACGGCAAGGACGAGCAGGCGATCGACGAGCGGCTCGTGCACTTCAAGGCCTTCGCCGCCGGTGTCGAGTCCCTGCGGTTCGAGGTCCTCCGCCAGTTCGAGAAGCCGGACGAGGTGCTCCAGCAGCACGTCATCCACCTGCTGTCGGCCGACGGGGTCGTCCAGGAGGTCCCGACCGTCGTGTACTTCCGGTTCGAGGGCGGCCTGATCGACCGGATCGAGGAGTTCCTCTACACCGTGCCGCAGAGCAGCACGGCCTGACGGACCGACCGCCCGCCTTCCTGAACCTGAACCTGAACCGTCAGGCGGGCGCTGCGGCGCGGGAGTCCCGGAGGCTGCGGCGGGCGGCGGCGGTGACGAGCAGGACCCAGAGGAGGCTGAGGCCGCCCAGGGCGTAGACGCCGCCGCGGAGGAAGGAGAAGTCCAGGTCGGTGCCGGCCGGCGGGGCCCAGCCGTCGGGGTCGACGAGGACGGTGGTGGTGGTGCCGGCGGAGGACGACCCGGAGCAGCCCGAGCCCTGGAACTTGGGGTGCGGCAGCGGCTTCCCGTCCGTGCGGCGGATCGCGCAGGACCAGCTGATCCGGCCGCTGCGGTCCTTCGAGCTGTGGGCCTCGGTGACGACGACCTCGGTCCGCTCCCCGCGGTGCGCGAGCACCTCCGCCCGGATGGTGGTGGGTGGCAGGGCCAGCAGCAGGACCCCCAGCAGGACGCCGGGCCAGAGCACCCAGCCGGCGGCCCGGACCACCATCAGCCCGCCCAGCGAGGCGATGAGCACCAGCACGGCGAGGACCGTGAACAGGGCGGAGTAGTCCGGGTCCACGGCGAGCGCCATCAGGCCGACGAGCAGCAGCGGGGCGAGCACCGCGACCAGGACCGCCGCCCGGCGGATGGTGCGGGGCGCGAGCGGCGTGTCCTTCCGGGGCTTCCGCTTGGCGCTCTTCGGCCGCTGGGCGGCGGCCGCCGCGCTCAGTGGCCGCTTTTGCTTCTTCCTGCCCTGTGCCATGTGGCCCCCGTTCGGTGCTGCGTAGGACTGCTCGCGACAGTCTGACCTGCGGTGCGGGGGCGCGGAAGACCGGGGCCGCCGCGGGTGCCCGGCCGGCTGTGCCCGTCAGCGGCGCCCGAGCAGCCTCGCCAGGAAGCCGCCGCCCTTGCCCTTCGTCCGGTCGCAGGCGCAGCGGCCGGACTTGGGCACCCCGGCGAGCACCTGCTCGACGTGCATGCCGCACCCCGCGTAGCCGGCCTTGCCGCACGTCCGGCAGGTGGTTCGTCGACACATCGCGCTACTCCTCACGTCGCACCCCCGGATGGGGTGGCCAGTCCGTTCAGGATACCCCACCCGGTATTTTTGGCCGCGTACCCCGGGGCCGACGGATCGGCGCCCCGGACCCGTCGTGCCCGGCCGGGGCTGTCCGGCCGGGCACGACGGGCATTCCTCGTGGTGCGCCGTGCGGTCAGACGGCCTGTAGGTAGAACAGGTCCGGTCGGCTGTCCTGGACGATCTGGTAGCCCAGGCCGTCGCTGTGGTTCTGGGCGGCGACCCACTTGCCGGAGTTCACGTTCTGGAGGGCGAAGCGGTTGCTGCCCGGAACCTTCGCCATCCAGAACGCCTGGTTCTCGGGGACGACGTCGCCGCAGCCGACCGTGATGATCCAGTTGCCGTCGTCCTTTCCCCAGCGGTCGACGACCATGCACCAACCGCGCCAGCTGTCGCGGAAGTACACCAGCTCGCGGCCGTCGGAGGCGTGCTTGCGACAGACCTGCCACTTCTGGTTCGACTCGTCGCCCCAGAAGTACTGGATGACCGAGCCGTGGTTCCCGGACGAGAGCGCGACGGTCAGCGGCCGGTCGGCCCCGGCGGTGTTGATGCGGTAGAGGCCGGGGTCGCAGGGGTACTCGCTCTCCGGGTCCGCGGCGAGTGCGGTGGCCGACGTGGGGGCGGCCAGGGCGGCGGGGGAGGCGGTGAGCAGCAGGGCGCCGACGGCGGCCGCCGTGCCGAGGACGTTCAGCGGACGTCGGGCCCGGGAGCGTCGAGGGTGCGGTTCGGGCATGGTGGACTCGCTTTCGCAGCAGGTGGGTTGGGCCGTTTCCGCGATCCTGGGCATCAGCAGACGAGGCGCGCCCGGGCGGCCGCGCGCAGGGTGCCGGCCGGCTCCGGGTAGGCGCAGGAGACGGTGCCCTGCTCCGGGACGTCGAAGGTGGTGAAGGTGCCGGGGCCGTTCGGGCTGGTGTTGATCCAGTAGCCGGTGTTCCCGCTGCGGGCGCAGATGTAGCGGACCCACTCGCCGGTGACCTTCCGGGTGCCGCGGTAGAGGCCGTAGTAGCCGGGGCTGTTGAAGTTCACGGTGTCGGTGACGGTGGTGGTGCGGGTGGTCGACTTGGTGTTGGCCACGGAGAAGCCGACCTTGACGCTCACCTTGGCGAAGATCGCCTTGAATTCGGCGCTCACCTCGGTGCTGGTGTTGATCGTGGTGCTCACCGAGTCGACCTCGCTGAGGGTCTTGGTGTAACTGCCGGTGGTGCCGGGGGCGATCGCGACCGCGAGGAAGTCGGTGACGGTCGGTTCGACCCGGGCGGAGGCGATGTCCTCCCACAGGTAGTCGCGGGCGGGGTCGCAGGTGGCGGTCGGCGGTGTGGTGTCGGCGTGTGCGGGCGCGGCGCCGAGGCCGAGCCCGGTCACCGCGACCAGCGCGGCGACTCCTGAGGTGAAGGCGGTGCGCCGGGTGCGCGAGCTCATGAGGGTGCTCCTCCGCTGGAAATGGGTGCGCTACGAGCCGTCATGTGCATGTCGTGAATCCCCCGTGGGGAAATCTTCACGTTCGCGGCGGGGCTCCGGCCATCCCAGATTCCTGGGGGCGTACGGCGGGGCGCGCGCCTGGGGCGCGGGGACCGGGTCAGCAGCGCCCCCCGCCGAGCATGATCCGCGCGATCAGCTCCTGCCGGCTGCCCACCCCGGTCTTGGTGAACACCGACTTCAGGTGGTCCTGCACCGTGTACGGCGTCATCGCGAGCAGCCGGGCCACGTCCCGGGTGTCGCTGCCGCGCACCAGCAGCAGCGCCACCTCCTGCTCGCGGGCGGTCAGCCCGTACGCGGCCAGGTAGAGCGGCATCACCTCGGCCGGCGAGGCGGGCGTGGCCACCACCGTCACCTCGTCCGCCGCCGCGTCACCGCGCAGCGCCGATCCGTGCAGCAGGTACCAGCGCTCGTCCCGGGTGCGGACCCGCACCGGTGTCTGCGGCGCGGCCAGCCCGTGCGCCGCCCGGCGGGCGTGCTCGGCGGCCATCGCCACGGAGGTCGGAATGCTGAGCGAGGTGGGGGTGGGGTCGGCCAGCCGGTCGAGCAGGTCCTCGGCCGGGCCGGACATCGCCCGCAGCCGGTTGCGCCGGTCGAGCATCAGGACCGCAGGCCCCGCGTCCTCCTGGTCCGGCGCGCCGGCCGGAACGTGGCACGCCCGCAGTGCGTTGCCCAGGTGCCGGGCGGCGGTGTCGGCGAGCTCGCGCTGGCGCCCCAGGTAGGGGCCGCGGTCCGGGGCCCGCATGAACGCCGCGCACCCCCACATCCCGCCCGCCGCGTCGAACACCGCCCGCAGCTCGTCCCCGAACCCGGCCGGCGCCACCTGCTCCCGGAACCGCACGCTCTCCTGCGGGCGCCCCTTGGTCGCCCGGCTCAGCGTCTCCGCCTGCACCCCGCTGCGCCGGATCTTCGGAAAGGTCGCCAGGTCGTCCTCCCAGACCTCCAGCCTGACGGCTTGCTCGTACGCCGTCAGGCTGAGGTCCTCGCTCTGCACCGAGTTCACCAGCCCGGTCGCCGGATCCGCGGTGTGCCAGCACACCGCGTCGAACTCCAGGACCGGGCGCAGCAGTTCGTCTGCCCGCCGGAACACCTCCGGCGTCGTCAACCCCTCCCCGGCGAGCTCCCGCATCCCCTCGATCGCCGACCGCGCCGCCACCCCACGAGCCCCACGTAATCCCATGGCGGGAAGCTAACACGCTGTTCGTACCCCCACCTACGCGCCGATCGGCGGGGGGCCGCCTCCTCCTCGGGGTGGTCCGACGGCCCCCGGCATCATCCTGACGTCCCGTCATGTCGGCCGGGGGCGGCGTGCGCCGGGCTCAGCCGGGCAGCGAGTCCATGAAGGAGCTGACCGAGAAGACGGCCTTGCCGGGGCCGGCCGGGCCGTAGCCGGGAGGGGAGGAGAGGCCGAACTCCTCCAGGGTGGCGCGGTAGGCCTGGAGCAGGCGGATGTGGTACTCCAGCGGGGCACCCTGGGGGTTGGCCTTGCCGAGCGGAGTGGTGGGTTCGGGGCACCAGGTGGTGAAGCGGGGCACCACGCCGTGGGACATGAAGAAGCGCAGGCCCTCCCGGGTGGAGGCGATGGCCTCGTCGACGGTGGTGAAGCCGAAGGGCTGCGCCATCTCGACCCCGGCGACGAAGTTGGGGATCACGTTCTCCGGGCCGAACACCTCGGTGGAGTCGAGGATGCGCCGGTGCCACTCGTCGCGGCCGACGTAGCGCTCCTTGCCGGGGCAGTACAGCTCGAACAGGCGCTTGTCCCAGACCTCGAAGTTGGGGTGGTAGATCCGCACGCCGTAGTCGTGGAAGCGCTGGACGTCCTCGCGCGGCAGGGCCTGGGCGACGACCTTGCCGATCCAGCGCCCGGGGAAGCGCTCCTCGATGGCCTTGGCGTACCGGCCGTAGAAGTCGGCCTCGTCCCGGCCGCCGACCTGCGAGGTGATGGCGCCGCCGGTGAGGGTGTACGCCTGGGAGGCGCGGGCGGTGTCGTGGCGGTCGATGATCTCCAGCGCCTCCAGCACCTCCTCGACCGGCTTGACCCCGGTGTAGGGGCGGCTGGCGGCCTTGTGCTGGCGCCAGTTGTGGTTGATGTCGCAGTACTGGCACTCCTCCTTGGCGCCGAAGTACTGGCAGACCCGGAAGACCGTCAGGTAGATCAGGTAGCCCCACTGGATGGTCGGGGCGACCTCCATCACCGACTTCCCGTTGGCCAGGGTGTGCCGGTAGTAGTCGGGCATCGGGGGCAGGCCCACGTCGGCGATCCGCGCGCCGTCGAGGTACAGGCCGAGCGTGCCGTCCTCCCCGGCGCCGACCCGGTACGGCGAGTCCGGGTTGACGCGCACCGACACCACGGTGCGGCGCAGCCCGTACGGGCCGCCGGTGAGCACGACCTCCTCCGGCGGGCGGTTGAGCGCGGCCGCGCCGAGTTCGGGCAGGGTGCGGTGGTCGAAGGAGAAGATGAAGTACGACTTCGGCTTGACCTCGCCGCTCCCGTCGGCGCCGGTGCTGCCGCTGAGGGCGGACTCGTCGAAGGCCATGCCGCCGCGCAGCAGGTCCTCCTTGATCACGGCCTCCCGGGGCACGTCGGGGAAGCGCTCCATGAGGTCCTCGACCAGTGCGGTGCGGCTGCGGCCCTGGGTCTCCATGTGCTGGTACGTCCTTCCTGGCCCCGTTCCGTCACGGGGTCGTGGCCATTCTTCTCCCCCTTACGCCGGCGGGCGCGGCGGACCGATGCATGAGGAGGGGGCGTTTCAAACGTCATACGGGCCCACGTTCACCTGATCGGGTGTAGAAGATCGTCCGGAGCGTTTCCGAACCGGCCCCCGCGCCTACGGTGGTGAACCGAGCGAGACGGGGGCGCGTTCGAAGACCGCCCGCGCCGTCGGCCAGGTGACGACCAGTCATGTCTTGCGATCCTTCATCAGAGTCAGAGGAGGCTCCATGCCCCTGTGCACCAGAGCGGGGACACCCTTCGAGCGCACTGCCGCCGCGGCGGTGGGGTCATGAGCTCCTCGGCGATGGAACGGATCCTGCGCGGGCCGAGCGGCCTGGGCACCGCGGGCCTGAACCTGGCGCAGAGCGCCCCCGCCCTCAGCACCTCCGTGCCCGGCGTCCCCGCGCCGGGCGGTGCCAAGCCGGGTGGTGCCAAGCCGAAGCCCGGCGACGCCATCCCGGGCCTCTACCACCACCCGGTGGCCGAGCCCGACCCGGTGCGGGTGGAGGAACTGAGCCTCAGGATCAAGGCCTGGGCGCTGGACGAGGTCGAGCTGTACCCGCCGGACTGGGAGAAGCAGTTCGACGGCTTCTCGACCGGCCGCTACATGGTGGCCTGCCACCCCGACGCGCCCAGCGTCGACCACCTGATGCTCGCCGCCCGCCTGATGGTCGCCGAGAACGCGGTCGACGACTGCTACTGCGAGGATCACGGCGGCTCACCGGTCGGCCTCGGCGGGCGCCTGCTGCTGGCGCACACCGCGCTCGACCCGCTGCACACCACGCCGGAGTACCACCCGGAGTGGGAGGCCTCGCTGTACGAGGACGCGCCCCGCCGGGCGTACCGCTCCGCGATGGAGTACTTCACCCGGGCCTCCACGCCCTCCCAGGCGGACCGGTTCCGGCACGACATGGCCCGGCTGCACCTCGGGTACCTCGCCGAGGCGTCGTGGGCCGAGACCGAGCACGTCCCGCAGGTGTGGGAGTACCTGGCGATGCGCCAGTTCAACAACTTCCGCCCCTGCCCGACGATCACGGACAGCGTCGGCGGCTACGAGCTGCCGGCCGAACTGCACGCGCTACCCGCCATGCAGCGCGTGATCGCCCTGGCCGGCAACGCGACCACCATCGTCAACGACCTGTACTCGTACACCAAGGAGCTGTCCATCCCCGGACTGCACCTGAACCTGCCCGTGGTGATCGCCGAATGCGAGGACTGCTCGCACCAGGACGGCTACCTCAAGGCGGTCGAGGTCCACAACGACCTGATGCACGCCTTCGAGGCCGAGGCGGCCGCGCTGGCCGCGGCCTGCCCCGTCCCGACCCTCGTACGGTTCCTGCGCGGTGTGTCCGCGTGGGTCGACGGCAACCACTTCTGGCACCAGACCAACTCCTTCCGCTACACCCTGCCCGAC
The DNA here is from genome assembly GCF_040687675.1 of Kitasatospora sp. NPDC056731. NCBI lineage: Bacteria > Bacillati > Actinomycetota > Actinomycetes > Kitasatosporales > Streptomycetaceae > Kitasatospora > Kitasatospora sp. NPDC056731. Next base: position 39,256 of record NZ_JBFBNR010000031.1, read on the forward strand.
TTCTGGTAACCACCGTTTCCGGCAGCCATCCCTCTTCCGTTGATCACCCGCTAGGAGCTGACGCATGTCCCTGACCGACGACATCACCACCCCCGCCGACACCGCCGCCATCCCCGGGCCGGCGACTCCCTACCAGGGCGACATCGCACGCTACTGGGACCACGAGGCACGGCCGGTCAACCTTCGCCTCGGCGACGTGGACGGCCTCTACCACCACCACTACGGCATCGGCGACGTCGACCAGGCCGCCATCGGCGACCCGGCCGACAGCGAGCGCGAGAAGAAGGTGATCACCGAGCTGCACCGCCTGGAGTCCGCGCAGGCCGAGCTGCTCCTCGACCACCTGGGCGCGGTTCCGTCCGACGCCACCCTGGTGGACGCCGGCTGCGGTCGCGGCGGCTCGATGGTGATGGCCCACCAGCGCTTCGGCTGCCGGGTCCAGGGCGTCACGCTCTCCGCCAAGCAGGCCGAGTTCGGCAACAACCGGGCCCGCGAGCTGGGCATCGGCGACTTCGTCCGCTCGCAGGTCTGCAACATGCTCGACATGCCGTTCGAGACCGGCCAGGTGGCGGGCTCGTGGAACAACGAGTCCAGCATGTACGTCGACCTGCACGACCTGTTCGCCGAGCACTCCCGGATCCTCGCCGTCGGCGGCCGCTACGTGACCGTCACCGGCTGCTGGAACCCCGCCTACGGGCAGCCGTCCAAGTGGGTCTCGCAGATCAACGCGCACTTCGAGTGCAACATCCACTCCCGCCGGGAGTACCTGCGGGCCATGGCCGACAACCGGCTGGTGCCGCAGGCCGTCATCGACCTGACCCCCGCCACCCTGCCCTACTGGGAGCTGCGCGCCACCTCGTCGCTGGTCACCGGTATCGAGGAGGCGTTCATCAACTCCTACAGGGACGGCTCGTTCCAGTACGTCCTGATCGCGGCCGACCGGGTCTGACCGGTTCTGGCCGGGCCTGACAGGTCTGACGGTCCGGGTCCGGCCGGTCCGAGTGTGACGGTGGCCTCCCCGTGGGTGCGGGGAGGCCACCGCCTTCGGCTACCGCCCGGTCACCGCCGGGTGAAGGTGAGGTGGGTGACGCCGCTCGGGCTGGTCACCGCCTCGGTGCGGAAGCGCTGTTCCAGGCCTTCGAGCCCGTCCCAGAGCCGCTCGCCGCGGCCGAGGACGATCGGCACCACCACCACGTGCAGGTGGTCGATCAGGTCCGCCGCCAGGAAGGCCCGGACGGTGCTCGGGCCGCCGCCGATCCGGACGTCCTTCCCGTCGGCCGCCGCCTTGGCCTGGCGCAGTGCCTCCTCGGGCGTGGCGTCGAGGAAGTGGAAGGTCGTCCCGCCCGCCATCTCCAGCGTGGGGCGCGGGTGGTGGGTGAGGACGAAGACCGGGGTGCGGAACACCGGCTCCGGCCCCCACCAGCCCTGCCACTCGTGGTCCTGCCACGGGCCGCGCTGCGGGCCGAACTTGTTGCGCCCCATGATCTCCGCGCCGATGCCGTCGCTCCAGGTGCGGGCCATCGCGTCGTCGACGCCGGTGTCGCCGCCGGTGTCGCCCTCCCGGCCGTGCATCCGCCGGAAGGTCCGGGTCTGGAAGAACCAGCCGTGCAGCCGGTCGCCGGCGTGGCCGAACGGCGAGTCGAGGCTCTGCCCCTCGCCCGTTCCGTAGCCGTCGAGCGAGATCGAGAAGTTGTGGACGCGGACCAGGGACACGGGAGTTCCTCCGGTGCTCGGTGCTGCGGCGCGGACCGGGCCGCGCCTGCTGGACGGCCCACGCTAACCCGGGCGGGAGCGGTACAGCCGTCACGCTATTGTCGTGTCTTCTTCACCCGAAGCTCGCCCTGGTGGGCGATGCTTCGTCCGACCGTCCGGGAGGGGCGGCCGGAGGCACATCCGCACTTGGGGGGACAGTACCTGTGACCGTACGCCGCACCGCCGCCGCCATCCTGGCGGCCGGCCTGCTCGCCGCCGCCGCGGCCCTGATACCGACGACCGCCGACGCGGCGCAGGACGCGGCCGCGAGCGGCCCGGCGGACCTGCCGTTCGGCTCGGCCACCACCGTCGGCCTGCACAACACCTACGACCCGGCCGCCTACCCGTACCTCGCCCAGGGGCTCGACACCGGCACCGGGATGATCGAGCTGGACATCTGGACGGACATCGTCACCAAGGAGTGGAAGGTCAGCCACTCCAACCCGCTCGGCAACTCCAACAACTGCACCGCCGCCAGCACCCCGGCGCAGCTCTACAGCGGTGGCGCCAACAAGAACCTGGAGAACTGCCTCGACGACGTCCGGGTCTGGCTCGGCGCGCACCCGGGCGCCGGCCCGCTGGTCGTCAAGCTGGAGCTGAAGGCGGGCTTCTCCGCCAACCTCGGCATGGGGCCGACGGAACTGGACACGCTGATCGCCGCCCACCTGGGCCAGGCCGTGCTGCGCCCCGCCGACCTGCTCGCCAAGCCGGGCGGCGGCTCGTACGCCAGCGTCGACGAGGCGGTGCGGGCCGGCAACTGGCCGAGCCGCGCGGCGCTGGCCGGAAAGGTCCTGCTGTACGCGATCCCGGGGACGGTCGAGGAGAGCAACCCCTTCGACACCCTGCACACCGACGTCGAGTACGGCCGCCACCTGCGGGACCTCGCCGCCGCGGGCCGGATCGGCGACGCCCAGCTGTTCCCCGCCGTGCACGGCGCCAAGACCGGCGACCCGCGCGCCGCGTACACGGGCGCGGACGCCGGGATCCGGCCCTGGTTCGTGGTCTTCGACGGCGACGCCGCCACGTACCTCAACGGCGTCGACACCGCGTGGTACGACCGCTCGCACTACCTGCTGGTCATGACGGACGCGCACAACGTGGCGCCCGCCATCAGCGCCACCGACCCGACGGCCGAGCAGGCCCGCGCCCGCACCGAGCAACTGGCCCGGGCGCACGCGAGCATCGTCTCCAGCGACTGGCGCAAGCTGCCGGCCGTCCAGTCCCTGGCCCTGCCCCGGGGCTGACGCCGAGACGCCGGACGCGCCACCGGGGCGGTGAACGCCCCGGTGGCGCAGGCGTGTCCGGCCTCGGCTCGGCTCGGCTCGGCTCGCCTTGGCTTGGCTTGGCTTGGCGTAGGGCGGGCCCGGACCGGCTGCTTTCCAGGTCAAGTCTGCCGCGAGTACGTCGAGTTGACCCGAGATGAAGAGTTGGATCAGGGCTTTCGGCGGGCCGGGCCGGTCGCCATGCTGGTTGTCATGACCCGAACTCTACGCGCGTGGAAGTCCCGCGCCGCCGCCGTCACCGCCGTCGCCCTGATGACCCTCGCGCCCGTCGCGGTCGCCACCGAGGCGCACGCCGCGGTGAGCGGCTCGGTGTGCCTGTCCGCCCTGCCGTCGCAGGCGCGCACCACGCTCAACCTGATCGCCTCCGGCGGGCCCTTCCCGTACAGCCAGGACGGCGTGGTGTTCCAGAACAAGGAGCGCGTGCTGCCGAGCCAGTCCTACGGCTACTACCACGAGTACACCGTGGTGACGCCCGGCTCGCCGACCCGCGGCACCCGCCGGGTCGTCACCGGCCAGCGCACCCGCGAGGACTACTACACCGGCGACCACTACGTGACCTTCCGCCTGATCAACTTCGGCTGCTGACCACGCTGTTCACGCTCCCGGGCTCCCGGTACCCCCGGCGCAACGGGGGACCGGGAGCGCCGCGCCGCCGCCGCGCCGCACCTCGGTGAGCGCCCTGCCCGAGGGCTGTGCGGCCGCGCGCGGTAGCGTCACGGCACTGTCCGAGGGGCCCGACGGGGGCTCCGTCTCCCGGGAGGTTTCCGTGCCGCAGATCCTGGTCGACCACTCCGCCGGCCTCGCCCTCGACCAGGCGGGCTTCGCCGAGGAGGTCCACCGGCTGATCGCCGAGGTGATCGACACCACCGTGGCGGACTGCAAGACGCTGTTCCGCCCGGCCGGGCGCCACGTGGTCGGCGACGGGGCGGACGGGCGCGCGGTGGTGCTGGTGGAGATCAAGATCCTGGCCGGCCGCAGCATCGCGCAGCGTGCCGAGCTGACGGCCCGGGTGCTCGCCGCGCTGGAGGCCCGCCTCGACGTGCCCGCCGCGATCGGCGTGGAAGTCACCGAACTGGACCGCGAGACCTACCGCTTCGTCCACCACCCCGGCCGGTAGCACCGGGCCGCCGGGGGCGGCGGACCTCGCCGCGTCCGATACCGCGGCACCCCGATCGGTGCCATGCTGAGGCCATGACAGATCGGACCGGAACCACCCCGCCGCCCGAGGAGCCGCAAGCCGGCCGGCGGCGACGGGAGTTGGCCGCCGCCACGGTGGGCTCGGTGGTCGAGTCCTTCGACTGGAACATCTACGCCGTCCTCGCCCCGTACTTCGCGGCGGACCTCTTCGGGCACGGCAAGAGTGGGGTCAGCGGCCTGCTCGGGGCGTACGCGACCTTCGCGGTCGGGTTCGTCGCCCGCCCGGTCGGCTCGTACCTGATCGGGCGGCTCAGCGACACCCGGGGGCGGCGCTTCGCCCTGACCCTCGGCATGTCCGTGATCGCCGCCGCCAGCCTCGGCATCGCCGTGCTGCCGGACCAGCGGACGATCGGCGCCTGGGCGGCGGTCCTGGCCGTCGCCGCACGGGTGGTGCAGGGGCTGGCCTTCGGCGGGGAGGCGCCCAGCGTCGCCGCGTACGTGACCGAGACGGCCCCGCCCCGGCACCGCTTCGCGTTCAGCTCGGTCTCCTACGGCGGGATCATCGTCGGCTCGCTGCTCTCCTACGGGGTGCTCGCGCTGCTGCTGCACACCCTCGGCAAGTCCGGTGTGACCGACGGTGGTTGGCGCTGGGCCTTCGTGGTCGCGGCGCTGCTCGGGCTGGCCGCCGTCTGGGTGCGCCGGGCGGCCCCGGAGAGCGCGGAGTTCCGCCGCGCCCGGGCGGAGTCGACGGGTGCCCGCCCGCCGTTCCTGCGGGTGCTGCGCGAGCACCGCTGGGCGGTGCTCACCGTCTTCCTCAACACCCTGGGCGGGACGGTCGGTTACTACTTCGCCCTGGTCTACCTGCCGCAGTACGCCGCCGCCTACGGGGTGGTCGACCGGGAGGAGGCGACCTCCTTCATGACCGTGGTGCTCGCGGTGGTGCTGGCCACCATGCTGCTCAGCGGCGCCGCCGCCGACCGCTTCGGCCTGCTGCCGGTGGCCCGGGCCGGGTTCGCGCTGCCGGTGCTGCTGGTCCCGGTCCTGCTGATCGGGCTGCGGCAGGGCTGGCTGCCGTTCCAGGTCGTCGCCGTGCTGCTGGGGATGCTGGTGGCGACGGTGCTCGGGACGCTCAACGTCTTCACCGGCCTGCTGTTCCCGACGGAGGTCCGCGCCCTCGGCCTCGGCGTGGTCAACGCGGCCACCATCGCCGCGTTCGGCGGCTCCTTCCCGCTGCTCGCCGAGTGGCTGCACGACCACCACCGCCTCGGCCTGATCCCCGGCTACGTCACCCTCTGCACGCTGGGCCCGGCGCTCGGCCTCGTCACCGCCCTGCGGGTGCCGTCCTTCGTCGCCGCCGTGGGGGCTCCGGCGGTCAAGGCGCGCAGCGGTCGGGTACCGTCCCAAAGCGGCTGACGTTCGATCACGTCCTGTGGTTGAGTGGGACGGGAACGAACGTGCGGAAGGGCAAGACATGGAGAACAGCGGTCCGGACGGCTGGCTGACCGGGGTCCGGTTCGAGGAGGCGCCGCAGGTGGACCTGCGCACCGACCGTGCGCACCCGGCCCGGGTCTACGACTACCTGCTCGGCGGCAAGACCAACTTCCCGGTGGACCGCGAGGTCGGCGACCGCATCCTCGGGGAGTGGCCCGGCTCGCGCGCCGCCACCGTCGAGGCCCGCGCGGTGATGCACCGGATGGTCCGCCGGCTGGTCGAGGTGCACGGCGTCCGCCAGTTCCTGGACGTCGGCACCGGCATCCCCACCACGCCCAACCTGCACGAGGTCGTCCAGGCCGTCGACCCGTCCTGCCGGGTGGTGTACGTCGACAACGACCCGATCGTGCTCGCCCACTCGCGCGCGCTGCTCACCAGCACCCCCGAGGGCCGCACCGCCTACGTCGAGGGCGACCTGCGCGAGCCGGGGAGGTTCCTCGCCGATCCCGCGGTGGCCGCCACCCTGGACCTCGACCGGCCGATCGCGCTGACGCTGATCAACATCGTGCACTTCCTCTCCGACGAGGCCGCGCACCCGCCGGTCCGCACGCTGGTCGACGCCCTGCCCTCCGGCAGCTTCCTCGCGTTGACCGCCGGCACCGCCGACTCGATTCCCGACCTGGTCGCGATCGGCTCCCGCCGCTACTCGGAGGCCGGAATCGAGAACCACCTGCGCCCCCGCGCGGGCGTCGAGCGCTTCTTCGCCGGGCTGGAACTGGACGACCTGGGCGTGGTGCTGATCAACCGCTGGCACCCGGAGCTGGGCGAGGGCCCGGTGCTCGGCGACCACGAGGTGGCGGCCTACGCGGGGCTGGGCCGCAAGCCGTAACGGCCTTGCGGCTTAACTGCCCCACGGCTTAACTGCCCTACGGCTTAACGGCTTAACGGCCTTACGGCGCCATGGTGAGCCCCGCCGCGCCCGCGTCCCGGCTGAGCACCACCGAGCGGATGTGCTCCAGGGCGCGGGCGTAGTCGGCGCGGCCGGGGTTGCGGCGGACGGCCTCGCGCAGGTCGAGCACCCGGTAGGGCGGCCCGAGGTCGGTGATCTGCGGGACGAACTCGGCGCGGCTCACCGTCCAGCGCAGCCCCGGCCGGGCGGGCGGGGTGACGGTGAAACGGGCGAGGGAGCTCCAGTTGCCGCGCGGGTCCTCGGCGCCGTCGTAGGTGAACATGTGCCCGGCGAGCTGGTCGCCGAGGCCGTAGACCGTCCAGGTGTCGCCGATCTTCTCGTAGGCCTGCGGGATGTGGGCGTGGGTGCCGAGGATCAGGTCGATGTCGGGTTGTCCGGGCGCCGGTTCGACGGCCAGCTCGCGGGCGAGGGTGAGCTGCTGCTCGTTCGGCGCGTCCTGCCACTCGGTGCCCCAGTGGACGCTGACCACCACGAGGTCCGCGCCGTCCGCCCGGGCGGCGCGCGCGTCGGCGAGGATCCGGTCCCGGTCGATCAGGTTGACCGCCCAGGGCCGGCCCTCGGGCGGCGCGATGTCATTGGTCCCGTAGGTGTAGGCGAGGTGGGCGACGGTGGCGCCGCCGGCCCGGAGCAGTGCGGGCCGGCCGGCCTCGTCGGCCGTCCGGGCGGAGCCGGTGTGGGCGAGGCCGACGGCGTCCATGGCGTCGAGGGTGCGTCGGATCCCGGCGGGGCCGTCGTCGAGGGTGTGGTTGGAGGCGGTGTCGCAGGAGGCGTACCCCGTGTCCTTGAGGGCCCGGGCGACGTGCGGCGGGGACTTGAAGGTCGGGTAGCCGGTGTACGGTCCGCCGTCGGCGCCGTAGACCGTCTCCATGTGGCAGATGGCCAGGTCGGCGCCGCTGACCAGTGGTTTGATGCCGGCGAGCATGGCGGTGAAGTCGTATCCGCTCCCGCCGGCGTCCTCCTTGGCCTGCTGGATGATCTCGGTGTGCGGCAGGACGTCCCCGGTGGCGACCAGGGTGAACGGTCGCGGCCCGGTTGCGGTGGGGGTCGCCGTGGCGGCGGGCGGTGGGGCGGTGTCCGGGGCGCCGCAGCCCGGGAGGGCGAGGAACAGGGCGAGGGCCGCGGTGGCGGTCCGGCGGTGGGGCAGCAACATCGTCGGCTCGTCTCACGATCGGAAGGTGTGACTGGCCATCCGACTATGCGAGGCCCCGTCGACGGACCGCCGGACCCACGCCCGCAGGTCACCCGGGAGGCGCGTCACCCCCTGTACGCGGACGCCCCGAGTGTGGTGACATAGCCATGTCAACTTCGGGGCCGCGCCCGGAACGTGACCGCGCCGGCCCCGGCTCCGTGGACGATCGAAGGGGAAGCCCATGCTGCTCCGTGTACTGGCCACGACCGGAATCGCCGCAACCCTGTTCGCCTCGCCGGCCCTCGGCGCCGGCGCGCTCCCGACGCCGCCGGATCGGATCGTCATCGACGTCGCGACCGTCAACGGCTCCGGCTGCCCGGCGGGGACGGCCGCCGTGGCCGTCTCCCCGGACAACACCGCCTTCACCGTGACCTACAGCAGCTACCTCGCCCAGGTGGGGGTCGGCTCGAAGCCGACCGACTTCCGGAAGAACTGTCAGCTCAACCTGCGGGTGCACGTGCCCCAGGGCTTCACCTACGCGATCGCCTCCGCCGACTACCGCGGCTTCGCCCACCTGGAGAAGGGTGCGAGCGGCACCCAGCAGGCCAGCTACTACTTCCAGGGCGACCCCTCGACCGCCCAGCTGAGCCACCACTTCAACGGCCCCAAGGACGACAACTGGCAGGCGACCGACACCGTCGACGTCGCCGCCCTGGTCTTCGCCCCCTGCGGCGAGGAGCGCAACTTCAACATCAACACCGAACTGCGGGTCGGCGCCGGCAGCTCGGACCCGAACAGCACCACCAGCTTCATGACCATGGACTCGACGGACGGCAGCATCAACACCGTCTACCACCTCGCTTGGAAGCAGTGCCCCTGATCCCCGGCGCCTGATTCTCGGCGCCTGACCCCCGGGCCCTGCGCCCGACCCCCTGCGCCCGACCCCCTGCGCCCGGCCCCGGCGGAGCCCCCGACCCCCGCCGGGGCCGACGCATGCCCTCCGTCGTACCGGTGGTGACCGTCCGTCATATCGATCGTTTCTGCATGCACATGTCTGTACAGTGCTCCGGGTCGACACCCCCACTCGGCAGGCGGAGCTCCATGACGATCGCACGCAGGTCCATTCTCAAGGGCACATCCGCGGCCGGCGCCGCGCTGGTCGCGGGCGGTGCGGCCGCCCAACCGGCCGCGGCGGCGGACCCGGAGGCAAGCCCGGAGACAGGCCAGGAGGCGGGGCCCGCCGCGAGCCCGCTGCTCCAGTCCACCCCGCACCGGACCGGGGCGCCCAGCGTGAGCGGGCTGCACCTGCAGTTCGGCACCGACCCGTCCGCCGACATGACGGTCTCCTGGATCACCCCGCAGTCCGTGCGCCGCCCGCAGGTCCGGCTCGGCTCACCGGACGGCGGCCTCGGCCGGGTCGTCGAGGCGCAGACCCGCACCTACCGGGACGCCCTCGGCAAGGAGGAGGTGTACGTCCACCACGCCCGCCTCACCGGCCTGCGCCCCGCCACCACGTACCTCTACACCGCCGGCCACGACGGTGCGAGCCCCGAGCCGGGCTCCTTCACCACCGCCCCGCGCGGCCGCGCGCCCTTCACCTTCACCAGCTTCGGGGACCAGGCCACCCCCAACCTCCGCCGCCAGGTGGTCTTCCCCGACGGCATGCCGTCACCGCTCGGCAAGTACCCGGTGTTCACCAGCAGCCAGGTCGGCACCCCGCACTCCGCCGACATCGTCGCCGCCGTCGAACGCGTCGGCCCGCTGTTCAACCTGGTCAACGGCGACCTCTGCTACGCCTCCTACAGCGGCCGGCACGGCCAGAGCCGCACGCTGACCTGGGCCGACTGGTTCATCAACAACAGCCGCTCGGCCCGGCTGCGCCCCTGGATGCCCTGCGCCGGCAACGGCGAGAACGAGGCCGGCAACGGCCCGATCGGCGCCCTCGGCTACCAGACCTACTTCGAACTGCCCGACTCCGCGGCCGCCGATGACGCGGAGACCCGGGGCATGTGGTACGCCTTCACGGTCGGCTCGGTGCGCTTCATCAGCCTGGCCAACGACGACGTGGCCATCCAGGACAGCGGCGACCACTACCTGCGCGGCTACTCCGGCGGGGCCCAGCAGCGCTGGCTGGAGCGCGAGTTGCGGTCGGCGCGGAGCAGCAGGGCGATCGACTGGATCGTGGTCTGCATGCACCACCCGATGATCTCCAGCTCACAGCACGGCGCCGGCAGCGACCTCGGCATCCGCGAGGCCTGGGGCCCGCTGTTCGACGCCTACGGGGTCGACCTGGTGGTCAGCGGCCACGAGCACTACTACGAGCGCTCCCACCCCGTCCGCGGGACCCTCCCCAACGACACCCGCACCCCGGTGCCGTCCGGCACCGACCTCCACACGGTCGACACCAGCCGCGGCACCGTCCACATGGTCATCGGCGCCGGCGGCAACGCCGCCACCACCCAGGACGACCTGTTCGGGGAGCCCAAGGGTCGGGTGGTCGTCGCCCTGGAGGACGCGCCGCGCCCGCCGGCGCCGTACCGGCAGTCCGTGTGGCTGACCGAGGACGCCCCGTGGGCCGCCGTCCAGGACCGGCAGCACACCCACGGCTTCGCGGCCTTCGACGTCGACCCCGGCGACCGGCGCGGCGGTCTGACCAGGATGCGGGTGACGTACTACACCTTCGACGGCCCGCACGGGGACCTCACCCCGGTCGACACCTTCACCCTGCAGCGGCCCCGCACCGACCGCCACTAGCCACGGTTCGTCAGCGCCGGAACAGGCCGGTCAACGTCCGCCACCAGCCGCGCCGTTGCGCCGGGATCCGGACGGCGGCCGGTGCCTCCTCCATCGCCTCCGCCACCGCCGGCGCGGGTTCGGGTGCGGTGACGGCTGCCGGGTCCGGGGCGTCGACCGGCTTGGAGTCGGGGTGCGGCTCGATCTCGCGCGGGGTGAACTCCACCGGCAGCTCCACCAGGTGCCGGGAGATCCAGGCGGAGGTCCAGGTCAGCTCCTCCTCCGGCACGGCGAGCCGCAGGTCCGGCAGGAGGGTCAGCAGGATGTCGATCCCGGCCTCGGCGACGGAGCGCCCGATGTCCTGGCCGGGGCACTCGTGCGGGCCGGCGCCGAAGGAGAGGTGGGAGCGGTTGCCGTACAGCGGGGTGGCCAGGTCGGGCCGGACGACCGGGTCGACGTTGCCGGCCGCGAGTCCGAGCAGCAGCAGGTCACCGGCCCTGATCTGCTGCCCGCCCAGCTCGGTGTCGACGGTCGCCCAGCGGCCGGCCACCAGCGACATCGGCGGGGAGTCCCACAGCACCTGGTCCAGCGCCTCGCCCAGGGTCATCTGACCGCCGGACAGGTGGGCGCGGAACCGGGGGTCGGTGAGCACCATCTTCAGGGTGTCCGCGATCAGGTTGACGGTGGTCTCGTTCGCGGCGAGCAGCACCACCCGCAGGTGCTCCATCACCTCGTCGTCGGTCAGCCCGGCCGGGTGCTCCAGCAGCCAGGTGACCAGGTCGCCGCCCGGGTCCTCGCGCTTGGCGGCCATCGTCCGGCGCAGGCTCGCCACCACGTACTCGTTGCTGGCGATGGCCGTCTCGGTGCCCTTCATCAGGTCCCGGGCGGCGTCCACCAGCTGCGGTCCGTACTCGTCGGGCATGCCGAGCAGCTGGGTCATGACGAGCATCGGCAGGTGCTCGGCGAACTGGGTGACCAGCTCGGCCCGGCCGGTCTGCCCGACCACCTGGACCAGCTCGGTGGTGAACCGCCGGACGTGGCGGCGCACGCCGCGCCGGTCGAAGCGGTTCAGGCCGTCCAGCACGGCGCCGCGCAGCCGCCGGTGCTCCTCGCCGTCCGCGAACACGCACAGCGGCTGCCAGGCGATCACCGGCATCAGCGGGGAGTCCATCGGGACGTCGCCGTCGCGGAACGCCGACCAGAGGCGGGAGTCGCGGGAGAACAGGGACGGCGAGCGCATCGCGGTGATGTTCGCGCCGTGGCCGAGGATCAGCCAGGCCGGGAGGTCCCCGTGCAGCAGGACCGGGGCCACCTCGCCGTGCTCGGCGCGCAGCTTCTCGTACAGGCCCGCCGGGTCGGCCTCGGCCTCCGGCCCGTACAGGCGCCGGACGCCGCCGGGGCCGAACGGTTCGAGGGCGTGCCCGTGGGCAGGGCAGCCGGGCGGCGGGGTGGGGGCGGCGTCGTCGGGGAACGGGGTGCTCACGGGCTCTCCGGGGTCGGGTGGGGTCGGCGGGGCGGACGGGGGGTTCGGCCGGCGGGGCGCGCGGGCGGGCATGGCTGGCCCGGTCAGCGGGCGGTCGTCAGCGGGCGGTCGGGGCCGCGAGCTCGTACAGGTACCGCATCAGGGTCATCAGGGTGTCCCGGCTGGACTCGCGGCTGCGCGCGTCGCAGGCCACAATCGGCACCTCGGGCGGCAGGTCGAGGGCGGCCCGCAGCTCGTCGACCGGGTGAGCCGGCGCCTCCGGGAAGTCGTTGACGGCCACCACGAAAGGCACGCCGCGATCCTCCAGCCGCCCGATCACCTCGAAGCTGACCTCCAGCCGGCGGGTGTCCACCAGCACCACCGCGCCCAGGGCGCCCTCGAACAGGCCGTTCCAGAGGAACCAGAACCGCTCCTGCCCGGGGGTGCCGAACACGTACAGCACGAGCTGGTCGCTGATGCTGATCCGGCCGAAGTCCATCGCCACCGTGGTGGAGGTCTTGCGTTCGACCCCGGTGGGGTCGTCCACGCCGACCCCGGCCTGGGTCATGGTCTCCTCGGTGGTCAGCGGGCGGATCTCGCTGACCGAGCCGACCAGCGTCGTCTTGCCGACGCCGAAGCCGCCCACGATCACCACCTTGACCGCCATCGCGACGGAGTCCGGCAGCAGGTCCGAGGCGGCCGGCCCGACCACCGTGTCAGAGCCTTTGAAGTCCATGGATCACCGCCTCCAACAGGGCACGGTCGGGAAGTTCCGCCTTGGGGACGGCGGCGCGGGCCTCGATCCGCCCGTCGTCGAGCAGGTCCGCCAGCAGCACGGTGACGACGCTGGTGGGCAGTTCGAGGTAGGCGGAGACCTCCGCCACCGAGAGCGGCGAGCGGCACAGCCGCAGGATGGCCGCGTGCTCGGGCTGCATGGTGGGCGTCGGCTCCGCGCGGGAGACGATCAGGGTGACCAGGTCGAAGACGCCCGGTCCGGCCGGGCCGCTGCGGCCGCGGGTGATCACGTACAGGCGGGCGGGGTCGGGGCCGTCCCACCCGTCCTGGTCGACCGTCGTCATGTGCCCGCCTCGCTGTGCTCGTTCATGTGCCCGCTCCGCGATGCCGGGTCAGGCGGTCGCGGTCCCTGTCCCGGCCGGGACCACGCACCGGCCGCTGCTCCGCCCGCCGCTCCGGCCGGTTCACGCGACCACCTCGGGGTTGCGCGGGGGAGTGGCCAGGTGCTCGCCGATCCGGGCGACCAGGTCGCGCATCTGCTGGCCCACCAGTCCGGCGTCGACCCCCTCGTCGGCGAGCACCGCGAGGTACGCGCGGGAGGCGGCCGCCATCAGGTAGAAGAAGCCGCCGTCCACCTCGATCACCACCAGCCGCATCGAGCCGTCGCCGTGCGGGAACTCCTGCCCCACCGCCGCGGCCAGGCTCTGCAGCCCGGCGCAGGCGGCGGCGAGCCGGTCGGCGGTGTCCGGATCGGTGCCGTGTTGGGCGATCCGGAGGCCGTCGCCGGAGAGTACGACGATGTGGCGGATGTACGGCACGCTGTCCGCGAGGTCCTTGAGGATCCAGTCCATGTTGCTGCGGTGCGGAATCACTGCTCGCCTTTCCCTGCCGTCTCTTCATTGGTCTGACCGGCCGAACTCGCGGCTGGCCCATGGCCGTTGATCCCCTCGGTGAACGCCTCCAGCCAGAGGCCGGGCTGTACCGGCTCCTTGGCGTGACGCCCTCCCGTCCCCGGGGCGGGGCCCGCGGCGGGCCCCGCGGCCGGGTTGCCGTACTGTCCGGCGGTCCGGGCCGATCCGGGGTAGCCCGCCGGGGGGGTCGGCGGGCGGCGCCGCCGCTGCGGCAGCCCGTTCGCGGTGCGCTCGGTCACCACCACCTCGTCGTCCCCCGGGCCCGGCCCGCTCGGCGCCCACGGACCGGACGCCCCGAAGGACGGCCCGATGGACGGTCCGACGGACGGCCCCGTCACGCCGGTCGCCGCCGCCCGCGCCCCCCACGGCCGCGACGGGGCCGCCGACTTGGGCGGGTTCGCCGGGAGCGGCCGGGGGCCGGAGAACGCGCCGATCCCGTGCGCCCGCCCGGTCGGGGGCGCGGTGGTGACCAACTCCTGCGGTACCACCAGCACGACCCGGACGCCGCCGTAGGCGGAGCGGCGCAGCGAGATCTGGAAGCCGTACGCCTGGCACAGCCGGCCGACCACCGCGAAGCCCAGCCGGGGAGACTCGGTGAGGTCGTCCAGGTCCTTGGAGACCTGGGCCTCGCGCAGACTGCGCTCGGCGCGGATCCGGGCCTCGTCGGTCAGGCCGAGGCCGCCGTCCTCGATCTCGATCGCTATGCCGCTCTGCACCTCGGCGGCGCTCAGGTGCACATGGGTGTGCGGCGGCGAGTAGCGGGTGGCGTTGTCGAGCAGTTCGGAGACGGCGTGGATCAGCGGCTCGACGGCCGGTCCGATCACCGACACCTGGGCCACCGGGTGCAGGTCCACCCGCTGGTACTCCAGGATGCGCGACATGCCGCCGCGCAGCACGCTGTAGAGCGCCACCGGCCTGGTCCACTGGCGGCCGGGGCGGGCGCCGGACAGGACGGCGATGCTGTCGGCGAGGCGGCCGGTCAGTGCGTTGCCGTGGTCCAGGCGCAGCAGGTCGTCGAAGACCGCCGGGTCGTTGCCGTGCCGGTCCTCCATCTCGCGCAGGTCCTTGGCCTGCCGGTGGATGATCGCCTGCACCCGGCGGGCGATGTTGACGAAGGCCCGCTCGGCGGAGTCGCGCCGGTTCACCTCGTCGTCGACGGCGACGATGATCCCGCGCACCACCGACTCCAGCGCGCCCCGGAACTTCGGCGCGGCCAGCGGATCGCGCACCTGGTACGACCGGGCCAGGCTGTCCATCGACGCGCCGTACCGGGCCCGGGCCACCAGCCGCGGCAGTTCCTCCTTCGCCAGCCGCACCGCCTCGGCCTCCTGGCCGGCCAGCCGCCGCTGCAACTCGCCCACCTGCCGGGCGTGCTGCTCCCGCAACGCGGCCAGCGCACGACCCCGGCGGGCCGACTCGGCGGCCACCACGGCCACCAGCACGGTGCCCGTCGCCCCACACCAGAGCACCTCCGCACGGACCCCGGCGGACACCACCGCCGCGGCGGCCGCCACGGCCGCCGCCATCACGGCGGTGGGCAGCAGCCACCCGAGCAGGGGCGCGGACGGCCGTCTGGCGGGTGATGATCCAGCTCGAAGCATTCTCGGCATCCTCAAACGATCGGAACAGTACGGGGACGGGCGACGGCTGGCGCCGGAGGCATGGTGATGCAGCATAGCCAAGTTCAGGACAATCCTGACGGAAGTTCAAGAATCCAGCTGTACAACCGACTTGTCCCGCCGTGCCGGACATGCCGGACATCTCGCACACCAGTCTCAGCCCCGGCCGGCCGCCGTCCCGCCACCAGGCTTCTCGCCCCGCCCCGCCCGCACCGCCAACCCGCCCCGGATTCGCTCATGCGAAGGGTTTCTTCGCCAATTCCCTGCCCTGAAATACGAGTTCGTGCTACGGCACGCCCCCTGCGCCACCCCCGACCGGGCCGACCCCCCTCCCGGGGGCCGCCACCGCCGGGGCGCCCAGGGGAAATTCCGGCGGGAGACCGCATCCGTCTGCGCACCCGCCGTGGCGGCTCCTAAGGTCATCGCATGAACGATCACGGCCGAACGGCGGACCCCCTGGGCCAGACCCTGTGCCGACTCATGGGTGACGCGACCTGGAAGAGCATGCTGGCGGAGGCCTTCGAGCGCCGGCATCCGATCGGCGCCACCCTGCTGCGCCAGGCGGAGCCCGGAACGCACGTGCTCGCCCTGCTGAGCGGGGTTGCGAAGGTGACCCGACGGGAGCGCACCGGAGACGTCAGGCTGCTGGCGTTCCGCGGCCCCGGTGAACTGCTCGGCGAGGTGGCCGTGCTGGACGACGGGGTCCGTTCGGCGAGCGTCCAGGCGATCTCGGACTGCACGGTCGCGGTCCTCACCAAGGCCGCGTTCCTGCGGTTCGTCACGGACCGGGACCTGTTCCCGGTGATGGTTCGCTACGCCATGGGCAGGCTGCGGGAATCGGACCTCGCCCGCAGCGGCGGCGACATCGTGGCCCGGCTGGCGGCCGCCCTGGCCGCCTTGGCCGACGTCTCCGCGGACCCGGCGGGGCCGCCGGGTCGGTGTACGGAACTCGCCCTGACCCGCGACGAACTGGCCCAGCACCTCGGGGTGTCCCGGAACACCGTCACCGCGGGCCTGGCCGAACTCGGCTCCCACCAGGTCCACGCCGGACGGAAGTCGATCGTCATCGGTGACCTGTCCGCGCTCCGGCGGGTGGCCGGTGGGGCGCGTGACTGACGTGGCGCCGGTTCGTTCGGAGGAGCCCGCACGACTGATGCCGCGTCAGTTCGTGTGACGGGCGTCACCAGGTTTCCGCACTGAGCGAGCACACCGCACGGCGCGCGCTCGCGAAGCTTGGGGCACACGGTCCGCACGGGAACCACAAGGAGCACAGATGTCGCAGTCCGACCAGCCGATGCCCGAGGCCAGCGCCCTGCCCTACAGCCGGAGCCGCCAGCTGCCGCCGTACCGGGGCATCGTGGCCGTCGACGCCAAGGACTTCACCGGCTACCCGGCCATCGAGCACGGCATGATCAGCCAGGCCGTCCCGAAGGTCCTCCAGTGGTCCTTCGAGCGCGCCGGGCTCGCCGAGGTCTGGCACGGCCGCCGGTTCCCCGCCTCCACCGGCGACGGCTACGTCTTCGGCTTCGACCCCGCGTGGATGCCGTTCCTGATCCACCCGTGGCTGCACACCCTCCAGGAGGTGCTGACCGAGTTCAACGTGCACTCGGTCGGAACGGTGCGGATCCGGCTGCGGGTCAGCCTCCACATCGGGCCGCTGCCCGACTCCGGCGGCGAGTTCGACGGCAACGGCACGCCCCGCAACGACACCCACCGCCTGCTCGACTCCCGCCCGGTGAAGGCCATGCTGGCCGCCTCCAACGAGAGCATCACCCAGGTCGCCGCCATCCTGTCCGACCGCTGCTACCAGGACGCGGTGGCGGGCGGATTCACCGGCCGCCATCCCGACCACTTCATCGAGGTGCCGGCCACCGTCGAGGGCAAGCAGTTCGACCAGCGGGCCTGGCTGTACGTGCCCGCGCCCTCGGGGAACCTCTACGACCGTCGCATCCTGGGCGACGCCGTGGTCGGGGAGCACGAGCGGGCGCAGGCCGCGGCGGCGGAGCCCTCGGCCGGGCAGGTGGACGGCGGCCGCGCGGGGAGCGGGCCGGTGAGCTACCAGGCCGACCGCGGAAACATCAACAACGGTACGGTGCACGGCAGCCAGCACGTCACCAACGTGGAGGGCGACCAGCAGGTCACCAAGGTGCGCGGCGACTACGCCGGGCGTGACTTCGTGCGCGGCGACTCCTTCGGGGGCGACTACGTGGCGGGCCACAAGGCCGATACGGTCCACGGCAACCAGGGCGACACCTTCCACGGTGACAAGAAGGAGCGCCGCCGGTGAGCGCCGAGGAGCGGCCGTCCGCCGATGGCGCGTCCGGTGACAGCCAGTCCGGCGACCGCCCCGACGGCCCGGCGTCCAAGGGCCCGGCGCCCGACCAGGACGGGACCGAGCCCGGATACCCGGACCCGGACGACGCTGACGACTTCGCCGACCCCGACCGGGAGTTCCTCAGCCGGCTCGGCCGCTGGGCGGCCCCCGGTGGGCCCCATCTGATCTACGCCCCGAACGGCAACATCAACACCGGCGCGGTGCACGGGGACCAGCGAGTCGAGAACGCCGGCGGGGCGTCCGCCCCGGGCGGCCCGCACGTGGAGGCGCACGAAGGCCCGATCTCCGCACTGGAGATCCTGGATGCGCGGGCCGGCTTCGCCCAGCCCGAGTGGTTCCCCTCGGCGCTGCGGCAGTTGGACACCGGCCTGCTGTTCCTGGCGGGCGAGCCCGGCACCGGGCGCCGCACCGCGGCCCTCAACCTGCTGTCCCAGCACAGCGGGCACAGCATGAAGCTGCGCGCGCTCGACAGCGACGAGGACCTGTCCACCTGGCGCCCCCGCGACGCCGAGGCCCGCGGCTACCTGGTGCACGGCCTCCTGCCCACCCTCCGGCTCGGCCCGGCGGTGGTCGCCAACCTCCGCCGTCTGCTGGCGGATGCGAGGGCGCGCATGGTGGTCATGCTGCCGCACGACCCGGACCTGCTCCGCAGCCTCGCCCGTGACCTGGACCTCACCCCGGTGCGCTGCGTGCCCCCGCCGCCGGGCGCGGTCTTCGAGGCCCGTCTGAAGGCCGCCGTCCCCGACTCCGACCGGCGCCGGCACCTGCTGGAGCGGTTGCGGCCGGGGCTGGACGACCTCCTGGCGTCGGAACTGGTCCCCGCCCAGGTCGCCGAACTGGTCGCCGAGGTGGCCAGGGCCGGCGATGAGGGCCCCGACCTCGCCGATCTCCGCAGGCGGCTCAGCTTCCTCGCCGAGAAGGAGGTCCCCGACCTGCTGAAGAAGCTGCACGACGACCCGGACGGACTCGCGTTCCTGCTGGCGACCAGCGTCTTCGAAGGACTCGACCACCGGATCGTCCGGGACGAGGCCGACCGGCTGCTCAAGCTGGCCGACGGCCGTCTCGACTCCGTCCTGTCGACGGGTGGTGACGACGGCCAGAGCGGCGCGGTGAGCCGGGAGGCCCCCCGCCCGAACCCGCGCTTCGTCTTCCGGCGGTCGCTGGACGAACTCCTGGCGACCGTCCGGGCCGAGTGCGCGCCCGGCGAGATCCGGGCGACCTCCCGCTACACCTACACGGTGGAGCCGGTGCGCTTCACCCGGCACCGCCAGGCCGAGACGGTGCTGCGGCACGTGTGGCGGCAGTACGGCGAGCTGTCCAGGTTGCTGACCGATTGGATGGACACGGTCTCCGAAAAGGACCCCGAACTGGCCGTGCCCTTGGGGCGTGTGGTTGGGCTGGCGGCCAGCTGGGGTGGCGGTCGGAGCGCCTTGAAACACATCTCCGACCTGGCCAAGTCGGAGCGCGGGCAGAGCCGGAGTGCGGCCGCCTTCGCCCTGAGTATCGCGGGGCAGGACCCGGTATTGGCCAGTGAGGTGAAGTACCGACTCACGGATTGGAGCTACGCACGCAGCTGGCGGCTGCGATCCACGGCCGCCGACGCTTGTGGAAGGGACTATGGGGTGTCCCGGCCGGAGTTCGCGATGTCGCTCCTGCGGCGCTGCTACCAGGGGCGGGAGGGCGACGAGTTGAGGGTCGCGGCAGCCGTCCGGCGGGCACTGCAGGCGTTGTTCGCGGCAGGAAGCCAGGCGCTGGTCCTGCGCCATCTTGCGGCCTGGGCAGACCGTTCCGAGTCTGATGCCGAACTCTCGCTCCAGGTCTTCCCTGCTCTGTTGTGGAATCCGTCCTGGCTCCAGGACCAGCTGCTCACCGACGGCGAGCTCGCCGACATCGTGATCACCTTCATCCGGCGGTCGCTCAACGACGACGACCTCTTCGGCGAAACCAGCCGTTCACTGCTCTCCTGGTGCGCCTCGGCGGTGTGGAACGAACCGCTGCGCGCCGCCGTGGAGACGCTGCTGACCGCGCTCGCCCAGGAGATGAGCCTCGGTGAAATGCGCCTGTTCGTCGAGATCGACGCCGACGACAACCCCGACCTGGCCGGACGGCACATCGCCCAGCACGCCCTGGACGCCTGGCGCCGGGGCGAACCGCCGCCGTACCGGCCCGCCCCTGCCGATGGAGGAGCCCGATGACCGCCGACAGCGACCCGCCCGTCTACGCCCGCGCCACCCAGGCGCCGTGGCGGGAGATCCTGCGCCACCGCTGGTCCGGGCGGCGCGACCGCGCGCTCGTCCTGCTGGACCGGGACGGGCTCTACCACCAGGTGGGGCACCGCCGCCGCGCCCGCGCCGATGAGGACCCGGACCTGGAGGGCCCGGTGGCCGTCCGGACGGGCCTGCGCGGATTCGACGAGGCGTACCTGGTCGAGCTCGACGAGCGGTCCGGGACGCGGGCGGTCGGCCTGTCGACCCCGTACGGCACGAAGTCGGTGGACGTCCACGTCCTGTGGTGGGTGCACGACGCCGTGAACGTCGTGCGGGCGCGGACCGTGCGGGGCTGGCTGCCGGTCCGCAAGGACCTCGAACAGCGTCTGCGCCAGCTCAAGGAGCAGTTCGCCACCGCCGGGCACGGGCTGACCGAGGCCGAGCTGATGCACTACCTCGCGACGCCCCACCTCCTGCCGCACTGCGGCCTCGGCTACCGCGTCACGGACGTGTCCGCTCGGGAGCACGACGCCGAACTGCGGCTCGGGGAGCCGGACGGGGCCGACGTGCCCTACAACTGGATGGACAAGAGCGAGGACGAGTACGCGTTCTGTCGCCGGGCCGTTCAGGAGGGGCCGGTGTCGCTCGCGGCGCTCTGGCTGGCCAGACACCCGGACCAGGTCCGGGAGGTCCTGGACTGGGCGGTCGGCCACGCCGAACTGCTCCGGGGTGAGACCACCTGGGAGGATAAACTGGCGATGATGCTAGGCAAGTTGAGCGAGCAGGAGAGGCAGGAGCTGTCCCGGATGCTGCGCGACCGGTTGGTCGCGCTCGGGCGCCGAGTGCCCGGCCCCGGGCCGCAGGGCACCGGGCCGGAGTTCGTCAAGATCCGCTCGCAGGCCAACGGCTGGGCGGGCGGCGTGGCGAACGGGAGCCCGGTGTGACCGCCGCCGGCATACCCGGCGGCCGGGTGCCAACCGAGCCGACCACCGCCTCGGACGCCGCCCCGAGCCCGTCGGCGGTGGCGGCGATCGAGCGCCTGGTGGCCGCCAACAGCATGGAGCTCACCCGGGCCGACGCCAAGGCCGCCGTGTTCCTGGCGTTCACCGGCGCGGTCCTCGGGGTGTTCATCCCGCTGGGCGGGGGCGGCGGGAGCGGCGGCGGATCCGGGCCCCGGGCCTGGGCGGTCCCGTTCCTGTGGTGGAGCGCGGTGGCGAGCGCGCTGCTGGCCGTCGCCTGCTTCGTGGCCGCCCTCGTCCCCCGGTACCGGAAGGGCGAGCGGCAGGCCCCGACCAGCCCGGCCTACTTCGGGCACATCGCGCCGGGTGCGGGGGTGGAGCGGCTGCGCCGCGTCTTCGAATGCGGGGGTCGTGATCCGGTGGGGGCGCTGTTGTCCTCGCTGGCCGGGACCAGTGCGATCATCCGGGCGAAGTACCGCTGGATCGAGGCCGGAACCGCCGTGCTGCTCCTCGCACTGCCCCAGTTCGCGCTGACCCTGCGGCCGTCCTGAGGCCGGTCTGAGGCGCGGTCCCGTCCACGGTCCGCCCCAGGGCTCCTGGGGCGGGCGGCCGTCAGGATTCGACGAGGGTTGCGCGGTAGGCGGTGATCACCAGGTGCACGCGGTCCCGGGCGGCGAGCTTGGCCAGCAGGTGGCCGACGTGTGTCTTGACCGTGCCGGTGCTGACGGACAGTTGCTCGGCGATCTCGGCGTTGGTCAACCCGCGACCGATCAGTGTCAGCACCTCCAACTCCCGCCCGGTGACGGCGCGCAGGACCCGCTCCCGCTCGTCGCCGCCGGGCGCGGCGGTCGCCGGCTCGGCGGCGGGCCGGGCGGCGAACTCGCGGATCAGCCGGCGGGTGACGCTCGGGGCCAGCAGCGCTTCCCCGGCGGCGACCACCCGGATCGCGGTCAGCAGTTCCTCGGGCGGGGTCGACTTCAGCAGGAAGCCGGACGCCCCCGCGCGCAGCGCGCCGTAGATGTACTCGTCGAGGTCGAAGGTGGTGAGGATCAGGATCCGTACGGCGCTCTCGGCGGTGATCTGCCGGGTGGCCGCCAGGCCGTCCGTGCCCGGCATCCGGATGTCCATCAGCACCACGTCCGGCTGCCAGGCGCGGGCCAGCCGGACGGCCTGCGCCCCGTCGGCGGCCTCGCCCACCACCTCGAAGCCGTCGGCGGCGGCCACGATCCCGGCCAGGCCCGCCCGCACCAGGGTCTGGTCGTCGGCCACCACGACCCGGATCGGCGGGCCGGCGGGCGCCCCGTTCGCGACGTCTCCCGTCACGACGCCTCCCGCCCAGCCGCGTCGGCCAGCGGCAGCACCGCGCGCACCCGGAACCCGCCGCCCGGCAGCGGCCCGGCCTCCAACCGGCCCTCGTACAGCCCGACCCGCTCGGCCATCCCCGCCAGTCCGTGTCCGCCGACCCCGACCGGCCCGCCGCGCCCGGTGTCGCTCACCTCCAGCACCAGCGCCTCCTCCTCGAACTCCACGGCGACCCGCGCCTCGGCCGCGTGCGCGTGCTTCACCACGTTGGTCAGCGCCTCCTGGACGATCCGGAACGCGGACAGCTCGACCCCGTCGGACAGCTCCCGGACCACGCCGCCCACCCGCAGCTCCACCCGCACCCCGGCCTCGGCGCTGCTCGCCACCAGCCGGTCCAGATCGGCCAGCCGGGGCGCGGGCGCGAGCCCGGCCCCGTCGGCGCCGCGCAGGACGGTCAGCAGGCCGCGCATCTCGACCATCGCGTCCCGGCTCACCGCCTGGATCGCTGCCAGCGCTTGTTCGGCCTGCGCCGGATCCCGCCCGATCACGAAACGGCCGTACCCGGCCTGGACGTTGACCACGCTCATGCTGTGCGCGATCACGTCGTGCAGCTCCCGGGCCAGCCGGATCCGCTCCTCGGCCAGCTCCGCCGTGGCCAGGTCGACCTGGTGCCGGCGCAACTCGGCGCCGTACGCCCGGTAGCGGGCCACCGCGCAGCCGAGCGCCCACGCGGTGACGACCTCCAGTGCGGACAGCACGAGGTTGTTCCACAGCTCCCGCGACCCGAACCGGCTCAGCCCGGCCCCGACCAGGCCGGACGCCAGGACGGTGAGGCCCAGCCGCATCGGCCCGGCGGCCGCGACCAGGTAGACGACCATCGCCGCCGCGACCACCACCAGGAACCCGGCCAGGTTGGCGATCGTCAGCTGCCCGGCCACCGCGACCACCACCGTCCAGGCGGCGAACACCACCCCGGCCGCGGCCACCGGCGCGAGTCGGCGCAGCCCGGCGGCCGCGCCCACCGCCACCACGCACACCAGCACCGTCACCAGCTCCGCGGACGTCGGCTTCGGGTAGCCGCGGTGGTGCGGGTCGAACACCCGGTAGGCGTCCAGCACCCGGAACCAGGTGAGCACGGTCAGGGTCAGCGAGACCGCCAGGTCGACCGCGACCCAGTGGCCCGGGCGCAGCCTCCTGGTCACCGGTGGATGCGGAGCACGGGGCATCTCCCCAGGCTAGCGGCGGCCCCCGCGCCCGGCATCGCCCTGTGGGCCTACGACCACGGGCAGAGGCCGCCCCCGCTGAACGCCGTGATCTCCCCCCACGGCGGGACGCCCCGCACCGGGACCGGGCGGGAACGTGGAGCCCGCGTCGGCCCCCTCGGCCGACCGGGAAACCCGGAAAGGCACCACGATGATCGAGGTACGCGACCTCACCAAGCGCTACGGCGGCGCCGTCGCCGTGGACGGGCTGACCTTCACGGTCCGGCCGGGACAGGTCACCGGCTTCCTCGGGCCGAACGGCTCGGGCAAGTCCACCACGCTGCGGATGATCCTCGGCCTGGACGCCCCGACCAGCGGGCGGGCGACCGTCAACGGCCGGCCGTACGCGGCCCTGCGCCACCCGCTGCGGGAAGTCGGGGCGCTGCTCGACGCCGGCGCCGTCCACCCCGCCCGCTCCGCCTACCACCACCTGCTCGGCATCGCCGTCACCAACGGCATCGGGCCGTCCCGGGTCCGCGAGGTACTGGCCCGCACCGGCCTGGAACAGGCGGCCCGCCGCAAGGCCGGGCGGTTCTCCCTCGGCATGAAGCAGCGCCTCGGCATCGCCGCCGCCCTGCTCGGCGACCCGCCCGTCCTGCTGCTCGACGAACCGGTCAACGGGCTCGACCCGGAGGGCGTGCACTGGATCCGCACCCTGCTGCGCGACCTGGCCGCCGAGGGCCGGACCGTCCTGCTCTCCTCGCACCTGATGAGCGAGACGGCCGTCACCGCCGACCACCTGGTGATCATCGGGCGCGGCCGGCTCGTCGCGGACCGCCCCACCGCAGACTTCCTCGCCGAGAACGCGCGCACCGACGTCCTGGTCCGCTGCGCCCGGCCGGCCGAACTGGCCCGGCTGCTGCGCGCCGCCGGGGCCGCGCCGGTCGCCGAGGAGCCCGGCGGGGCACTGGCCGTCGGCGGCCTGGAACCGGCGGCGATCGGCGAGCTGGCCGCCGCGCACGGCCTCGGCGTCCACGAACTCACCGTCCGGCAGGCCTCGTTGGAGCAGGCGTTCCTGGACGCCACCGGCGAGACCGTCGACTACCGCGCCACCACCGGTCCGTCCGGAAGGCGGACCGCATGACGGCCACCACCACTACGTCCGGAAAGAGGACCACATGACCGCCCCCACCACCCGAGGCGCACTGGCCGGCGAGTGGGTCAAGCTGCGCAGCGTCCGCGCGACCCCGCTCACCGCCGTCGTCGCGCTCGCCGCCGCCCTGTTCATCGGCCTGATCGACTACGGCAGCGCCGCCGACAACTGGGACGTCTGGACGGCCGTCCAGCGCGAGCGCTTCGACCCCGTCCGCTACGGCTTCTCCGGCGGCTTCTACGTCGCCGTCCTGGCGATCGGCACGCTGGGCACCCTGGCCGCCTCCAGCGAGTACACCACCGGCCAGATCCGCAGCACCCTGGCCGCCGTGCCCCGGCGGGGCCAGGTGCTCGCGGCCAAGGCGCTGGTGGTCGGCGGGGTGTCGGCGCTGCTCGGGCAGCTGTTGGCGTTCCTGACCTTCCTGCTCGGCCAACGGGCCCTGGCCGGGAAGCACCTGGCGGTGTCGCTCGGCGACCCGGGCGTGGCGCGCGCGGTCGTCGGCTGCGGCGTGTTCCTGTCCGTCTTCGCCCTGCTCGGCCTGGCGCTCGGCTTCCTGGTGCGCCACACCGCGGGCGCCGTCGCCGCGCTGTTCGGCCTGTTCTTCCTCTCGCCGATGCTGCTGGCGCCGCTCGGTGACGGCGCCACCCGGTTCGGCCTGCAGAGCGTCTTCGAGGGCCTGGGCAGCACCGTCGCCTCCGCGGGCGGCACCGACCGGCTCGGCGCGGCCGGCTGTCTGGCCACCCTCGTCGGCTACCTCGCCGTCGCCCTCACCCTGGCGGCCGCGAGCCTGACCCGCCGGGACGCCTGACCCTCCTGCCGGGACGCCTGAGCACTGCGGGATGCCTGCCCCCCGCCGGGACGCATGAGCGCTGTCGGTGGCGGCTGCGATGATCCGCCCATGGACCTCGCCCACGCCCTCGACGGACTCGACGCCCACCCCTGGGCGTCCGTGTCGCACGCCTACGGACCCGCCGAAGACCTGCCCGGCCTGCTGCGCGCGCTCGCCGCCGGCGGCGAGCAGGCCGACGAGGCGCTCGCCGAGCTCTACTCGTGCATCCTCCACCAGGGCTCGGTGTACACCGCCAGCGCGGACGCCGTCCCCTATCTGGCCCGGATCGCGGCGGCCGGCTGCGGGACGGTCGAAGTCCTGGGCCTGCTCGGCGGGTTGGCCGAGAGCGAGGGCGAGTGGGACGGGGAGCGGGGTGACGGCGGGGAGGGCCCGCCCGCTCCCGTCCGGGCTGCCGTCGTCGGCCAACTCCCGCTGCTGCTGCCGCTGCTGGCGGACGGCAGCGCCGGCGTCCGGCAGGCCGCCGCCTGGGCCGTCGGCCAGACCAGGGCCGTCGAGCCCGCCCTGTCCGCGCTGCGCCGCCGCTGGGCGAGCGAGACCGACCCCATTGTCCGCGGTGAACTGCTCACCGCCCTCGGCCGGTTGGACCGGTCCGGGGCCGCCGCCGAGGCCGGGCCGCTGCTGGGCGAGGACACGCCGGCGCCGCTGCGCCTGGC
The DNA here is from genome assembly GCF_040687675.1 of Kitasatospora sp. NPDC056731. Lineage (NCBI taxonomy): Bacteria > Bacillati > Actinomycetota > Actinomycetes > Kitasatosporales > Streptomycetaceae > Kitasatospora > Kitasatospora sp. NPDC056731. The sequence goes on from NZ_JBFBNR010000031.1 coordinate 65,079, forward strand.
CGCCGTCCTCGCCGGGTTGGACGCGGGCGAGCCGTGGACGGGCGCCCACCACGCCGCCGTCCTCGCCCTGCTGCCCGCCGACCCGGTCGCCGTCGACCGGTACGACCTGGACCGCCGGGAGCCGTTGCGCGTGATCACCGAGGAGCTGCTGCTGCGCGAGACGCCCGCCGACCGCGACGCCGCCTACGCCCTGCTCGACCGGGCCCTGCGCGACGAGCGCCCCGAGGTGCGGGCCGAGGCCGTCTGGGCGGCCGACCACGCCTGCCAGCTGTCCCGCAGCGCGCCCCGGCGGCTGCTCCCAGCGCTCGCCCAGCTCGTCGCCGACCCCGACGTGGTGCACCTGCTCGGCAACCTCGGCCCGGCCGCCGCCGAGGCCGCCCCGGGGCTGGCCGCCCGGGCCGCGCAGGCCGAGGACGGGCCCGCCGACGAGGCCCTGGCCGCGCTCGTCCTGGTCGCACCACGGACGGCGGCCCCGCTGCTCGCCCGTGCGCTGGGCCGGCGTCCGCGCGCGCTGGAGGCCGCCGCCGGCCAGCGGGCCCCCGCCGACGCGCCGTTCCCCTTCGACCCCGAGCTGCTCGCCGCCGTCCGCGCCCGGCTGACGGCCGAGCAGCTCGGCGGCAACGAGCACCACCAGCTGTTCCGCCTGGTGCGCCAGTGGGGCCGCGCGGCCGCCCCGGCCCTGCCCGAGCTGTGCGCGGTGCTGCCGCACCGCCCGGAGGCGGCGGCCGCCGTCGCGGCCGTCGCGGTGGACGGCCCGGCGGCGGAGCGTGACCGCGCCGCCGCAGCGCTGCGGGAGGTGCCCGGTTCCGTCGCGGCGGCCCGGGCGCTGTACGACCTCACCGGCGATCCCGAGGCGCTGCTCGGGGCACTCGCCGACCGGCTCGCGGCCGGCCCGTACGCGGTCGCCGAGGCCGCCCGGGCCGCCGCCGACCTGGGCCCCGGGGCCCTCCCGCTGGCCCCCGCCCTGCGCGCCGCGCTCAGCGCCGGAGGCGTGCCCGACACCTCTCCGGTGCTGGAGGCCGACCTGGCGGTGGCCGACGCGCTGTGGCGGATCACCGGGGACGCGGCCGAGGTCGTCCCGATCCTGGACGGCGTCCTGCGGCGCGCCGATGACGGGGCGTGGTTCGACCGGACGGCGGTCCGCGCGGCCCGCGTCGCCGCCCTCCTGGGGCCGGCCGCCCGCCCGCTCACCGCCAGGCTCGACGGGCTGCTCGCCGACCGGGTGAAGGCCCCGGCCGCCGTGCTGGCCCTCCTCGCGGTGGCCGACGGCGCCGCCCTCGACCGAGGCCGCCTGGTCGAGGCCGCCCTGCGCGCGGCCGAGACCGGGTCGGACCTCCGGGGCGCGGGCGAGGCCCTGGCGGCCCTGGGCGCCACCGCCCTGGACGACGGTCAGCGCCGCCGCCTCGCCGACGTCGCCGGGCGCGACCGCCGGATCGTCGGGGGCAGCTTCGCGGGCGCCGGAATCCGCGACGACGAGGCCCTGCGCGCCCTGCTGGCCGCCGTGGCCGGAGGCTGAACGGCGAACGCGGTGCCGGCCTCCCCGCCCGGGGTGAGGCCGGCACCGCGCCGGTGTCGTGCGTCAGGGCAGCGGGATCCGCACGACCTGCGGGTCGTGGTCGCTCAGCTGGGTGCTGAACTCGCTGTTGATATGCACGATGTCGTAGCTGTACGGCTTCGCCGCCAGCGCGCCGGAGATGAGGATGTGGTCCAGCACCTGGGAGTTGCCCTCGTACACGTAGGTGTAGCGCTCGGGCAGCGGCAGGGTGCGCGGCAGGTCGGTCAGGGAGCCGCCGGCGGTGAGGATGTCGGCGGTCTGCGAGAACTCGAAGTCGTTGAGGTCGCCGAGCACGATGACCGCCGCGTTCGGGTCCACCGCCAGGATCTGGTCGGTGAAGCTCTTCACCGCCGTCGCCTGGTTGTGGCGCTGGGTCTCGGACGGGTGCGCGGGCGGCTGGTAGCGGCCGAACAGGGGCTGGTCCCCGCCCTTGGAGTTGAAGTGGTTGGCGATCACGAAGACCGGCTTGCCGTTCCAGCGGAACTCGCCGGCGAGCGGCTTGCGGCTGGAGTTGAACGCCGTGTTGGTCGGGTCGATCCGGCCGGGGGAGTAGGCGAGTTGGGGCGTGCCGCCGTTGTTGACCACCGAGTCGGCGGTGGTGGAGCCGGCGCCGGGGCGGTCGGTGAAGCTCAGGCCGCGGTCGGTGCGGAACAGGAACACCTGGCGGATGTTGCCGCCGGGCTGGCCGCCGTCCTGGCCGTCCACCGGGTCGATCTGGCGGTAGGAGTAGGCCGGGCCGCCGGCCGCCGAGATGGCGGCGGTGAGCTTGGCGAGGGTCTGGTCGGGGGCGGTGGTGCCGTCGTCGGTGGGGCCGCTGTTGTCCTGGATCTCCTCCAGGGCGACGAGGTCGGGCGCGCGCAGGTTGGTGACGATGCCCGCCGCGAGGCCGTCGAACTTGCTCTGCGGGTCGGCGGGGGAGAGGTTCTCCACGTTGAAGGTGGCGGCGGCGAGCTGGCCGGCCGTCGGGGCGGCGGTGACCTCGGGGGCGAGGTTGCCGGAGGTGACCGCCGGGGTCGCGGTGACCTGGAGCTTGAAGTTGCCGAAGGAGTAGTCGAGCACGCCGACGGTCGCGCCGGTCAGGGTGTCGCCGACGTTGGCGGCCGGGGTGGGCGCGAGCGCGTTCGCCAGGGTCACCCGCTCCGGGTTGCCGTCGTTCGCCTGGAGCAGGATGCCGCCCCGGTTGGTGCGGGTGGTGCTGCCCTGGGGCACGACGGGGAGGTCGCCGTACTTGTTGCTGGGGCCGACCACGGCCGCGTTGTCGATCTCGACCCGCATGCCCTCCAGCGAGGCCCAGAAGTCGATGCCGTCGGTGGCGGGTTGGTAGTTCCCGGCGGTCTCGACGTCCCCGCCGGTGACGCTGGAGATCACCGCCGCGGGGGGCACCCGCCCGCCGGGGCCGACCAGGGCGGGCGCGGGCAGCGGCGCGTTGTGGGCGAGCACCGTGACGCTGGGCGCGGTGAGTTCGGTGATCGACAGGTTGGTGGTGCCGCCGCTGCCGCCGGGGCGGTACTGGCTGACGGTGGCGCTCACCGTGACGGAGTCGCCGACGGCGACGGTGGGCGCGCCGGCGGTGTAGACGTAGACGCCCTCGCTGGTGCCGGGGTCGTTGTCGGGCTGCGGGTCCTGGTACCAGAAGCCGTTGGGCCCGACGGCGGTGACCACGCCGGGCACCGCGCTCACGGCGCTGCCGGCGAGCGGGGAGGTGCGGGCCGCGCCCTGGATGTCGTGTATTCGGGCGCCGGTGGTGGTGCCGCCGCCGGTGGAGGCGGAGTTGCGCGGCGTCGGGGCGCCGATGGTGAAGTCCGCCGCGTTGTTGTCGGTGTCGGTGGCGCCGCCGCCGACGCGCAGGGCGGCGGTGGCGTTGGACAGGTTGCCGGTCGGCGAGCCCTCGGCGGAGCTGGCGCTCGATCCGTAGCCGACCAGGTCCTTCACCCCGGGCTGCGTCGCGCAGCCCGAACCGCAGGTCAGCGCTGTGCCGTTGGTGACCAGCGCGACCTTGCCGGAGGTCGCGGCCAGGTTGAGGGTCCCGGTGGCGTCCGGCGTCGGCAGCGCCGCGCCCGTCCCGGCCCCGGCGGCCTCCTGCACCAGGAGGAAACGCCCCGGCGCGATCGTGCCGGACAGGGTGGTCCGGCCCCAGGACGTGCCGCCCGCCGAGGCGTACTGCACCGTCCAGCCGGTGACGGACACCGGCGCGGTGCCGCGGTTGTACAGCTCGATGAAGTCGTTGGCGTACGGGGCACCGGAGTTGCCGCCCCCGCCGTACACCTGGCTGATCACCACGTCGGGTGACGCCGCCTGGGCGACGCCGCCGGGCAGCGCCAGCAGCGCCCCCACCACGGCTGCGGCGGACGCCCCCGCCATCGCTCTGCGCCGGACTCGCTGGGTACTCCGCATGAGCTTCCTCCTGACGGCCGCTCGGGCTGGTGGCCCGGCGGTCTGAGCACGGACAAGAAAGTTCGGGCGCTGCGGTTCTAGCAACGCCACCCGATCCCTACCGTGCGCGGCGGGCGACGACCAGATGTACGGCGGAAGAATGGTTCGTGGGGCGACAAGTGGGAGGCGAGGTTCCGGGAGGGCCCAGCGGGACGCGCTGTCAGTGCCGCGCCTTAGGTTGGGGGTTGTCGGTGAGCGGGGCCGCGAACAGGCCCCGCCCCGCCTCCCGTCTCCGTTGCCCGAAAACCCGAAAGGGGACTTCGTCGTGTCCGTCGCCGTGGAAGAGCAGGTCACCTACCTCGAACTGTCCGAGGAGGAGGGGAGCGCGCACAAGTTCTACGAGGTGCGGCTCGCCGGCAGTACGGTGACGGTCCGGTACGGGCGGATCGGCGAGGAGGGGCAGGCCAAGTCGACCAGCTTCCCGAGCGCCGAGAAGGCCGCCGCGTCGGCGGCCAAGAAGATCGGCGAGAAGGTCCGCAAGGGCTACGCGCCGGCCGTCCAGGGCGTGCGCCAGCGTCGGGCGGTGACCAGGCGGCAGCTCGTCAGCACCCGTTCGACGGCGAACCAGGCGCCGCTGCTGTGGCGGTTCCGCTCCGGCTCGCCGGCCTTCGGCGTCTTCGTCGGCGAGGAGCACGCCTGGGTCGGCAACGAGCGCGGCGACGTCTACACCCTCACCCACGACGGCGAGGTCACCGCCCGGTTCGGCCTGCCGGACGGCGTCAAGTGCATCGTCGCCGACGACTGGTGGATCTACGCGGGCTGCGACGACGGCAAGGTGTACGACCTGGGCGGCAAGGTCCCCCGGGTGGCGTACGAGATAGCCGAGGACGTGGACATCTTCTGGCTCGACATCCACGACGGCGTCCTCGGCGTCGCCGACGAACGCGGCGGGCTGACCACCGTCGACCACGAGGACGAGTTCCAGTGGCGCCGCAAGGCCGAGGGCCGCTCCGGCTGGATGGTGCGCTGCGACGCGGACGGCGTCTACCACGGCCACTCGCGCGGCGTCGCCCGCTACGCGGCGCGCGGCGGCGACCAGCTGTGGCACACCGTAACCAAGGGCGAGGTGCTGTTCGGCTGGCAGGAGGCCGACGAGGTGTTCGCCGGCACCGGGCGCGGCTGGGTGCACCGGCTGCGCAAGTCCGACGGCTCCGAGGTCGCCGCCTACCGCTGCGACGCCGCCGTGTTCTCCTGCGCGGCCTCCCCGGACGGCGAGTACGTCTTCGCCGGGGACAACCACTCCTCGGTGTACTGCTTCGCCGCCGACGGCACCCGGTTGTGGAAGCTCGCCACCGGCTGCGGCTCCGCGTACAGCATGCAGTACCGGGACGGCCGGCTCTACCTGGTGACCACGGACGGCTCGCTCGCCTGCCTGGACGCGAGCGAGCAGGCCGTCCGGGCGGCCGAGGGCGGGACCCTGCCGGCCACCGCCGAGGTGCGCAACGCGGGCTGGGAGGCGGTGCGGCCGGGCACGGCCCTGGAGACGGTGGTCACCGGCACCGGCGGCCTGCCCGGCGGCGGGATCGAGGTCGAGTGCGTGCAGGACGGCGCCCGGCTGCGGGTGCGGGTGGTGTCGGCGGGCTTCGACCCGGGCCGGCGGGTGCAGTTCCCGAAGGACGTCCGGGTCGCGGGGGCGCGGTACCTGGTCGCCGAGGTGCGGGAGTCCGCCTCGGGCGGCTTCTACCGGGCGCGCGGCGAGATCAAGCGCCTGCTCTGAACGCCCCCGGTGCGGCGGCGGACATCCCGTCGCCGCCGCACCGGGCCGGGATCAGCTCAGCCGCAGCACCAGCTTGCCGGTGTTCTCCCCGCGGAAGAGCATCCCGAGGACGGTCGGGAAGTCGTCCACCGTCCCCTCCACCACGTGCTCCTTGACCTTGATCCGGCCGTCCGCGATCCAGCCCGCGAGCTCCCGGGCCGCCTCCGGGTAGCGGGGCGCGTAGTCGAACACCACGAAGCCCTCCATCCGGGCCCGCCGCACCAGCAGTGACAGGTAGTTGGACGGGCCCTGCACGGCGGTCTCGTTGTTGTACTGGCTGATCGCCCCGCAGAGCACCACCCGGGCGTGCATCGCGAGCCGGGTGAGCGCGGCGTCCAGGACGTCCCCGCCGACGTTGTCGAAGTACACGTCGATGCCGTCGGGCGCGTGGTCGCGCAGCGCCTTGCGGAGGTCCTCGGAGTGGTAGTCGATCGCCGCGTCGAAGCCCAGTTCCCCGGTGAGCAGCGCGCACTTCTCGGGGCCGCCCGCGATGCCGACCACCCGGCAGCCCTTGATCCTGGCGATCTGCCCGACCAGGCTGCCGACGGCCCCGGCGGCGCCGGAGACCACCACGGTCTCGCCCTCCTTGAGCGCCCCGACGTCCAGCAGCCCGAAGTAGGCGGTCATCCCGGGCATGCCGAGCGCGCCGAGGTACGTCGACAGCGGCGCGAGCGCGGGGTCGACCTTCAGCGCGCCCTTGCCGTCCGAGACCACGTACTCCTGGACGCCGAAGCTGCCGACCACGTGGTCGCCGACGCGGAACTTCGGGTGGTCGGACTCGACGACCTCGACCACGGACCCGGCCCGCATCACCTCGCCCAGCCCGACCGGCGGCAGGTAGGAGGGCCGGTCGTCCAGCCACCCGCGCATCGCCGGGTCCAGCGACACGTACCGCGTCCGCCCCACGAACTCCCCGGGCCCGGCCGCCCCCACCGGCTCCGACCCGTGTGCCCAGTCCTCCGCCCGCACCTCCCCGACCGGCCGACGGGCGAGGCGGATCTGACGGTTGGTCGCGGTCATGACGTCTCCTGGGGGCGCGCGCGGGCCTGCACTGGAGGCCCGAGTCTAAGCAAGCGCTTAGTCATCTGACCAGTGCCCGCCCGGCGCGTCGACGTCAGCAGCCTGGCCGGTAGTAGGCGTCGAGGGGTGCGCGCGCCTCGTCGAACAGGGCCGGGCCGTCCTGGGCCACCGTCGGCCAGGCGCCCGACTGCGGGTTGAGCTCGACGAGTTGCTCGGTGGAGAGCGCGAAGACCACCCGGCCGAGGCCGGAGCGGACGATGCCGCCGGTGCACATGCCGCAGGGCTGGCAGCTGGTGTAGAGGGTGGTGCGGGCGGCCAGGTCCGGGTCGAGTTCGCGGGCCGCCCAGCGGGCGAGCTTCAGCTCCGGGTGGGCCGTGATGTCGTCGTCGCGCCGCACCGTGTTGTGCGCCTCGGCGAGGATCGCGCCGTCCGGGCCGGCCAGCAGGGAGCCGTACGGTGCGTCGCCCAGGGCGACCGCCCGGGCCGCGAGGGCGACGGCGCGCCGCAGGAGGGTTTCGTCGGCCAGGGTGATCACGGTCGTGCCTTCCAGTGGGTGGCCACGGTGGTGAGCGCCTGCCAGGCCGCGCGGGGCCGACGGGTCTCCTCCGGATCGCCGTGGTAGGGGTCGAGGACGACGGTGTCCGCGCCGAGCAGCCGCAGCTGGTCGAGGTCGTCGAGGACCTGCTCGACGGTGCCGACCCCGGCGGGCCGCTCGGGATCGTCGACCGGCGCCTCGGTGATCCGCAGGGCGATGCGGGGGGAGAACCCCGGCAGCGAGTGCTCCGCCAGGATGGAGCGCATCAGGGGCAGGGGGAGCCGCAGCGGGTGCCAGGCGTCGCCGAACCTGACCGCGCGCCGGATCGCCGCCGCGCTGTGGCCGCCGATCCAGACGGGCGGCGGGGCGGCGTGGCCCCCGATCCCCGTCTCCTGAGACTCCGGAGCCTCTGGAGTCTCCGGACGCCAGGCGTCCCGCAGCGCGCCCAGGTACTCGTCGGTCAGCCGGCCGCGCGCGGCGAACGGCACGCCGAGCGCGTCGAACTCCTGCCGCGCCCAGCCGACGCCCACCCCGAGGACGAACCGGCCGCCGCTGAGCCGGCTGAGGTTGGCGGCCAGCCGGGCCGTCAGCAGCGGGTGCCGGTAGGGCAGGATCAGCACGCTCGTGCCCAGCCGCAGGTCCGTGGTGAGACCGGCCAGCCAGGACAGCGTGGTGAACGGCTCGTAGAACGGCTCCGGGTACCGCACGGCCACGTCCGAGGTGATGGTCACATGGTCCGACAGCATGAGGAGGTCGAAGCCGAGCCCCTCCGAGGTCCGCGCCCATTCGCGCAGCACGCCGGGGTCCGTCCCGGGCCCGAAGTTCGGTACGTTGACGCCAAGTTGCATGGACCGAGGCTATCCCGGTGATCATGGCCGACGGAACCGAACCATCCCGGCGATCACAGCCCTCTGCCGTGGTTCTACCGGTAGAATCGCACAATGGCCGTGAATCTCGACGACGTCGACTGGCAGATCATCGGACAGCTGCAACGGGAGGCCCGGATCTCCCTCAGCGAGCTGGGGCGGCGGGTGAACCTCAGCTCGTCCGCCACCACGGAACGGGTGCGGAACCTGGAGGCGCTGGGCGTCATCACCGGCTACCACGCCGTGGTCGACCTGGCCAAGGTCGGCTACCCCGTGCTCGCCGTCGTCCGGCTGAAGTACCCGGGCAACCGGCACGAGCCGCTGCGCCGGCTGCTCGCCGAGCGGCGGGAGCTCCTGGAGTGCCTGCGCACCACCGGCGACGACTGCTACACCCTCAAGGTCGCCGCGACCTCCATGGAGCATCTGGAGACGCTCGTGGACGAGCTGGCCGGCTTCGGCAGCACGACCACGAGCGTCGTCTACAGCCAGACGCTGCCCACCCGCGGCCCCGACCGGCCCTGAGCCGCAGCGCCCCCGCCGCGCCCTGCTCCGCCCCCGCCGCGCCCTGCTCCGCCCCCGCCGCGCCCTGCTCCGCACCCGCTGCGCGCGGGGTCGCCCGGCCGCGCGCGGCGAGGCGCGGCCGGTCGCCGGGTCAGCCGTGCCCGGCCGAGGGCTGCCAGCCGAGGGCGGGGCCGAGGCGGGTGGCGAGGTCGGTGAGGATCTGCACGTAGTCCTGGTGGTCGAAGGTGAAGGGCAGGGCGAAGGCGACCTCGTCGACCTCCTGGTAGCCGGCGTGGGCGTGCAGCCGCTCGGCGATCTCCTCGGCCGGGCCGACCAGGTCGGGCGCGAACACCATCCGGGCCGGGCCCTGCGGGGCGAGGGTGCGCGGGGTGCGGGCGAGGGCGTACGCCTGGTACTTGGCGCGCTGTTCGGGGCTGGCGCCGTCGGTGGGGATGACGACGAGGCCCTGGGAGACGCGGGCGCGCTCGCCGTCGGGGTGGTGGGCGCGGAAGGCGCGGATCTGGGTGCGCTGGATCTCGGCGAAGTCCTCGGACTCCCCGGGCTCCCCGGCCTTGACGATGCTGCTGGTGAGCAGGTTGAGCCCGTGCTCGCCGGCCCAGCGGGCGGAGCGCAGGCTGCCGGCGCCGTACCAGAGCCGGGAGGCGAGGCCGGGGGAGTGCGGCTGGACCCGGCGGGAGTACACCTCGATGCCCTCGGTGCCGGCGAAGTCGGAGGCGGGTTCGCCGCGGACGAGGCCGAGGAGGCGCTCGGCGCGGCCGGTCCCGAAGTCCTCGTGCTCGCCGGTGTCGGGGTAGAGCGCGCCGCGGACCCGGTCGTAGTGGGTGGGCGGGCCGACGCTGAAGCCGGGGTTGAGGCGGCCGCCGGACAGGATGTCGACGGTGGCGAGGTCCTCGGCGAGGCGCAGCGGGTTCTCCCAGCCGAGCGGGGTGACGGCGGTGCCGAGGTGGATGCGGCTGGTGCGCTGGGAGGCGGCGGCGAGGACGGCGACGGGGGAGGAGATCCCGTACTGGAGGTGGCGGTGGCGCAGCCAGGCGCTGTCGAAGCCGAGCTGCTCGCCGAGGGTGATGAGGTCGAGGGTGGACTCGTGGCCCCGGCGCGGGTCGGTCTCGTCGAACAGTCCGATGGTCAGGAAGCCGAGTTTCCGCAGTGGTTGTGGGGTCGGCGGCATGGTGGGTGGCTCCGGGTGGTGTGAGGCGGCCCCGGGAGGGCCGGGCGGGTGGTGCCCGTCGAACGTACGCAGGCGGCTCGCGTCCCCACAAGATCGGCGCGGGATCGGACATCGGCGCGCAACACGGCGCAATCCCGCCTCAATACCGACCCGGTACGGGGCGCGGCGGGCCCCCTCCCCCGGGCGGGGCCCGCCGCGCGTCCGGGAGGGTCAGCAGCTGCGCAGCTCCGGGCTCTGGTTGCGGATCTGGTTGTGCAGCGAGGTGAACTCGCGGTAGGCGTCGCCGTCCTCGGTGCCGGGGCGGAAGGCGCCGACGCGGTGGCAGTTGACGAAGGCGAGCTTGACGCCGAAGTGGTCCTCCAGGCTGCCGCGGATGGCGTTGCTGGCGAGCGCGCGCAGCAGCTGGGCGCGCTCCTCGTCGGTGGGCGTGGTGTTGTCGGTGGTGAACTCGTCCTCGGTTGCGCTGAGTTCGGTGCTGAGCCCGGCGACGACCTGGTAGGCGTAGGGGAGGGAGGCGCGCACGGTGTCGAGGAAGTCGGCCTGGTTGACCCGGCCGTGCTCGGCCTGGGCGAGGAGGGCGGGGGAGACGTCGAGCGACATGGGTGTCCTCTTTCGCGGAGTCTGGTTATCGAAGATGAAAACCATTGCAAGATGGACTGTCGGCGATGTCCGGACGCCCTGTCAAGTGCCGTCCCCCGAAGGGCTGACGGGCGGCGCCTCCCGGTCGGCCCTGATGACGAACAGGGCGATCAGCGCCGCGAGCACGGCGAAGGCCAGGCCCATGTCGAACGCCCTGGAGATGCCGTGCGCCAGCACCTCGGAGGAGTACGGCGCCGGCAGCTTTCCGGTGGCCCGGAACCGGGCCGCCTGCTCCGGGGTGGCCTGCCGCAGGAACGCGCCGACCTGCCGGCCGGCCTCGGTGCGGCCGGCCGCGCCGTAGACCGTGACCAGGATCGACAGCCCCAGCGAGCCGCCCACCTGCTGGGTGGTGTTGAGCATGCCGGTGGCCGCGCCGGTCTCGTGCGGGGCGACCCGGGAGACCACCGTCAGCGTGGCCGGGACGAAGATCGAGCCCATCCCGAGGCCGAACAGCAGGGTCGGGCCGAGGACCCCGGTCAGGTAGCCGCTGTGGGCGTCGAGCCGGGTGGACCAGAACGCCCCGCCCGCCACCAGCAGCGAGCCCACCACCAGGAACGGCCTGCGCCCGTACCGCAGCTGGTTGCGGGCGGCGAACTGGGCGGCGACGACGCTCGCGGCACTGATCGGCAGGAAGGCGAGGCCGGCCCGCAGCGGGCTGAACCCGAGGACGTCCTGCACGAACAGGGTCATGAAGAAGAAGATGCTGAACATGGTCGCGGCCACGCAGAGCAGCAGCCCGTAGGCGCCGGAGCGGTTGCGGTCGCGGAACAGGTGCAGCGGGGTGATCGGTTGCGGCGCCCGCCGTTCGTGGAACAGGAAGGCCGCCAGCAGCAGCGCGGCGAGGCTGAACGAGGTGAGCGTCACGGAGTCGGTCCAGCCGTGGTCGGAGGCCCGGATGAAGCCGAAGACCAGCGAGACCATGCCCGCGGTGGCGGCGAACGCGCCGGTCAGGTCGAAGCGTCCGGGGTGCCGTTCGGACTCGTTGATGTAGAGCGGCGCCAGCAGCGCGATCGCGATGCCGATCGGCACGTTGACGAACAGCACCCACCGCCAGGACAGCCAGGAGGTCAGTATCCCGCCGGCGAGCAGGCCGACGGCGCCGCCCGCCCCCGCGACGGCCGAGTACACGCCGAAGGCGCGGTTGCGGGCCGGGCCCTCCGGGAAGTTGGTCGCGATCAGGGCGAGCGCGGTCGGCGAGGCGATCGCCGCGCCCAGGCCCTGGAGTGCGCGTGCGGCCAGCAGCCAGCCGGAGGACTGCGCGACGCCGCCGAGCAGTGAGGCGAGGCTGAAGATCAGGACCCCGGCGACGAACACGCGCCGGCGCCCGAGGATGTCGCCCATCCGCCCGCCCAGCAGCAGGAGCCCGCCGAAGGTGAGGGTGTAGGCGTTGACGACCCAGGACAGGTCGGTGGTGTTGAACCTCAGCGCCTGCTGGATGTGCGGCAGGGCGATGTTCACGATCGTGACGTCGAGGACCACCATGAGCTGGGTGGCCGCGATGACGGTGAGGGCTGTCCCCGGGTGCTGGCCGCGTCGTGCGGGTGCGGGCGGCGCCGGGGCCAGGGCGCGCGAGGTGACCATGGCAGGTCCCCCAATGGCTCGGGAGCGAACGACGGTGAGGGGCGGGTCCGTCCACTGACACCGGCAGTATCCCCGAGGTATAGGGAACACAATCGTTCATTACCGACAAGCGGCTGATTCCGGACCCACGCCACTCCTCCGGGCGCGGTGCGGCGGCGGAAAACCCGGGGCACGGCCCGCCGCGGTCGTGTCAGGATGCTCGGCATGTCTGCTCGTGCACTGAGCTTCGGCGCGATCGCCGAAGCCTACGAACGTTTCCGGCCGGGGTACCCCGACGAACTCTTCGACACGGTGGCGGCGTACGCGGGCCGTCCGGTGCGGACCGCCCTGGAGATCGGTGCGGGCACCGGCAAGGCGACCAGGCTGTTCGCCGGGCGCGGGGTCGACGTCACGGCGACGGAGCCCGACGCGGCCATGCTCGCCGAACTGCGCAGGACGGCGCCCCCGAACGTGCGGACCGTCCGGGCCGCGTTCGAGGACCTGCGGCCGGGCGGGACGTACGACCTGGTCTACGCGGCGGCGGCCCTGCACTGGACGCGCCCGGAGGGCCGGTGGTCGCGGGTGGCCGAACTGCTGGAGCCGGAGGGCGTGTTCGCCAACTTCGGCGGGCCGTTCCAGCTGGCCGACCCGGCCGTCGAGGAGGCCGTGCGGGCGGCCCGGGCGCCGTTCCTGGAGAGCGACGACGTCCCGTCCCCGGACGGGACCGCTCCCGAGGAGGAACTGCAGTGGCCGGGTACGGAGTTGGAACGGTCCCGGCTGTTCCGCGACGTCCGGCAGTCCGTCATCCGGCGGCGCCTGCTGGTGAGCGCCCCGTACTACCTCGGTCACCTGTCGACCGTCTCGGCGTACCTCCAACTGCCGCCGCCGAGGCGGCGGGAGGCCTTCGAGGCGATCGCGCGGGTGCTGCCCGAGACGGTCGAGGTCGCGGCCGACCTCACCGTCCATCTCGCGCGCCGGTGATCCGGGCGGTCAGGACGCAGCCCCGCGCGCCGGTGATCCGGGCGGTCAGGGCACCGGCTGTGACGTCGAACAGCGGCGCCCGGCCCGCCGCTGTCGCGGCCGGCCGGGCGCCGTGGGGGAGAGCCGGGGATCAGCCCTCCTGGGCGAGGCTCTTCATGTCCTCGTAGCCCATGCCGAGCTTGCTGAACATTTCCTGCTGCGCCAGGGGCAGGCCGAGGGCCTTCAGCTCCTCGGCCTGGGCGGGGGTCAGCGGCTTGCCGGGGGTGAGCGCCGGGGTGCCCGGGGTGCCCGGGGCGGTGCCGCCCTTGCCCCCGCTGGTGGCGCCGGAGGTGAGGAGGGTGAGCATGGCGCTCTGGATGTCGTCGCTGGTCAGCGTGACGGCGTCGGCGGGGGCCTCGACGGTCGGGGCGTTCTGGTTGAAGGCGAGCTTCACCGGGAAGTTGACGCCCGGTGCGGCCTTCGCCTCCAGCTGGGCGAGGTCGAAGGTGGCGGCGGAGAGCTTGCCGTCCTTCAGGTAGAGGTCGGCGCCGACCTTGTCCTCGCGCACGGTGCTCGGGACGGAGGTGGGGAGCTTCCCGAACTGCTGGGGGAACTTGGCGGCCAGCGGCTTGACGGCCTTCAGCAGTTCGTCGGCCAGCTGGCGGCCCGGGGCGCTCATCCAGATGTGCTCGGCGCCGTCCTTCTTGCCCTTGTCCTCGAAGGTGACGGTGCGGGACAGGACGTCCTTGAGGGAGTTGGTCAGCTGCTTGGCCGACTCCGGGTCCAGCGAGGGCTGTCCGCTCGGGGTGCTCGGGGTGGCCTTGGCGCCGTCGAACTTCTTGGTCTCGTCGGCGAGCTTCTGCAGGTCGAAGGAGACCCACTTGCCGGCCAGCACGTCCTTGACCGGCTTCAGCTCGGCGGGCAGGTCGCTGCTGATGGCGTCGACCTGCGACGGGTCCTCGCCGACCAGCTTCACCAGGCCCTTGGCGTCGGCGCGCAGGAACGCCTTGGCGTCGACCTGGCGGTACTCCAGCAGCGCGGTGCCCTTCCGGTCGGAGAGCACGTAGGACAGGCGCACCGACTTGTCGAGCGTCAGGTCCTTGTCGGCGCCGTTGCTTTGCGCGTTCTTGAAGGTGTCGAGGTCCTTCAGGGGCTTGTCGGCGGACACCGCGACGGAGAAGTTCAGCCCGGACACGGCGTCGGCGCTCTTCGGGTCGACCTTGTCGCCGGTGGCCGCACCGAAGGCGATGATCTGCTCGGGCGTGGCGTCCACGGAGAACGTGAGGCCGGCGGCCTTGCCCTCGCCGACCTTGGTGAAGGCCTTGGACACCTTCTGCGCGGCGGACAGCTGCTCGACGGTGCCGCAGGCGGCCAGGCCGGCGGCGAGCACGGATGCGGTGACGGCGACGGGAACGGTTCCGCGCGCGGCCCGGCGAATGGCGGTGTTGATGGTACGTCTCCTGTGTAACGGGGCCTGACCACATGGTCAGACCGGTCCCTCCCCGGTGGCGTCAAGCGCCACAGTGCTTACACATTTGATCACATCATCAACAAGGGGGTGGCCGATTATTTCGGACCGACTCAGCCCCGGCCGAGGCGCAGTGCGGTGTCGATCAATGGCACATGGCTGAAGGCCTGCGGGAAGTTGCCGACCTGGCGCTTGAGCCGCGGGTCCCACTCCTCCGCCAGGAGCCCGAGGTCGTTGCGGATGGACAGCAGCTTGTCGAACAGCTGGTGCGCCTCGTCCGTCCGGCCGATCATCGCCAGGGCGTCGGCCAGCCAGAACGAGCAGGCCAGGAAGGCGCCTTCGTCGCCCGGCAGGCCGTCCACCCCGCCGCTCGTGGGGTAGCGCAGCACGAAGCCGTCCTCGGTGGACAGTTCGCGCTGGATCGCCTCGACGGTGCCGATGACGCGCTTGTCGTCCGGCGGCAGGAAGCCGACCTGGGGGATGAGCAGCAGCGAGGCGTCGAGTTCTTGCGAGCCGTAGGACTGGGTGAAGGTGTTGCGGTCCGGGTCGTAGCCGTGGGTGCAGACGTCCTCGTGGATGGTGTCGCGCAGGGCGCGCCAGCGCTCCAGTGGTCCCTCGCAGTCGGTCTGCTCCAGCAGTTGGACCGTTCGGTCGACGGCGACCCAGGCCATCACCTTGGAGTGGACGAAGTGCCGGCGCGGGCCGCGGACCTCCCAGATGCCCTCGTCCGGCTCCTGCCAGTGCTGCTCCAGCCAGGAGATCAGCCGCAGTTGCAGCAGGTGGGCGTGGTCGTTGCGGGCCAGGCCGGTGTGCTGGGCGAGGTGCAGGGCCTCGACGACCTCGCCGTAGACGTCGAGTTGGAGCTGCCCGGCGGCGCCGTTGCCGATCCGGACGGGGCGGGAGCCCTCGTAGCCGGGCAGCCAGTCGAGTTCGGTCTCCACCAGCTCCCGTTCGCCGGCGATGCCGTACATGATCTGGAGGTTCTCCGGGTCGCCGGCGACGGCGCGCAGGAGCCACTCGCGCCAGGCCTTGGCCTCGTCGCGGTAGCCGGTGCGCAGCAGCGAGGAGAGCGTGATGGTGGCGTCGCGTAGCCAGGTGTAGCGGTAGTCCCAGTTGCGGACGCCGCCGATGTCCTCGGGCAGTGAGGTGGTGGGGGCGGCGACGATGCCGCCGGTGGGGGCGTAGGTGAGGCCCTTGAGGGTGATCAGGGAGCGGATCACGGCCTCGCGGTAGGGGCCCTGGTAGGTGCACTGGGCGGCCCAGTCGCGCCAGAACTCCTCGGTGGCGGCGAGTGCCTGCTCGGCGTCCGGCCGGTCGGGGGCGCCGAGGTGGGAGGCCTGCCAGGTCAGCGCGAAGGCGATCCGCTCGCCGGCGGTGACGGTGAAGTCGGCGTAGGTGGTGAGGTCGCGGCCGTAGGTCTCGGATTCGCCGTCCAGCCACACCGAGTCGGGCCCGGCCACGGCGACGGTGCGGTGGCCGCCTCCGGCCTGCTCGACCCGGTGCACCCAGGGCACGATGCGCCCGTACGAGAAGCGCATCCGCACCGCCGAGCGCATCCGGACGGTGCCGGCGACGCCCTCGACGATCCGGATCAGCTGCGGGGCCGCCGTGCCGCGCGGCGGCATGAAGTCGATCACCCGGACGGTGCCCCCGGCGGTGTCCCACTCCTGTTCCAGGACCAGCGAGTCGCCCCGGTAGCGCCGCCGGTGGGCGGGCGGGGCGTCACCGGGGGCGATCCGCCAGAAGCCGTGCTCGTCCGTGCCCAGCAGGCCGGCGAAGACGGCCGGGGAGTCGAAGCGGGGCAGGCACAGCCAGTCGACGGCGCCGTCCCTGCCGACCAGGGCGGCGGTCTGCATGTCGCCGATCAGCGCGTAGTCCTCGATACGGGCGGGCACGTGGTTCTCCAAGAAGGGTTCACAGGAAGGTTCGGCAGAGGGGGGTGTACAGGCAGGGCAGGGCCGGGCCGGGCTCACTCCTTGAGCGAGCCCGAGTTGGCGCCGCGCACGAAGTGGCGCTGGAAGCAGAAGAACAGGATCGCCACCGGGAGGGTGGAGACCAGCGCCGCCGCCAGCTTGAGCGGGTACTGCGTCCCGGAGCCGAGGCCGCCGGAGACGAAGTGCGCCAGACCGGTGGTGAGGGTGTCGTGTTCGCTGGACTGGGTGGAGACCAGGAAGTGCGTGAACTCGTTCCAGGAGCCCTGGAAGGAGAGCACGGTGAGCGTGATCAGCGAGGGCCGGGACATCGGCAGGACGACGGACCAGAAGATCCGGAACGTCCCGGCGCCGTCGATCCGCGCCGCCTCCTCGATCTCGCGCGGCACCGACTCGAAGAACTGCTTCATGATGAAGATCCCGGCGGCGTCGACCAGCAGCGGCAGGATCATGCCGCTGTAGCTGTCGAACATGCCGAAGCTCTTCAGCACCAGGAACTTCGGGATCAGCAGCACCACGCCCGGCACCGCCATCACGGCCAGCACGAAGGCGAACAGCAGCCGGCGGCCCGGGAACCTGATCCGGGCCAGCGCGTAGCCCGCCATCGAGTCGAACAGCACCCGGCCGGCCGTCACCAGGACGGTCACCACCACGCTGTTGCCCAGCCAGCGCAGGAACGGGATGTTCTCGACGCCCTCCGCCAGGCCGAACAGCCGCCGGTAGGAGGCCAGGGTGCCGCCGTCGGGCAGCACCGACATCGGGTGGGCGGCCGCGTCCGGGTCGGTCTTGAAGCTGTTCACCAGCTGGAGCAGGAACGGCAGCAGGTAGAGCAGCGCGAAGCCGAGCAGGACGGCGTACCCGAGGATCCGCAGCGGCCGGGGGAAGCGGCCGAGAATCGGCTTGTCCACGGCGGGCTTGCGGTCAGCGTGCGGCACGGCGGGCTCCCTTCGGGCTGCGGCGGGGCTTGCCGTCCCGCTCCCGCAGGACCCACCGCTGGACGGCGGTGAGCAGCAGGATCAGGCCGAGCAGGACGAACGCGATGGCGGCGCCCTGCCCGAAGTCGGCGTTGTCGAAGCCGGCCGAGTAGGACAGGTAGGCGGGCGTGAGGGTGGTGTTGCCGGGCGCGCCCTTGCCCATCACGTACACCTGGTCGAAGACCTGCCAGGTGGAGATCAGGCCGAGGGTCAGCACCAGGAACAGGACGGGCCGCAGCGCGGGCAGGGTGACGTGGCGCAGCAGCTGGCGGCGGTTGACGCCGTCGAGCGCGGCGGCCTCCTCCAGTTCGCGCGGGATGTCCTGGAGGGCGGCGAGGAAGATCAGCATGAAGGTGCCGGAGGTGGTCCACACCGCCATCAGGATCAGCGTGCACATCGCGACCGAGGGCCCGGCGAACCACTCCGACCAGGACAGCCCGAGCGGGCCGCCGGTGCCCGGGGCGGGCTGGTCCAGGCCGAACCAGCCGAGCACCAGCCAGATCACCCCGCGCGGGTCGGCGAACCAGTTCGGCCCCTTGACCCCGAGCCAGTCCAGCATCCGGTTGACGGCGCCGCTGCCCTGGAAGAGGAACAGGAAGACCGTCGAGATCGCGATCGAGCTGGTGACGGACGGGAAGTAGAACACCGTGCGCAGGGCGCCCCGGCCGCGCAGCATCCGCTGGTTGACCAGGATGGCGAGCAGCAGCGCCAGCACCGTCTGCAGCGGCACCGTCAGCAGGACGTAGTACAGCGTGTTGCGCATCGAGGTGGCGAACAGCGTGCGGTCCAGGCCGTCCTCGGCGAACAGCCGGCGGTAGTTGTCCAGGCCGATGAAGTCCGCGCTGCCGCTGAACGGGTTGGACTGGCCGTCCCAGTGCAGCAGGCTGACCCACAGGGCCATCCCGATCGGCAGGACCATGAAGAGGCCGAGGACCAGGACCATGGGGCCGGCGAACAGCCAGCCCCATGCTCCCTCGCGCAGGCCGCGCCGGCGTATCGTGCCGGTGGAGCTGTTACTTGGCATTCTTGATGGCCTGCTCGCCGTTGCGCTGGAGGGTGGCCAGGATGGCCGCCGGGTCGCCCGTCTTCAGCGACTGGAGGTCGGTGTTGAACTGGGTGAGCACCTTGGTGAACCCGGCGATGGTGACCGGCGCCTGGGCGTTGGCGACGCCGTCGACCCAAGCCTTGGACTCGGGGTACTTCTGGGCGTAGGCGCTCAGCGCGCTGGTGCGCGAGGGCATCACGCCGAAGGCCTGGGCGAACTCCAGCTGCTGGTCGGCGGAGGCGAGGTGCTTGACCAGGTCGACCCCGGCCGCCTGGTGCTGGCTCTTGGCGGCGATGCCCCAGCAGTTGCTGAAGGCGAGGGTGCCGGGGCCGGCCGGGCCGGCGGGCAGCGGGAGCACCTTGTACTGGACGTTCGGGTAGTCCTTGGCCATCGCGCCCTTGAGCCAGTTGCCCTCGATGGTCATCGCGGCCTTGCCCTTGCCGAGCGCCTCGCCGCCCCAGCCGGCGTCCACCTCGGCGACGTACTTGGCCGAGCCGGCCTTCATCATCGACTGCACGTACTCCAGCGCCTGCTTGTTGGCCGGGTTGTCGGCGGTCATCGCGGTCTGCTCGGGGTTGGTGATCCAGCCGCCGGCCTCCTTCAGCAGGGCGCCGAGCCGCTGGTAGTCGGGGGCGGTCACCAGGCCGGTCACGCCGTCCTTGGTGAGCTTGGCGGCGTCGTCGGAGAGCTGCTGCCAGCTGGTCGGGTAGTCGGCCTCGGTCAGGCCGGCCTGCTGCCACAGCGTGGTGTTGATCGCCAGGCCCAGGGTGGAGGTGTCCTTGGGCAGACAGGTGAGCTTGCCGTCGTAGCTGAAGGCCTTGCGCAGCGGCTCGGAGAAGTCGGCGGCGTCCGGGATCTGGTCGCCGTAGGCGTACAGCGAGCCGCCCTTGGCGTAGTTCGCGAACTGGTCGGAGTTGACGTAGAAGAGGTCCGGCGGGTTGCCGCCGGCGAAGGCCTGGCCGAGCTGCTGGTTGATGTCGCTGGCGATCTGCACGGTGACGGTGTTGCCGGTCTTCTTGGCCCAGTCGGCCGTGGCGGCCTTGACCGCGGCCGTCTCGGCCTCGCCGGAGGTGGCGATCAGCACCGTCAGGCTCTGGTTGCCGCCGGAGGACTGCTTGGCCGGTGAGTCGCCGAAGCCGCCGGAGGAGGAGCAGCCGGTGACGGCGCCGAGGGTGACGGCCGCGCAGACGGCTGCCGCGGCGAGGGTGCGGGAGGTGGCCATGCGGGATCTCCTTGCGAGGGTGGGTGGGGGAGTGGGCGGAGATGGTTTCGGGGGAGTGGCGGTCAGACGCTTTCGCGCAGGACCAGCTCCGGTTCCAGGAGCACGTGTTCGGTCGGCCGCTGGTGGTCGCCGAGGCGTTCCAGCAGCAGCCGCATGCACTCGCGGCCGACCGCGTCGAGCGGTTGGGCGAGGCTGGACAGCGACGGGAACAGCAGGGGGGCGATCGGCGAGTCGTCGAAGCCGATGACGGCCGCGTCCGGGCCGGGGGTGCGGCCGTCGCGGCGCAGCGCCTGGTACCAGCCGAGCGCCAGGGTGTCGCTGGCGGTCACCACCGCGGTCGCGCCGGTCGCGAGCAGCCGTTCGGCGGCCTCGGTGGCGCTCGCCTGGTCGTTTGGGCTCTCGGCCCGGCGGCCCCGGGTGGGCAGGCCCAGTTCGCGCATCGCGCTCTGCCAGCCGCGGGCGCGGTCGTCGCCGACGCCGGAGCCCTTCGGCCAGCCGAGGAAGCCGATCTTGCGGTGGCCGAGCCCGGCCAGGTGCCGGACGGCGGCCGAAGTCCCGGCGGAGCCGTCGACGTCGACCCAGTCGCCGACGTCCCGGCCGGACCAGGTGCGGCCGAAGGCGACGTACGGGACGCCGCGTTCGTGCAGCCAGCCCTGGCGGCGGTCGCCGCGGTCGGTGCTGCTGAGGACGAAGCCGTCCGCGCCGTGCTCGTCGAGCAGTTGCTGGTAGCTGGTGAGTTCGTCGTCCCCGGGGGCGACGGCGAACAGCACCACGCGGTAGCCGGCCTGGTCGGCGGCCTCGGAGAGGGAGTGCAGGAACTGGTCCAGGACCGGGGTCGGGACGCCGGTGCTGCTGGAGCGGATGCCGTAGCCGATCAGCCGGCTGGCCCTGGTCTTGAGCGCCTGCGCGGCCCGGTGCGGGCGGTAGCCGAGCTCGTCGATCGCGCGCTGGACCCGCTCCAGCGTCTGCGGGCGCAGCAGCTCGGGCGAGTTGATCGCGTTGGACACCGTCTGACGGCCCACGCCGGCCCGGGCGGCGACCATTTCGAGGGTCGCGGCGGACCCTGTCCTGGGCCGGGGCGATGAGTGTGCATGCATGACGGCGATCCTAGGTTCTGTCTTCATTGACAAGATCTTGGAGCGTTCCAATACGGGGTTCCATCTTCCCCACCAGGGGGGTTAATGTCTTGGAACGCTCCAATGGCAGAAAGGTTGCGCCCGAGTGGAAGCAACTGTCAAGCCCCAAAACGAGGATGAAGAGACCATGTCAGCGATCGCCCTGCAGCCGTTCCTGCACGACGCCCAGCTCTCCGTGGCCGCCCCGAGCTTCTGTGCCTCGCGCCCGGACGGGCGGATCGGCGAAGGCGCGGACGGCTTCTACCACGGGGACCGCCGGATCCTCTCCCGCCTGGAGGCCGGCGTCGCCGCGGTCCCCAACACCCCCGTCGCCACCGCGCACGGCGAGGACGGGCGCACCACCTTCGTCACCGTGCTGCGCGGCATCGCCGAACTCACCCCCGACCCGGCCGTCACCCTGGAACGCCGCCGGGAGCTGCACCCCGGCCGCCTCGTCGAGCGCTACACCGTCCGCAACGCGGGCGACCTCACCGCCCGCCTGCGCCTGGACCTGCGCGCGGAGAGCGACTTCGCCGCGATGGACAGCGTCAAGGCCGGCCGCGCCACCCAGATCCGCACGCCCACCGCCGGCTCGAACGGCCTGCGCTGGAGCGAGGGCCCGCTCAGCGCCGCCCTCACCGTCGAGCCGGCGCCCGACCACCTCGCCGCCGACACCGGCACCCTGGGCTTCGACCTCGAACTCGCCCCCGGCCAGAGCTGGCAGGCCGTCCTGGAGTGCACCGCCGAGCACCGCGACGGCGACCTCTTCCCCGCCCCGGCCGCCGACGCCGCCCCGTGGCGCACCCCCGGGATCACCGGCCGCGACCACCACCTCGCGCACTGGATCACCCGCTCCCACCACGACCTGCGCGGCCTCCTGCTCACCGACCCGCTGCAGCCCGCCGACCACTTCCTCGGCGCCGGGGCCCCCTGGTTCCTCACCCTGTTCGGCCGCGACTCCCTCTGGGCGGCCCGGATGATGCTCCCGCTCGGCACCGAACTCGCCGCCGGCACGCTGCGCACCCTGGCCCGCCGCCAGGGCCGCGCCCTCGACCCGGCCACCGAGGAGCAGCCCGGCAAGATCCTCCACGAGGTCCGCCGCGACGAGCAGCACCTCGACAACGGCTCCCACCTGCCGCCCTGCTACTTCGGCACGGCCGACGCCACCCCGCTGTGGCTCACCCTCCTGCACGACGCCTGGCGCTGGGGCATGCCCGAGGACCAGGTCGAGGACCTGCTGCCGCACGCCGAGGCCGCCCTCGCCTGGCTGGCCGACCACGCCGACGCGGACGGCGACGGCTTCCTGGAGTACGTGGACAGCTCCGGCAAGGGGCTCTCCAACCAGGGCTGGAAGGACTCCTCCGACAGCATCCGCTTCCGCGACGGCCGGATCGCCGACGCCCCCATCGCGCTCAGTGAGGTCCAGGCCTACGCCTACGAGGCCGCCGTCGCCTCGGCCGACCTGCTGGAGGCCTTCGGCCGGCCCGGCGCCGACCGCTGGCGGCAGTGGGCGGAGGAGCTGCGGCTGCGCTTCCGCGACCGGTTCTGGACCGAGGACGCGCACGGCCCGTACCCGGTGGTCGCCCTCGACGGCGGCAAGCACCAGGTCGACTCGATCGCCTCCAACATGGGCCACCTGCTCGGCACCGGCCTGCTCGACCCGCAGGAGAGCGCCCTGGTCGCCGGCCGGCTCACCGCCCCCGGCATGGACAGCGGCTTCGGGCTGCGCACCCTGGACGCCGCCGCAGCCGGCTTCAACCCGCTCGGTTACCACACCGGTTCGGTCTGGCCGCACGACAGCGCCATCGCCGTCCACGGCCTCTCCCGCGCCGGGCTGCACGCCGCCGCCGCGCCGCTGGCCGCCGGCCTGGTCCGCGCGGCGGCCGCCTTCGACCACCGCCTGCCCGAACTCTTCGGCGGCCACCCGCGCGCCGAGTTCGCCCGCCCCGTCCCCTACCCGGCCTCCTGCCGCCCGCAGGCCTGGGCCGCCGCGGCCTCCGTCCAGGTGGTGCAGGCACTGCTCGGCCTGGAGGCCGACGCCCCCAACCGTCGGCTCCGGGTGCGCGCCCAACTCCCCGCCGGCTACGAGTCGCTGACGTTCACCGGCCTGACGGTGGCGGGCCTGCCGATCGAGGTGTCCACCGACCACACCGGGGCCGTCGACCTGCGCGCCCCGCAGGGCTTCACCGTCACCACGGAGCACTGACGCGCACCCCGCCGGCCCGGCGGCCGCGCCCGGCCCGGCCGGCGGGGAGCAGGCAGGCCGGGCGCGGGCCGTCCGGGCGCGGTTGTCGGGTCAGCCGCGTTGCACGGTGAACTGGTCCACGGCGGTGCCGTCCTCGGTGATCGAGCGCACCGCCATGCGGGCCGGCTTGCCGGCGGCGGCGGGCGTCACGTCGACCGCCACCAGGCAGTAACCGGTGTAACGGACCCTGGACCAGGTGACCTTGACGGTCTGGTTGTGGCCGGTCGGATCGGCGACCACCATCGGGACGGGGGAGTCGTTCTTCGTCTCGTGCCCGAGGTAGGTGTCGGCGACGGGGAAGGAGTAGACCCCGCCGCCACCGCCGCCCGCGACGACGTACGTGGTGCCGTCCTTCAGCGGATTGACGGTGTCTCCGGAGGCGACCTTGCGGGTGGGCTTGCCGGAGCGGATGGGGTCGGTCCGCTCGTAGACGTGGTTGTGGCCGCTGAGCACCAGGTCCACCTGGTACTTGTCGAACAGCGGGGCCCAGTCCTGCTGCGCGCCGAGTTCGGCCCCGTTGTCGTGGCAGGTGGAGTACGTGCACTGGTGCAGGTAGACGACGACGAAGTCGATGGTGGTGTCGGCGCGGAGCGCGGCGAGCCGGCTCTCCAGCCACTTCTTCTGCTTGCCCTTGGTGTAGTTCAGGTTGGCCGCGGTGTTGTAGCAGATGTCGTTGCCGTCGAGGCTGATCAGGCCGACGTTCTGGCAGCGCCAGGAGTAGATGCCGGTGGACTGGGCCCAGGCGTTGTCGGGCATCGTGAACCGGGCGCGGACGCCCCCGTAGCCGTCGGCGCCGTACCAGGCCTCCATCTCGTGGTTGCCGATCGCCATCATCCACGGGGTCCGGGAGGCGACGGGGTCGTTCTGCACGAAGAAGGAGTCCCACAGGCGGGCGTCGTAGGGGTCGCTGGTCTTGCCGCTGCCGCCGCTGTTGGCGTACGAGAGGTCGCCCATGTGGAGGTGGAAGGCGGGGTCGAGGCCGGCGATCAGGTTGGCGGTGGCGGCCGCGTTGTACCCGATGCCCTGGTCGCCGAAGGCCGTGAAGGTGAACCCGGCGCCGCGGCCGGGGGCGGGCGCGGTGCGGAAGCTCGCCACGTCGCCGAGCCGGGCGCGCTGCCCCGCGGGGTCGTAGCCCTGGTGGCCGACGACGTAGTAGTACGTGGTGTCCGGGATCAGCTGGTCGACCTGCGCGTGCAGGTAGTACTGGGTGACGGTGGTGGGCTTGACCAGGGGCTGGTCCTCGACCGGGTGCTGCCAGGACAGCTTGCTGACCAGGGTGCGGACCTCGGCGGCGATCGGGGAGCCGAAGTCGCCGGGCTGGAGGCCGATCCGGACGAAGGGGGCGGTCACCGCGCCCGGCACCTGCCAGGAGACGACGACCTGTTGGGAGGGGTCGGCCCCGAAGGCCAGGTGCCGGCCGAAGGGGCGCAGCGCGGACCCGGCGGTCTGGTCGCTGCGGGGCGAGGGGAGGGTCGGGGTGTCGAGGGCGGTCGGGCGGGGGGCGGCCTGGGCGGCGCCGGGCAGCAGGAGGCTGCCCGCGGCGAAGGCGGCACCGCCCGCCGCGCTCACTCGCAGGAGGTCGCGCCGGGAGTGCCGTGAGGTCTCGGACATGACATTAAGTTAGGAAACATCACTAACCTTTGACAAGGGGGCGGACGCGAACGGATTCTGCTTTATGGCAGGCCAGTTGACGGTGCATCGGATGCGGGGGCGCCTTCGGGTGGGCGATCCGCCCGTGGAGCCGATCGGCGTAACCGCGCCCGCGCGTCGCGGGCCCGGCATCGGCGGGCGCCTACCGTGGGCGAATGACCGATCATCAGACCGCGCGACCCGCGATGGGCCGGGCGGGCTACCTCGGGGCGGCCGCCGGCTTCGCCGTCTGCATGGCGGGCACCACCCTGCCCACCCCGCTGTACGGGCTGTACCAGGAGCAGATCGGCTTCTCCGAACTGATGGTGACGGTCGTCTTCGCCATCTACGCCTTCGGCGTCATCGGCGTCCTGCTGCTCGTCGGCAACGTCTCCGACTCCGTCGGACGCCGGCCCGTCCTGCTCTGCGGACTGGCACTCGCGGCGTGCAGCGCCCTCGCCTTCCTGGCCGAAGGCGGCCTCCCGCTGCTGGCCCTGGGCCGCCTGCTGTCCGGCCTGTCCGCGGGCCTGTTCACCGGCACCGCCACCGCGTACGTCCTGGAGCTCGCCCCACCCGGACACCAGGCCCGCGCGGGCTTCGTCGCGACCGCCGCCAACATCGGCGGCCTGGGCTGCGGACCGGTGTTGTCGGGACTGCTCGCCGAGTACACACGCCACCCCCTCACCCTGCCGTTCGCCGTGCACCTGGTGCTGCTCGCCGCCTCCTTCACCGTCACCTGGCTCCTGCCGGAGACCGTCACCGGCGCCCGCCCGCTGCGCACCGCCCGGCCGCGCCGGCCGTCCCTGCCGCCGGAGGTCCGCGGGGTGTTCGTCCCGGCCGGCCTCGCCGCGTTCGCGGGCTTCTCCCTGCTGGGCGTCTTCACCTCCGTCAGCCCGGCCTTCCTCGCCCAGCGGCTGGACGTCCACAGCCCGGCCGTCGTCGGCCTGATCGTCTGCACGGCCTTCTTCGCCTCCATCCTCGGCCAGCTCCTGGTGCCCCGGCTGGGCACCGCCCGGGCGATCCCGATCGGCTGCCTGGTGCTCATCGCCGGGCTGGCCCTGATGGCAGGCTCCCTCGCCTGGACGGCCCTGCCACTGCTGGTGCTCAGCGCCCTGGTGGGCGGCGCCGGCCAGGGCATGGGCCTGCGCGGAGCGGTCGGCGAGATCGCCGCCGCCGCGCCCGCCGAGCACCGCGGCGGCGCCCTGTCGGCGCTCTTCGTGGTCGCCTACTTCGGCATCTCGATCCCGGTGATCGGCATCGGCCTGCTCACCGCGCCGATCGGCCTGGCCCACGCCGGCCTGGTCTTCACCGCCTGCATGGCGCTGCTCGCCGCCGCCTCCGGCGCCTACCTGCTGCGCCGGGCCCGCGCCGGCTCCTGAACCGGCTTCTGAACCGGCTCTTGAACCGGCCGCGGCCCGGTGGCGCCCGCGCGCTTCCACGCGCTCTCGCGCAGCAGCCGCAGGCCGTTGAGGCCGACGATGACGGTCGAGCCCTCGTGGCCGAGGACACCGAGCGGCAGGGGCAGGGTGGCGACCAGGTCCCACACGACCAGGCCGGAGATGAACACCGAGGCGATCACCAGGTTCTGGACGACCAGCCGCCGGGCCGCCCGGGACAGCGCGATCACCGTGGGGACGGTCGCGAGTTCGTCGCGGACGACGACCGCGTCGGCGGTCTCCAGCGCCAGGTCGGAGCCGGCCCGGCCCATCGCGATGCCGGTGTGGGCGGCGGCGAGGGCGGGGGCGTCGTTGACGCCGTCGCCGATCACCAGCACCTTGCGCCCGGCCCGCTCCTGCTCCTGCACGGCGGCGACCTTGTCCTGGGGGAGCAGCCCGGCGCGGACGTCGGTGATGCCGACCTCGGTGGCGAGGCGGGCGGCGGCGCGCGGGTTGTCGCCGGTCACCAGCACCGGGGCGGCGCCGGTCAGGGCCGCCAGGGCGGTGACGGTGGCGGCGGCGTCGGGGCGCAGGCGGTCGGCGATGCCGAGCACGCCGACCGGGACGCCGTCGCGCTGGACCAGGACGGCGGTGCGCCCGTCGCGCTCCAGCTCCTCGGCGACGGCGGTGGCCTCCGCCTTGCCCTCCGCCTCGGTGGAGGGCGCGTCGGCGGCGCCGGCGAGGAGCCGGGCGGGGGCGCCGACCGCGATGACGGCACCGGAGACGGTGGCGGTCACCCCGATGCCGGGGGTGGAGGCGAAGCCCTCGGCGACCGGCAGGTCGAGGCCGCGCCGGCGGGCGGCGTCGACCACCGCGCGGGCCAGCGGGTGCTCGCTGGGGTGCTCGGCGGCGGCCGCCAGGGCCAGCAGTTCGTCCTCGTCCAGGCCGCTGCCGGCGAGGGGGAGCAGGTCGGTGATCCGGGGGGTGCCCTCGGTGAGGGTGCCGGTCTTGTCCAGCGCGACCGCGTCGACCTGCCCGAGCCGCTCCATCACGACGGCGGACTTCACCAGGACGCCGTGGCGGCCGGCGTTGGCGATCGCGGACAGCAGCGGCGGCATGGTGGCCAGCACCACCGCGCAGGGCGAGGCGACGATCATGAAGGTCATCGCCCGCAGCAGCGAGCCGGTCACGGCGGCGCCGAAGGCCAGCGGGACGAGGAAGACGGCGAGGGTCGCGAAGACCATGCCCAGGGAGTAGCGCTGCTCGACCCTCTCGATGAACAGCTGGGTGGGGGCCTTGGTCTCCGAGGCCTCCTCGACCATGGCGACGATCCGGGCGATCACCGAGTCGGAGGCGTCGCGCTCGACCTTCACCCGCAGGGCGCCGGTGCCGTTCAGGGTGCCGGCGAAGACCTCGTCGCCCTGCTGCTTGGCGGCCGGCAGCGGCTCACCGGTGATGGTGGCCTGGTCGATCTCGCTCGCGCCGTCCAGGACGCGGCCGTCGGCGCCGACGCGCTCGCCGGGGCGGATCAGGATGGTGTCGCCGACCACCAGGTCCTCGGTGGCGACGGTCTCCTCGCCGCCGTCGTCCAACAGGCGGGTGGCGGTGCTGGGGGCGAGGTCGAGCAGGCCGCGCACCGAGTCCTGGGTGCGGGCGGTGGCCAGCGCCTCCAGCGCGCCCGAGGTGGCGAAGATGACGATCAGCAGCGCGCCGTCCATCACCTGCCCGATCGAGGCCGCGCCGATCGCGGCGACGATCATCAGCAGGTCGACGTCGAGGGTCTTCTCGCGCAGCGCCTGAAGTCCGGCCCAGCCGGGCTCCCAGCCGCCGGTGGCGTAGGCGATCGCGTACAGCGACCCCCAGGCCCAGGCCGGGGCGCTGGCCAGCTGGAGCGGTAGGGCGGTCAGGAAGGCGACGGTCGCGGCGGCGGCCCAGCGGGCCTCGGCCAGCGCGAAGACGCGCGTACGGCGCTTGGGAGCGGCTCCGCCGCGCGGGGCTGCGGCGGCTGGGCGCTCGGTGAGGGTTGCGGACATGGCTGTGGTGTTCCTCCACGCGGACACGACGGGGCGACGCGTCGACCATACAGGAATACATGAACAGCTCTTCATTTATTCCCGCTGGATTGACCCTCCCGGGTGATGGAGTTGTCGCCCCGCCGGGCAGGACCGACTAGTTGGCCCGCGCGGCGAGGCCTTGCGGCCAGTGGCGGTGGTACCGGTCGATGACGTAGTCGTGGCCGTGGAGCCAGCCGTCCGCGGCCGGGTGGGCGTCGGTGAGGTGGGGGTGGCCCGGGGGCAGGTCGGCGTGGACGTGGTCGAGCCTGGCGGGGTCGAGGGTGGGCCAGATCGCGGTGGCGGCGGTGGCGGCGAGCAGGGCGATGGCGCCGAGGACGACGGCCGTCACCGGGAGGCCGGCGCCGGCGGCGAGCCAGCCGGCGAGGGGGTAGGTGAGCAGCCAGCAGCTGTGTGAGAGGGAGAACTGCGCGGCGAAGGCGGCCGGCAGGTCCGCGTCGGCGGCGGAGCGGCGGATCAGGCGCCCGCCCGGCGTGAGGACGGCGGAACAGGCGGCGCCGATCGCGGCCCAGGACGCCAGCAGCGCGCCCCAGGACCAGCCGCCCGGGGCCGCGGCGGTGACGGCGGCGACGGCGGCCAGGACGGCGGGGAGCGCGAAGGCGGCCGGGAGCATGACGGCGCGGTCGGAGAGCCGCCGCAGGAGCCGGGGCAGGAGCAGGGCGGTCAGCATGGAGCCGGCTCCGTAGGCGCCCAGGGCGAGCGAGACCGCGCCGGCCGGGCGGTGGAAGTGTTCGCGGACCGCGACGACCGTGTCGACGAAGACGATCGCCCCGGCGGCGGCGACCGCGAGGTCGAGCGCGAGCAGGGCCCGCAGGCGGGGGGTGGCCCAGAACAGGCGGGCGCCGAAGGCGGCCTTGGCGTAGACGCCGCCGGTCCGCTCGACGGGGGCGGGCTTGGGCAGGACGACGGAGACGACCAGGGTGGCGGAGGCGAGGAAGCCCGCGGTGGTGCCGGTGAACAGCCAGGTGTACGGGACCAGCGCGAGCAGGCCCGCGGCGAGCGCGGGACTGAACAGGGACTCCAGGTCGTAGGCGAGGCGGGACATCGACAGCGCCTGGGTGTAGTCCCGTTCGGCCGGCAGCACCTCGGGGATGGTGGCCTGGAAGGCCGGTGTGAAGGCGGCCGAGGCGGCCTGGAGCAGGAAGATCAGGACGTAGATCTGCCAGGCCTGGCTGACGAACGGCAGCGCGAGCGCGACGGCGGCGCGGGTGAGGTCCATCGCCACCAGCAGCGTTCGGCGCGGAATGCGGTCGGCGAGGGCGCCGACCGCCGGTGCGACGGCCACGTAGGCGACCATCTTGACGGCCAGCGCGGTGCCGAGGACGGCCGAGGCGTCGGCGCCGGCGATGTCGTAGGCGAGCAGGCTCAGCGCCACGGTGGCCAGGCCTGTGCCCACCAGGGCGATGACCTGGGCTGCGAACAGGTGGCGGTAGGTGCGGTTGCGCAGTGTGGACAGCATCGGCCCCGTCCCGGTCGGCGGCGTGGTGCGGCGGCACCATCGTATCCAACACGTGCATACGTGTGCACGTGTTAGTTGCGATGGCGCGGCCCTCGCTGCCGTTCCGGTCTGCGGGGGCGGGTCGGGTCGGGGCGGGTCGGGGCGAGTTGGGTCTGTCGTGCGGTGGGTCAGTCGTGCGGCGGCAGGGAGCCGATCTGGTGGTCGGCGACGTTCAGCGCCTCGTCGACCAGGCGCCGAAGGTGCCCGTGGCGCAGCGAGTAGACGACGCGGCGCCCGTCCCTGCGCGTGGTGACCAGGCCCGCGAGGCGGAGCTTCGCGAGGTGCTGGCTGACGGAGGTGCGCGGGGCCCCGCAGGCCTCGATGAGGGAGGTGACGTCGGCCTCGCCCGCGCCGAGCCGGTGCAGCAGCGCGAGCCGGGTGCGGTCCGCGAGCAGGGCGAGGACGGACGCGGCGACGTCCAGCCGCTCGCCGCTGTCCTGCTCCTGCTCCTGCGAGCCGTGTGCAGCTGCCAGGTCGGTGCTTGTGCTCATGTGCTCATCGTAGGTCGGCGTGAGCCCGATGCGTGCACGCGTGCGCACGTGATGGCCCCGCGCTGTCGGGGCCGCCGGGGCGGGCCCGGTTCAGCGGCCGGGGCCCCAGCGGGCTTCGAGCCGGCGGGTGCCGTCGGGGGTGGTGACGGCCCGCCAGCTGGCCCGCATCCGCACCGTGCGGCGGGCGGCGCCGGTGCCGCTGGAGGCGGTCGGGGCGCCCACGGCCTGGAGCACGGAGTTGTCCAGGGGGCTGTCGGCGAGCCTGCGCACGATCGCGGACAGGGTCGCGGCCACCGAGCCGCGCGCCGGCGCGGATGCGGGCCAGCTGGCGGGGAGGGGCTGGCGGCGGTGGAAGGCGCCGAGAACGGCCACGGGGACCTCACCTTCGTTGCGTATCGTCCGACACGGCGGATCGATCGGGTGTGGGCGGCTAAGGGTGCTCCGGAGGTCGGTGACGGGGCGCTGGGCCCGCGTCAGCCGGGCGGGGACGAGTCCGAGCCTAGGCCGCGGACCCTCGGGGGGCGGGCGATCCTGACGCCCCCTTGACTGTGCGGGCGCCGTCACTGACGGTGTCCTGACGGCGGCCCCGCGTATCGACGGTCTCCGGCCCGGACGCGATCGCGCTCCGGCGGGCGGTCGCGTCGCGCGGGAGAGGGGAGGGAGAACCATGGCAGGCCGGTCGGACGGCGCCGGCGCGGCCCGCGACGGCCGGGGGGCGAGCGATTGGGACGGGACGGGTTCGTTCACTAACATCGACAGTGGCCCTGGATATAGGGAACACATCCGTTCATTACGGACAGCCGGTGAACGGGCGTGTCGAGAGGTGGAACCGAAGAAGGTGCGCAGCCATGCCCGCTGAACCCGCAGTCGCGCGCGGACCGGCGACGGGCGCCCCGCTCCGGAGGCGCGGTGAGGCGCTGGAGAATGCCATCTTCGAGGCCGCCCTCCAGCAGCTCACCGCCGACGGCTACGCCCGGCTCACCATGGAGGGCGTCGCCGCCGCCGCGCAGACCGGCAAGGCCGCGCTCTACCGGCGCTGGCCCTCCAAGGAGGAACTGGTCAAGGACGCGCTGCGCGCCTGCCTGCCCCCGGTCGGCCCGCCGCCCGACACCGGTGGCCTGCGCGGGGACCTGGTGGAGGTGGTGACCAGGCTGCGCGCGGCGATGCTGAGCGAACCCGGGGCCGCCGTGCGGGCCATCATGGGCGAGCTGGACCAGCAGCGGGCCCACACCTTCCTGGCGATCGTGCTGGAGCGGGTGGTGGAGCCCACCGCCGCGCTGATCGCCGAGGTGCTCGCCCGCGGTGCCACCCGGGGCGAGGTCCGGCCCGGGTCCGTCACCCCGCTGGTCACCGACGTCGTCCCGGCGCTGATGCTGTACCGGGTCAAGATGTGCGGCGGCGCGCCGGCGCAGCTCGACCCGGCGGAGATCGTCGACGAGGTGCTGCTGCCGATCGTCCGCCCGTGAGGGGCGGTCAGGTCGATGGCCGACGGCCGGTCAGGGGCGGGCCCCGGACCGGCCGTGGTCGTGCGGGCGGGCCGTCAGCCCGCGTCGGACGGCGCCTGGGCCGGGACGGCGGGCGCCGGCGCGGAGCCCGCTTCGGCGGTCCGGGCGGCTGAGGCCTCGAAGAAGCGCAGCAGCTCCACCGGGAACGGCAGCACCAGCGTCGAGTTCTTCTCCGCCGCGACCTCGACCACCGTCTGCAGCAGCCGCAGCTGCATCGCCGCCGGGGTCTCGGACATCGTGACGGCGGCCTCGGCGAGCTTGGCGGCGGCCTGGAACTCGCCGTCCGCGGTGATGATCCGGGCCCGGCGCTCGCGGTCGGCCTCCGCCTGGCGGGCCATCGAGCGCTTCATCGAGTCGGGCAGGCTGACGTCCTTGATCTCCACCCGGTCGATGTGCACGCCCCACCCGGTGGCCGGGCTCTCCATCATGATCTCCAGCCCCTGGTGCAGGTTCTCCCGGCCGGAGAGCAGGTCGTCCAGCTCGCTCTTGCCGATGATCGAGCGCAGCGAGGTCTGGGCGACCTGGAGCATCGCGAAGGAGTAGTTCTGGACGTCCACCGTGGCCTTGATCGGTTCGACGACGCGGAAGTACAGCACGGCGTCGACGCTGACGGAGACGTTGTCCTTGGTGATGCCCTCCTGGG
This sequence comes from Kitasatospora sp. NPDC056731, assembly GCF_040687675.1. Taxonomy (NCBI): domain Bacteria; kingdom Bacillati; phylum Actinomycetota; class Actinomycetes; order Kitasatosporales; family Streptomycetaceae; genus Kitasatospora; species Kitasatospora sp. NPDC056731. Next base: position 97,307 of record NZ_JBFBNR010000031.1, read on the forward strand.
CGGGCACCGGCATGGTGACGACCTGGACGTTGACCTTGCGCATCCGGTCGACCACCGGCACCAGCAGGGTGAGGCCCGGCTGGCGGACCTGCTCGCGCACCCGGCCGAGCCGGAACACCACGCCGCGCTCGTACTGCTGCACCACCCGCACGCCGGTGATCAGCCAGAACAGCGCCAGCACGACGACGAGAACGACAATTGCCACGTTCGTCCGACCTTCCCCGTAGCGGCGCAGCCCGGGCCGGGTCCTGAGCGGGCCCTGTCGCGCGGGTGCGAGCCGCGCAGGACAGTATGCGCCCCGGCCGCGGGGATCGACAGCCGCGTGCGCCGGGGATCCTGACGGGCCGTCCGCTCCGCCGGTCAAGGCGCGACCGCGCCACCCCGGCGGCGGCGGGCTGACGCCCGTGGCGGGCACCACGGGCGTCCTGGAACCCTCTTGCCTAGCCGGCGAAGGCGGCCGCGTGCTCGGCGGCGAACTCGGCGAAGGAGCGCGCCGGGCGGCCGGTGAGCTTCTCCACGTCGGGGCTGACGGCGGCGGCGTACCCGGCCGCGTACAGCCCGTACAGCTCGACCATGCCCTCGGCGCGCCACTGGTCCCAGCCCGCGTCGAGCATTCCGGCCAGGGCCGCCTCGGGCGCCAGCGCGGTGTACGCCACCGGGCGGCCCGCGACCGCGGCGAGCCGCTCGGCCAAGGCGTCGTGCGACAGCGCCTCCGGGCCGGTCAGGGTGTAGACCGCGCCCTCGTGGCCCTCGGTCGCCAGCACCTCGACGGCGGCCGCCGCCACGTCCCGGGCGTCCACGTACGACACCGCGCCCTCGCCGCCCGGCGCCGCGAGGGTGCCGGCCCGGACGCCCGCGGCCATGCCCAGGACGTTCTGGTGGAAGCCGTTCGGCGCCACGACCGTCCACGGCAGCCCGGAGGCCCGCAGGTGGTCCAGGCCGCTGACGTGCGCGCCCACGAAGCGGACGCCCTCCGGCCGCTGCTCGACGCCCGCCGCCGCGTGCAGCACGATCCGGGGCCGCCGGCCGGTGCGCACGGCCGCGTCGATCACGTTCCGCTCGTGGGCGGCCATCTCGGGGTGGACGGCCACCAGGAGATAGACGGCGTCGGCCCCGGCCAGGGCCGCGTCCAGCGAAGCCGGATCCGAGAAGTCGGCGGCCACCCGCTCGACCGCGTCGTCCCACTCCGCCGGGCCCGGCGAACCGGCGCGCACCAGCGCCCGCACCGCCTCGCCGCGCTCGCGCAGCCCCACGACCACCTTCGACCCGACCGTACCGGTGGCACCCGTCACAACGATCACGGATGGCACTCCTCCCCGTAGCTGACACCGACCTGATTCGACGTCAGCGCGATGATCGCAGGCGGGGCGGAGCCGATCAAGGTCGGGCCCGCAGGGTGCGGGCCGGTCGAGTGGGCCGGCCACCGGTCCGCCCCGCGCCGACACGCACGGCGCCCCGCCGTTCCTCGACTTGGCGCACGCCGGGCGCTTGGATGGATCCGGCCTGGTCACCGCCCGGACACGACCCGGGACACGACGCCGGGCGCGACCCCGGGCACCCGCCGGCAAGCCGAGGAGCCACCACCGTGAACGACACCCCTGACGCCGTCGACCGGGCCGAACCCGCCGCCGTGGCCGGCCGGATCGCCGAGCGGCGCGAACAACTCGGCCTCAGCGAGGACGACCTCGCCCACCAGGCGGCCATGGCCCCCCGCTACCTGCACTACCTGCTCGAAGCCGGACCGGCCTTCGACCCCGGCGGCTTCGTCCGGATCGCCGCCGCACTCGGCCTCAGCCGCGGCGAACTGCTCGAAGGCCGCGCCGACGCCCCGCCCGGCCAGGGCGGCCCCGGCCCGCACCCGCGGCTGCTCGGCCTCACCGAACCCGAGTGCTGGGAGCTGATCGGCACCCACGGCGTCGGCCGCATCGCCCTGCCGCTCCAGCCGGGCCCGGTCGTCGTCCCCGTCAACTACGTCGTCGACGACCGCACCATCGCCTACCGCACCACCGAGCGCGGCGCCCCGGCCGAGGGCACCGCGCTCTCCTTCCAGATCGACCACATCGACGAGTACCTCGGCCGGGGCTGGAGCGTCCTCCTCCTCGGCACCGCCCACCACGTGCACGACCCCGCCGCCCTGCACCACCTGGTCGGCCTCCCCGGCGCCATCCCCTGGGCCGGCGGCGGCCGGACCTGCTGGATCCGGATCAGCCCGGACGAGATCACCGGCCGCCGCCTGGTGAGTGACTGAACGATCCGTTCCGGTCGCCGGGAATCGCGGTGCTGAGCGGCCGAGTTGGCGTTGTCGTACCCCTGTCGCGGACCGGCCGGCGTGGCTAGCATGAGGCGCCAACCGCAAGGAACACCGGCCCAGGCCCCCTCTTGCGGGTCACGTCGGATCAGCGTGCCCAGGTGTCCCGCGCGCCCGGCGTGATCCGCAAGAGCAGGTCCAACCCCCAAGGGAGGAACCACCCATGAGCGCAGTGGTGACCGAGATCCGCGACGCAGGCCTGCTGGACATCGACGAGGACGCCATCGTCTTCGAGGACGAGCACGACGCGGACCTCGCCCCGGTCGCGTGTCTCGCCGACCCGTGGGTCACCTACGTTCCGACGCGCTTCGACTGCGCCGTGGACTGCTGACCCGTACCGAGGAAGCGGACCGGGGGAGGGCGGAGCGATGACCACACCACCCGACCCCGGCTCCGCCGAGGCACTGCGGCGCCGGGTCGCCGACCTGGCGGCCGCCGCGCCCGGCCCGCGCCGCCCGCTGCACACCGACGGGCACTGGTGGTACCTCCAGGACCCGCGGATGCCGGCGCGCGCCCACGGCTGGAAGCTCCACCTGTCCGCCCGGCAGGGCCAACTCCCGCAGCTGCTGGACGCGGTGGTCCCGATCCTGCTGCGCCGCACCTGCGACGCGAAGTTCGCGGCGGGCGCGGCCGTGCTGCGGGAGCTCAACAGCGGGCTGCGCGGCCCCGCGGCCGTGGGCAAGGCCGTCACGGTCTACCCGGACGAGGCGGACCTCGTCGCGCTGGGAACGGAGTTGGCCCGGGCGCTGGCCGGCTGGGCCGGACCCCGGGTGGTGAGCGACCGCCGGCTCCGGCCGGACGCGCCGGTCTACTACCGCTACGGACTGTTCCGGGTCACGGACGACGGCGCCGACTACGGCATGACCGGCCCGGACGGGGCGGTCTTCCCCGGCCTGGCCGAAGCCCGCTACCGCCAACCGCCCTGGGCGAGCGACCCGTTCACGCCCGTCGCGGCCGCCGCCCGGCCGCCGACCACCCGGGTCGGCGAGGGCCGTTACCGGATCACCGCCGGGATCACCCGCTCGCCGAACGGCCACGTCTACCGCGCGGTCGAACTCGCCACCGGGCGCGAGGTGGTGGTCAAACAGGCCCGCGCCCACGTCGGCGAGGACGGCGCGGGCACCGACGCGCGCGGCCGGCTCCGGCACGAACGCCGGGTGCTCACCGCCCTGGCCGGGGTGCCCGGGGTGCCGCCGCTGGTCGACTACTTCCGGCACGGCGCCGACGAGTACCTGGTCAGCGGCGCGTGCGGGCCGCGCGACCTGCGGCGCGACGTCCTCGCCGCGGGCCCGTACGACCTGCGGCCGGGCACCGGCGGGCGCGACTGGTGGCGCCTGGCGCGCGGACTGCTGCGGATCCTGGACGCGGTGCACGCGCGCGGCGTGGTGGTCTGCGACCTGAAACCCGCGAACGTGGTGCTCGACGCCGCCGGCCGCTGCTCGCTGGTCGACTTCGGCGTCAGCGCCCTCGACGGCGCCCGCCCGCCCGGGGCCACGGCGGGCTACGGGCTGCCCGGCGCCACCGGGACCGACCCCACCGAGGACTACTACGCGCTGGGCACCACGCTCCACCACGCCCTCACCGGCCTCGACCCGGTGGTGATCGACCCCGAGCCGGCGACCAACCGCGACCGCACCCTGGCCTGCCTGCGCGCGGCCCTCCCCGGGCCTTCGGACCCAGCGGATTCCGCGGTGGCCCTGGTCGCGGGCCTGGTGAGCCCGGACCGGGACCGGCGCGCGGCCGCCGCCGCCGGCCTGCGGGACGGGAGGCCGCCCGGCCACCCCCCGGCCCGGCGCTCGGCCGGGCCGCGCCGGGCCCCGCTCGACGAGGCCGTCGACCACACCGTCGGCACCTGCGTGCGGATGGCCCGCGAGCTGGTCGCCACCGACCCGCGCGCCGGCGAACCCCGCACCCTGCTGTCGCTCTACGACGGCGCCGCCGGCCTCGGCCTCGAACTGCTGGAGCACGCGGACCGCCCCGACGCCCGGGCCGCCGCCACCGCCCTGGCCGACTGGACGGCCGCCCACCCGGCGCTCGACCGCCTCGACGGCTCGCTCTACCAGGGCCGGGCGGGCGCCGACCTGTTCCTCGCCCTGGCCGCCGACACCCTCGGCACGGCGCCGCCCGGTACGAACTCCCCGTACCTCCGCCACCACGAGCCCGTCGGAACCGACCAGATCGCCGGCGCGGCCGGGCTCGGCACCGCCCACCTGCTGCTCGCCGCCCTCGGCCGGGACACCGACCGGCACCTCGCGGCGGCCGCCGGGTACGCCACGGCACTGACCGCCCGCCCCCTCGACGACCCCGGGGAGGAACCCAACCCCGGCACCGCCGCCCTCGCCGAGGGCTTCGCGCACGGCCGCGCGGGCATCGCCCACTTCCTGCTCGCCCGGCCGGACGAGGCCTCCCGCCGGACCGCCCGCCGCATCGTCGACGGACTCGCCGCCGACCTCCCCCGCCTCAATGCGGCCGCCCTGCGGCCCGGGGCGACCCGCCGCTACCTCTCCTGGTGCCGGGGCCTGGCCGGCCTCGGCACGGTCCTCGTCCAGGCCGGGATCCAGTACGGCGACGACGCCCTCCTCGCCCTGGCCGCCGACGCGGCCGACACCTGCCGGACGCTCGCCCCGCGCACCGCCCTGGTGGTCCGCTGCTGCGGCCTGGCCGGAGTCGGCGACCTCCTCGTGGACCTCGCCACGGCCACCGGCGAACCCCGCCACTGGCACGCGGCGGAGCAACTGGCAGCCCTGCTCCTCACCCGGGCCGGCGGGCCGGCGGGCCGCCCGGTCTTCCCCGGCGGCGACCCGACCGCCGAGTCCCGCGCCTGGGCGGTCGGGACGCCCGGAGTGCTGACCTTCCTGCGCCGGCTGTCCCGTCGCGGCGGCCCGGTGCCCGGACTGCTGCCGTCGGCCTGAACCGGTGAAGGTCGGCGATCGGGTCGGACGGGCGGACGTTCTGCGGCCGGTCGACCGACGCCCGGTGGCCCACCACTCAGCTGCGGTCGAGGAGTTCGCGGATCCGGGCGGCGACCACGTCGGGCCGCTCGCCCTGGATGAAGTGGCCGGCGTCGACGGTCTCGTAGCGGCCGTCGGGGAGGGTTTCGGTCCAGCGGCGCTGGTGTTCCTGGAGGGCGGGGTGGGTGCGTTCGCCGCCTCGGCGGGGGCGGTCGGCGGACAGTAGGACGGTCGGGCAGCCGGGGGGTGCCGGGGGTTCGGCGCGCAGCCGGGGGACGGCGGCCGCGACGGCGCGGAACTCGCGGCGGGTCTGGGCGAGGCCGGCCGGGACGAAGTCCTCGGCGAGCATGGTCTCGTAGGTGTCGGTGGGGAAGACCCGGCGGGCGGTGCCGCTGAGCAGACGGGCCACCAGGCGGCTGCGGACCAGGGGTTGGGCGATGGCGAGCGTGCGGTCGACGCGGCGGGCGATCTGGGCGATGGCGTCGAAGGCGGGCGCGGTCTCCGGTGTGGTGTCGACCATCAGGATGCCGCGCAGCCGGGGCGCGAGGCGCTGGTACGCGAGGCGGGCGACCAGGCCGCCCATGCTGTGGGCGACCAGGACGAACCGGTCGGGGGCGACGGCCTCGGCGAGGGCGACCAGGTCGGCCGCCAGGTCGTCGAGGTCGAGCGGGGCGTCGGTGCGGGCGCTGCGGCCGAAGCCGGCCCGGTCGTAGGCGACCAGCCGGGCACGGTCCGCGAGCAGCGGCAGGACCGGGTCCCAGGAGACGCGGCCGAGCCCCTGGCCCGACTCGAAGAGCACGACGTCGGTGCCGTGGCCGGACTCCTCGACGTGGATCGATCGCCCGTTGACGGTGATGGCCCGCCCGTTCGCCTGGCGCATGGTGCTTCCCCCCTGGGAACCGGCATCCGGGTCGTCTCCCGGACGCACTGTTTTCATCTTTGATAATGATAGCGACTGTGAAATCGTTGGGCAATGGACCTCGAAGCGGTAGACCTCCTCCTCCACCCGGTGCGCCTGCGTGTGGTGCACGCCCTCGCCGGCGGGCAGGTGCTCACCACCTCGCAGCTGTGCGAGCGGCTGTCCGGCGTGTCGAAGGTGACGGTGTACCGGCACGTCGCGCTGCTTGCGGAGGCCGGCTTCCTGGAGGTCGCCGAGGAGCGCCGGGTGCGCGGCGCCGTCGAGCGGCACTACCGGCTGCGCGAGGACCGCCCGGTCGTGGACGACGCCGCGGCCGCCGCGATGACGCGGGAGGACCACCGCCGGGGCTTCGCCGCCGCGATGGCCGTCCTGATCGCCGAGTTCAACGCCTACCTCGACCGCGAGGACGCCGACCCGGCCGCCCAGGGGGTGGCCTACCGGCAGGGTACGTTCTGGCTCGACCCGGCGGAACTCGCGGAGCTCAGCGGCGAGTTGCGGGCCGTCCTGGCGCCTCGGCTGGCGAACGGGCCGGCGCCGGGCCGGGAGCCGTACCTGCTCAGGGATGGCCAACCTCGTCCCCGGCGTCGACGGCGGGCGGCAGAACGTGTTCCGCCGCGACCTCGCCACCGGAGCCGTCGAACTCGCCGGCGCGGCCGAGGACG
>NZ_JBFBNR010000032.1:0-101081 GCF_040687675.1 Kitasatospora sp. NPDC056731
GATCCCTGCTCCGAAAAGCGAATCGGCCGCAATCCAATAAAACGAACACGCCGAATAAGAACCAAGCCGCGACAAGACGCGACCCAGCCCGAACCAGGAAATGGTGTTTCAAAAGGATTGGCTACCCCGGGACCGTCCGCGCCAATGCGTGTCCGGTGCTCCCAGCCAGGCAGCTCGAAGAACTCTACGCGTGATCGCGACCGGATGCAAACGGGGTGCAAAGGGCCGGCCGGACCCCGGGGAGAGGGGTCCGGCCGGCACGACCGCGGGGCGGGGGGATCAGCTGTTGGTGGGGAAACCGAGGTTGATGCCGCCGTGCGAGGGGTCCAGCCAGCGCTGGGTCACGGCCTTGCCGCGGGTGAAGAACTGCACGCCGTCCGGGCCGTACGCGTGGGCGTCGCCGAACAGGGAGGCCTTCCATCCGCCGAAGGAGTAGTAGGCGACCGGGACCGGGATCGGCACGTTGATGCCGACCATGCCGACCTCCACCTCGAACTGGAAGCGCCGGGCCGCGCCGCCGTCGTTGGTGAAGAGGGCGGTGCCGTTGCCGTACGGGTTGGCGTTGATCAGCGCCAGGCCCTCGTCGTAGGAGGCGACGCGCACGACGGAGAGGATCGGGCCGAAGATCTCGTCGTTGTAGACGGACATGCCCGGCTTCACGTGGTCGAACAGGGTGGGGCCGAGCCAGAAGCCGTCCGAGGTCGGGGCGCCGTTCTCGTCCTCGGCGGTGACCGGGTGCTTGCGGCCGTCCACGGCGAGCTCGGCGCCGTCGGCGATCCCGGACTCGACGTAGGAGGTGACCTTGTCGCGGTGCTGGCCGGTGACCAGCGGGCCCATCTCGGAGTCGCCGTTGCAGCCGGGGCCGACCTTCAGGGTGGCGATCCGCTGCTTGATCTTGTCGACCAGCTCGTCGCCGATCGGGTCGACCGCGACCAGGACGGACACGGCCATGCAGCGCTCGCCGGCCGCGCCGAAGCCCGCGTTGACGGCGGCGTCGGCGGCCAGGTCGAGGTCGGCGTCGGGCAGGACCAGCATGTGGTTCTTGGCGCCGCCCAGGGCCTGCACGCGCTTGCCGTAACGCGTACCGGTCTCGTAGACGTAGCGGGCGATCGGGGTGGAGCCGACGAAGCTGACGGACTTGACGTCCGGGTGCTCCAGCAGGCGGTCCACGGCGGCCTTGTCGCCGTGCACGACGTTGAAGACGCCGTCCGGCAGGCCGGCCTCCTTCCACAGTTCGGCGAGGAAGTTGGCGGCGGACGGGTCCTTCTCCGAGGGCTTCAGGACGACGGTGTTGCCGGCCGCGATGGCGAGCGGGAAGAACCACATCGGCACCATGGCCGGGAAGTTGAACGGCGAGATGATCGCGACCGGGCCGAGCGGCTGGCGGATCGAGTAGACGTCGACGCCGGTGGACGCCTGCTCGGTGAAGCCGCCCTTGACGAGCTGCGGGATGCCGCAGGCGTACTCGACGACCTCCAGGCCGCGGGCGATCTCGCCGAGCGCATCGGAGTGGACCTTGCCGTGCTCGGACACGATGATCGCGGCCAGCTCGTCGCGGCGGGCGTTCAGCAGCTCGCGGAAGGCGAACAGCACGGTGGTGCGCTTGGCGACCGAGGCGGTGCGCCACTCGGCGAAGGCCGAGGCGGCGGCGGCCACGGCCTGGTCGACCTCGGCGATCCCGGCGAAGTCGACCTGGCCGGCGACCTGGCCGGTGGCCGGGTCGAAGATGTCACCGCGGCGGGGCGCCGCGCCGGCGGTGGCGACGGGCTCGCCGCCGATCCAGTGAGTGATGTGCTTGCTCAAGTCCGTCTGCCTCCGAAGTCCCGGGCGGCGTCCTGCCGCCGGTCCTGTCTGGCGCCGCCCGCGAGTGGGCCGGGCGACGGGATTCACGGGGCTACCGCGTTCGTCTCCAGTCTGGTGCTCGCCGCGCCAGGCCTCAACGAACAGGCTGACGGGGATCGCGGATTCAGCCTTACAGGTCGTCCGGTTGCTCGGCCGAATGGGTGAGGGGGCGCGAACGAACGTGTGAAGCCGGACCCGCAAAGACGACCCCGCAAGACGAACGCGCCAGGACTAACGCGGCAGGACGAACGCGCCAAGACGAACGCGCGAGGACGAAGCGCCGCCACCCCGCGTTCAGGACTCCTCGTCCTCCAGGTACGGGTCGTGCAGACCGTCGGCCGCCTCCTGGGTCTCCAGCAGGTCCAGCCGCAGGTCCTGGGCCCAGGCGAGCGCCCACCGCTTCAGCCCGCCGACCGCGCGTGCCGCGACACCCCGGGCCCGGAACCGGCCGTCCGCCGCCTCGGCCAGCGTCTCCAGCCGGTCGGCGAGCGCCGCGGGCTGGAAGTCCGCGTCCAATTCGCCTGCCAGCGCGATGAGTTCGCCCTCCCGGTAGCAGTCGGTGAGGGCGTGCACGTCGACCAGGTCCCGCGGCATGCCCCTGTCCACCAGCAGCGCGGTGGTGAGCGCGGCGGCGTCCTCCAGGGCGACGACCGGCAGCACAACTGGCAGGGCGACCGGCAGCGCCACCGGCAGGACCGCCGCCGGTTCGCCGGGCGGGGGCGCGGCGAGGTCGAAGCGCACCGGCCGGTGCGCCAGCGGCTCCTTCCGCAGCTCCACCGAGTGCGACCGCCCGCCGAGCGCGAGCCGGACGGTGAGCTGCTCCAGCCGCGGCGTGCCCGGGCGTTCGGCGACCCCGCCGCCGGCCGCGCGGTAGGCCTCGCCCAGCGCGGCGGCCACCTCCGGTAGGTCGGCCCCGCCGGTCACCAGGGTGAGTCCGTCCTGCGGGCAGGCCGCGACGCCGTGGGCGCGCAGCGCGTGCCCACCGGCCAGGGCGAGCCCGTACCGGTCGCAGACGGGGGCCGCCAGTGCGGCGAGGCGCAGCTGGGTGTGGCCCGGTCGAAGGGGCGCGTCGACGGCGTCCGGGGCGGTGGTCACGTTTCCAGTCTGACGCGACCGCCCGCCCCGCGCGCCACCGCCGCCCTGGGCCCGGAGCCCGGGGCGGGCGATCACCAGCCGCTGAGCCCGGCCGCGGCCTCGTGCAGGGCGAGCTCCAGCAGCACCGGGTCGTTGAGCCGTCCGGAGCCGTCGGGCGGGACGAGCCAGCGGACCCCGCGGCTGCGGCGCTCGGGGTGCGGGACGACGATCCAGGTGCCCTCCCCCGCGCTGCGCACGCCTGTGCCGATCCAGCGGGCGGCGGTGCCGACGGGGACCAGGAAGCTGACGTGTTCGTCCCCGAAGTCGGTGAGGACGGGGCCGCAGGAGCCGGTGTCCAAGATCTCCAGGGCCGGGCGCCCGAGCCGTCCGGGGACGGAGAGGACGTCCCAGCGGCGGCCGGCCGGTAGCAGCATCAGCCCCAGCCCGGTGCGCTCCCATTGCTCCCGGAAGGCCTCCGGGTCCGCTGCCACCTGGGCGAGCCAGTGCAGTCCGGTGCTCTCCATGTCTGTCCCCGCTTCTTGCCGCTGGTTCTGGTCGGGTCGCCCTGGTCGGGACGCGGCGGGGAGACCGAGACCCGCCGTCACCAAGGAGAGGCGGACGGCGGGTCTCTCTTACACGGATAGCACGGATAACACGGATAGCACGGATGGCGAGGTCAGCTCACGGACGACGAGGTCAGCTGTCGAAACCGAGCCCCATGCGGTCGAGCGTGCGCAGCCAGAGGTTGCGGTGGCCGCCGTTGCGGTCCGCGCGCTCCAGCGAGCGGGTGGTGATCTCGATCCCGGCCCAGCGCACCGGCTCGGGCGGGAACGGCAGCGGCTTGCTGCGCACCATGTCCAGCGAGGTGCGCTCGGTGCGCTCGCCGGACAGCAGGTCGAGCATCACCTCGGCGCCGAAGCGCGTCGCGCCGACGCCGAGCCCGGTGTACCCGGCCGCGTACGCGACCTTGCCCCGGTAGGCAGTGTCGAAGAACGCCGAGAACCGGCTGCAGGTGTCGATGGCGCCGCCCCAGGCGTTGGTGAACCGCAGGCCCTCCAGCTGCGGGAAGCAGCGGAAGAAGTGGTTCGCCAGCGTACGGAAGGTCTCCGGCCGCTGGTCGTACTCGTGCCGGACGCGGCCGCCGTAGTGGTAGACGGCGTCGTAGCCGCCCCACAGGATCCGGTTGTCGGCGGAGAGCCGGAAGTAGTGGAACTTGTTGGCGCTGTCGCCGAGTCCCTGCCGGCCGCGCCAGCCGATCGCGGCGAGCTGCTCGTCGCTGAGCGGCTCGGTCATCAGCGCGTAGTCGTACACCGGCACGATGTACGGCCGGACCCTCTTGACCAGCGACGGGAACACGTTGGTGCCGAGTGCGACGCGCCGGGCGAAGACCCGTCCGTACGGGGTGCGGACGGCCATGCCGCTGCCGTACTCCCGCAGGTCGGTGGCCCGGGTGTGCTCGAAGATCCGCACGCCCTGGCCCAGGCAGGCGTCCCGCAGGCCCCAGGCGAGCTTGGCGGGGTGGACCATCGCCACGCCCTCCTTGTCCCAGAGGCCGCCGAGGAAGGTCGGCGAGTCGACCTCGGCGCGCAGCTCGTCGGCGTCCAGGACGGTGATGTCGAAGCCGTACCGGGCGACGGCCTCGGCGATCTCGTGGAGTTCCTCGACCTGGTGCGGCTGGGTGGCGACGTCGATCTCGCCGGTGCGCTCCCACTCGGCGTCGATGCCGTAGCGCTTGAGGGTGGCCTCGATGCCGTCCAGGTTGGCGGCACCGAGGCGTTCCAGCTGGGCGAGTTCGGCGGGCCAGCGTTGCAGGCCGTTGCCGAAGCCGTGGGTGAGGCTGGCCGCGCAGAATCCGCCGTTGCGCCCGGACGCGGCCCACCCGACCTCGTTGCCCTCGACCAGCACGACGTCCAGCGAGGGGTCGCGTTCCTTGGCGATGAGGGCGGTCCAGAGGCCGGAGTAACCGCCGCCGACGACCAGCAGGTCGCAGGTGGTGTCGCCGACCAGGGCGGGCAGCGCCGCCGGCCGGCCCGGGTCCTCCAGCCAGAAGGGGGTGGGCCTGGCGTCACTGAGTGCGCGGGCGGAGTCCATGCATTATCAGCCACTTTCTGTACTTAGGCGATGGTTTGTTCGGCCACCACACCCGACCGTACGTCAGGCGGTGGCCTTCCGGCGGTTTCCCAGCCACTGGCCGGCGACGGTCAGCGCGACGGCGGCGATGAACATCGCGGTGCCGATGACGTTCACCTGTACCGGGATGCCGCGCTGCGACGCGCCCCAGACGAACATCGGGAAGGTGACCGTGGTCGGGCCCGAGTTGAACTGGGTGATGATGAAGTCGTCGAAGGAGAGCGCGAAGCTGAGCAGCGCTCCCGCCGCGATGCCGGGGGCGGCCAGCGGCAGGGTGACCCGCAGGAAGGTCTGGGTGGGGGTCGCGTAGAGGTCCTGGGCGGCCTGTTCGAGCCTCGGGTCCATGCTCATCACGCGGGCCTTGACGGCCGTCACCACGAAGCTGAGGCAGAACATGATGTGCGCGATGAGGATGGTGGTGAAGCCGAACGGGATGCGCATGTTGAGGAACAGGGTCCCGAGCGAGGCGGCCATGACCACCTCGGGCATGGCCATCGGCAGGAAGATCATCGCGGTGGTGGCCGAGCGGCCGCGGAAGCGGTAGCGGGCCAGTGCGAAGGCGACCATGGTGCCGAGCACGGTGGCGCCGATGGTGGCGAGCACCGCGATCTGCAGGCTGAGCGAGAGCGACTGGCACATGTCGGCCACGCCGCAGGGGTTGGTCCAGGCGTCGGTGGAGAACTCGTTCCACTCGTAGTTGAACTTGCCGACCGGCTTGTTGAACGAGAAGGCGAGCACGACCAGGTTGGGCAGCACCAGGTAGGCGAGGGCCAGCACGCCGGCCAGCACCACCAGGTGGGCGCGTATCCACTTGGTAATCCGGGACATCAGACCAGTTCCTCCGTCCCGGCCTTGCGCATGTAGACCGTCACCATGCCCAGGATCAGGGCCATCAGGATGAAGCTCAGTGCGGCAGCCGTGGGGTAGTCGAGCACGTTCAGGAACTGCTTCTGGATGCCGTTGCCGACCATCTGCTCGCTCGGCGAGCCCAGCAGCTGGGCGTTGATGTAGTCGCCGGAGGCCGGGATGAAGGTGAGCAGGGTGCCGGCGACCACCCCGGGCAGCGAGATCGGGAAGGTGACCTTGCGGAAGGTGGTGAACGGCCGGGCGTACAGGTCGCCGGCCGCCTCGTGCAGGCGGGGGTCGATCCGCTCCAGCGAGGTGTACAGCGGCAGGATCATGAACGGCAGGAAGTTGTAGGTGAGACCGCAGACCACGGCGAGCGGCGTAGCGAGCACCCGGTCGCCGGAGGTGAGGCCGAGCGCGTTGGTGACGTCCAGGACGTGCAGGGTGTTGAGCACCCCGACCACCGGCCCGCCGTCGGACAGGATGGTCTTCCAGGCCAGCGTGCGGATCAGGAAGCTGGTGAAGAACGGCGCGATGACCAGGATCAGGATGACGTTGCGCCAGCGCTTGCTCGCCTTGAAGGCGATCGTGTACGCGAGCGGGTAGCCGACGGCCAGGCAGAGCACGGTGGCGATGCCCGCGTAGGAGAACGAGCGGACGAAGTGCCACTTGTACTCGACCAGGGCGTCCCAGTAGGTCGCGAGGTGCCAGGTGACCTTGAAGCCCGCTTCGAGCGAGCCGGTCTGCAGCGAGGTGGACGCCTGGTAGACCATCGGGACGGCGAAGAAGACGACGAGCCAGGCGATTCCGGGCAGCAGCAGCCAGTACGCGGTGAGCTTGCGCTTCGGCTTCCGTGCCGGTTCCGCGAGCGGTATGACCTGTGACGGGGCGGCCGGGGTGGTGGTGGTCATGCGGCCTCCTCCGCGGTGCCCGCGTCGATCGCCTGCGCGGCGTCCAGGGCGAAGGAGTGCGCCGGGTTCCAGTGCAGCAGGACGGGCGCGCCGGGGACGATCCGGGCGTCGCGCTCCATGTTCTGCTCGAAGACGGTGACCTCCTGGCCGCCGTCGGTGCGCACCACGTACTGGGTGGAGACGCCGATGAAGCTGGAGTCGAGGACGGTGCCGGCCAGCCGGTTGCGGCCGTCGGCGACCTCGGCGGAGGCGTGCGCGATGGTGATCTTCTCCGGGCGCACGCCCAGGTGGACCTGCCTGGCCTCGGTGGCGCAGCGCGCCTTGGGCACGGCGAGGCGGACGCCGCCCGCGGTGAGCAGCAGGTCGCCGCCGTCGGTGCCGGTGACCTCGGCGGGCAGCAGGTTGGACTGGCCGAGGAAGTTGGCCACGAAGGTGGTGGCGGGGTTCTCGTACAGCTCGGCGGGGGCGCCCAGTTGCTCGACCCGGCCGCCGTTCATCACCGCGATGGTGTCGGCCATCGTCATGGCCTCCTCCTGGTCGTGGGTGACGTGCACGAAGGTGATGCCGACCTCGGTCTGGATCCGCTTGAGCTCCAGCTGCATCTGGCGGCGGAGCTTGAGGTCGAGTGCGCCGAGCGGCTCGTCGAGGAGCAGCACCTGGGGGTGGTTGATCAGGGCGCGGGCGACGGCGACGCGCTGCTGCTGGCCGCCGGAGAGCTGGTGCGGCTTGCGCCGGGCGTACTGGCCGAGTTCGACCAGCTCCAGCATCTCCTCGACCTGCTTCTTGACGTCCTTGCGGCCGCGGCGGCGCAGGCCGAAGGCGACGTTCTCGAAGATGTCGAGGTGCGGGAAGAGCGCGTAGCTCTGGAAGACGGTGTTCACCGGCCGCTTGTACGGGGGCAGGGCGGTGACGTCCTGGCCGCCGATCAGGACGGTGCCGCTGGTGGGCTCCTCCAGGCCGGCGATCATGCGCAGGGTGGTGGTCTTGCCGCAGCCGGAGGCGCCGAGCAGGGCGAAGAAGGAGCCCTGCGGGACGGTGAGGTCGAGCGGGTGGACGGCGGTGAAGGCGCCGTAGGTCTTGCCGATGCCGGTGAGGCGGACGTCGCCGCCGGCAGCCGCGTCGCGCTGCTGGTCTGTCATGGGTGTCTTCCTGGGTTCTCTGCCGGGAGTGGGCCGCGCGTGGGGGGGGTCAGGCGCCAATGAGCTTGGAGAACTTCTGCTCGAAGTCGCTCTCCTCGGTCTCGGTGAGGGTGCGGAACACGTGCGACTTGGCCGCCATCTCGGGGGTGGGTACGACCAGCGGGTTGGCCGCGCTGTCCGGGGCGAGGGCGGCGAGTTCGTCCTTCATCCCGGTGACGGCGGAGACGAAGCCGATGCCCGCGACCAGCTGCGCCGCGATCTTCGGCTGATAGTAGAAGTCGATCAGCTTTTCCGCGTTCGCCTTGTGCTGCGCCCGGGCCGGGATCAGCATGTTGTCCGTCGAGGAGACGTAGCCCTTCTCCGGGATGACGAATTCGATGTCCGGGTTGTCGGCGCGCAGTTGGATCAGGTCACCGCCCCAGGCGACGCAGGCCGCGATGTCGCCGGAGGACAGCTCCTGGCCGTAGTCGTTGCCGGTGAAGCGGCGGATCTGCTTGCTGTCGACGCCCTTCTGCAGCCGGGCGACGGCGGCGTCGTAGTCGTCGGCGGTGAACTTCGCCGGGTCCTTGCCCAGGTCCAGCAGGGTGATCCCGATGCTGTCGCGCATCTCGGAGAGGAAGGTGACCCGGCCCTTGAGGTCGGGGTCGTCCAGCAGTTGGGAGACGCTGGTGACCTCCTTCCCCTTGGTCGCCTTCTTGTTGTAGGCGATGACGACCTGGATGCCGGCCCACGGGTAGGAGTACAGCCGGCCCGGGTCCCAGTCGGGGGCGCGGAAGCGGGAGTCGATGGTGGTGATCGCGGTGGTGACGTTCGCCGGGTTGAGCTTCTGCGCCCAGCCGAGCCGGATCATCCGGGCGGCCATCCAGTCGGTGAGGACCATCAGGTCGCGGCCGGTGTCCTGGCCGGCCGCGAGCTGCGGCTTGACCTTGCCGAAGAACTCGACGTTGTCGTTGACGTCCTCGTTGTACCTGACCTTGACGCCGGTGGCCGCGGTGAAGGCGTCCAGGGTGCCGTGCTTCTGCTTGTCCTTCTCGTCGGTGTCGATGTACAGCGGCCAGTTGGAGAAGTTGACCACCTTCTCGGTGTCCGAGAGGTCCTTGGCGGCGTTGGCGGTCGAGTCGCCGCCGACGGTCCTGGCCGCCGGGATCCCGCAGGCGGCCAGCGTGCCCGCACCGGCGGTCAGCGCGGCGGCCCGCAGCAGGGTGCGGCGGCCGATCGCGGCCCGGCCGCTGGTCAGGCTGCGTTCCCAGGCCTTGCGGACCGGTTCGGGCAGACCGTCGGTGAACTCGTTGAACGCCATGGAACGGGCCTCCTGGGGGTAAGAGGTCGAATCGGGGCGCCCTGGGGGCGGCGCCCCTGGGCAGGGGTTATCTGTCTCCGAAGACGGTGCGGTGCCAGTCCTTGCGGGCCACCGCGGTGGTGTCGAACATGACGTGCTTGACCTGGGTGTACTCGTCCAGCGAGTACTGGGACATGTCCTTGCCGTAGCCGGACGCCTTGTAGCCGCCGTGCGGCATCTCGCTGATGATCGGGATGTGGTCGTTGACCCAGACGCACCCGGCCGCGATCTCCCGGGTGGCGCGCAGCGAGCGGTGCACGTTGCCCGTCCAGGCGGAGGCGGCCAGGCCGTAGGGGGTGTCGTTGGCCAGCCGCAGGCCCTCGTCGTCGGTGTCGAAGGGCAGCACGACGAGCACCGGGCCGAAGATCTCGCCCTGGACCACCTCGCTGTCCTGGGCGGCGCCGGTGATCAGGGTGGGCGCGTAGTACGCGCCGCGGGTGAGGTCGGTGCCGTCGTGGCCCTTCTCCGGGGCGCGGCCGCCGGTGACCACGGTGGCGTAGGAGCGGGCGCGTTCGACGAAGCCGGCCACCCGGTCCCGGTGGGTGTACGAGACCAGCGGGCCGAGGTCGGTGTGCGGGTTGAGCGGGTCGCCGATCCGGATCGCGGCGTACAGCTCGGCCACGCCGGCCACGAACGCGTCGTACAGCGGGCGCTGGACGTACGCGCGGGTGGCGGCGGTGCAGTCCTGGCCGCCGTTGATCAGCGAGGCGGCGACCGCGCCGTGCACGGCGGCGTCGAGGTCGGCGTCGTCGAAGACCACGAACGGGGCCTTGCCGCCGAGCTCCAGGTGGGTGCGCTTGACGCTCGCGGTGGCGAGTTCGGCGACCCTGCGGCCGACCGGGGTGGAGCCGGTGAAGGACACCATGGCGACGTCCGGGTGCGCGACCAGGTGCTCGCCGGTGGTGCGTCCGGCGCCGGTGACCACGTTGACCACGCCGTCGGGGATGCCCGCCTCGGTGCAGGCCCGGGCGAACATCAGCGAGGTGAGCGGGGTCAGCTCGGACGGCTTGAGCACGATGGTGTTTCCCGCCGCGATCGCCGGCAGGACCTTCCAGGCGGCCATCTGCAGCGGGTAGTTCCACGGCGAGATCGAGCCGACCACGCCGATCGCCTCGCGGCGCACGTAGGAGGTGTGGTCGCCGGAGTACTCGCCGGCCGCCTTGCCCTCCAGGTTGCGGGCGGCGCCGGCGAAGAACGCCACGTTGTCGATGGTGCCGGGGACGTCGAACTCGGTGGCCAGCTTGACCGGCTTGCCGGTCTGCGCGGTCTCCACCCGGGCGAGGTCGGCGCTCGCCGAGGCCAGGACGGCGGCCAGTGCGGTCAGCGCCTCGGAGCGGGCGCCGGGGGTGGCGCGGGACCAGCCGGGCAGGGCCGCCTTCGCGGCGGCCACGGCCGCGTCGACCTCGCCGGTGGTGGCCAGGGCGACCTGCTCGACCACGCTGCCGTCCGCGGGGTTGACGACCTGGAAGGGCTCGCCGCTCCCCCGGGTCCGACGGCCCGCGATGTACTGCGCGCCCGCGCCGAAGTCGGTCAGGTCCATCTGGTTCCTCCAAGTGCCGGTGGGTCGACTGCCACGGCGATTCTCACGGTTGTGCGGTGGGGGAATCCGACCGGCTGATCACCGGGGTTGCGCGATCCTGGCAGTCCGGCGGACTCCGGACAAGGGATTCCGCTGTTGCATTCCGGCAACGCGATGGATTCCGGCGTGAGGTCTGTTTTTCGCCACAGCCGACCCGCTGACCATGCCCGTTGCCGCCCCGGCGTGACAAGGGTCACTCCGACAACCTCGGCGGGTAGGGCCTTACAGGGTGCAAGGGTTCACCGAGGGCGACAGGTCGTCGCCGCGATGGATGATTTACCTGACACTCTGGTCCCTCAAGGCCCTGGAGGCCCGCGATGCTCCCCACCGTCGCCCGTGTGCTCGACCTGGAGGTGATGCGGCGCGGCCTGCCCCAGGTCGTCGCCGGCGCCGACCACCTGGAGCGGCCGGTCCGCTGGGTCCACGTGAGCGAACTGCCCGACGTCGCCGGGATGCTCCAGGGCGGCGAACTGGTGCTCACCACCGGCATCGCGCTGCCCGACGACCGCGAGGGCCTGGCCCGCTACGTCCGCGAACTGGACGAGGTGGGGGTCGCCGGACTGGTCGTCGAGTACGGCCGGCGCTACTTCGACTCGCTGCCCCGCGCCCTGGTGCACGCCGCCGAACAGCGCGGCCTGCCGCTGATCACGCTCCGCCGCGAGCTGCGCTTCGTCGCCGTCACCGAGGCCGTGCACGCGCTGGTGGTCAACGCCCAGCTGGAGCAGCTGCGCGTCTCCGAGGCCGTCCACCAGGTGTTCAACGAGCTGGTGGTGGAGGGCGCCGAGCCGCCCGAGGTGATCCGCCAGGTGGCCCGGATGGCGGGCGCGCCGGTTGTCCTGGAGAACCTCGCGCACCAGGTGCTCGCCCACGACACCGCCGGCCGCCCGGAGGTCGAACTGCTGGAGGACTGGGAGCGCCGCTCCCGCGGGGTCCGCCCGCCCGGCCGCACCGGGCACGACCCGCGCAGCGGCTGGCTGGTGACCACGGTCGGCGCCCGCGGCCAGGACTGGGGCCGACTGGTGCTGGTGCAGGATCCGGGCCCGCTGCCCGAGACCGAGGCCCACCCGCACACCATGCTGCTGGAACGCGGCGCCTCCGCTCTGGCGCTCAACCGGCTGGTGGTGCGCGACCGGGAGAGCCTGGAGCGGCAGACCCACCGCACCCTGCTGTCCGGCATCCTCACCCACGCGCTGACCGTCTCCGAGGTGGCCCTGCGCGCCCAGGCGCTCGGCGTCCCGCTGGAGGGCCGCCGGCTGGTCGGGGTGGTGCTGCGGCAGCGGCGCGGCCCGATCCCGGCCGCCCTGGAGGCGCAGGCCCGGCTGCGCGACTTCACCGAGCTCGCCGCGGGAGCCGTCCGGGCCTGCCGGCTCTCCGCCCTGGTCGGCGCGCTGGACGACGAGGGCGTCGGCGTGCTGATCACGCTCGGCACCCAGCAGGACGAGCACGCCGCCCTGGACGCCTTCTCGGCCACGCTGCGCCGGATGTCGGCCGAGGCCGGCCGGGACGACGCCGCCGCCGCACCGGCCCCGGTGGTCGCGGTCGGCTCCTCGGTCGGCTCCGTCCGGGACGCCCGGCGCACCCTGCTGGAGGCCACCCAGGTCGCCGACGCGGCCCTGCACGACGCGCCCGGCGGCCGGGCCGCCTCGTACTACCGGCTGCCGGACGTCCGGCTGCGCGGCCTGCTCCACCTGCTGCGCGACGACGCCCGGCTGCAGACCTACGTGGAGCGGGAGCTGGGCCCGCTGCTGGCCCACGACGCCGAGCACAACGGCCAGTTGGTGCAGATGCTGCGGATCTACCTGGAGCAGGGCCGGAACAAGTCGGCGGCGGCCGACGCCGCGCACCTGTCCCGGCCGTCCTTCTACGACCGCCTGCACAAGGTCGAGCGGATCCTCGGCGTCGACCTCGACCAGGTGGAGTCCTGCCTCTCCCTGCACGTGGCGCTGCTCGCCCTGGACGCCGTCCGCCGCTGACCGCCGACCGCTGACCGCTGACCGCTGACCGCTGACCGCTGACCGCCGGTGGCCTACACGCCGGTGATGCGCCCCCAGACCTTGTGCAGTTCGGGCCGCTCCGCCGAGGTGACGTCGCGCATGGTGTGCAGCCGGGCGCGCATCTCGTCGGTCGGGAAGAGCAGCGGGTTCTCCGCCAGTTCGGCCTTGTCCTTGTCGCCGCTGGCCGCCAGCACCTCGCGGGCGGCCGGCACCGGGCAGATGTACTGGACGAACGCGGCGAGTTCGGCGGCCACCTCGGGCTGGTAGTAGTGGTCGATCAGCAGCTCGGCGTTGCGCTTGTGCCGGGCCCGATTGGGGATCATCAGGCTCTCCGCCCACAGCTCGCCGCCCTCCTGCGGCACCACGAACTCGATGTCCGGGTTCTGGGCGGTCAGTTGGACGGCGTCGCCGGAGTAGGCCTGGCAGGCGACGGCGGCACCGGAGGCGAGGTCGCTGGTGTAGTCGTTGCCGGTGAAGCGGCGGATGTGGCCGGTGTCGACCATCTTCTGCACGGTATCCATCGCCCGGTGCGCGTCGTCCTCGCCGAACCGGGAGACGTCCGCACCCTGAGCGAGCATCAGCAGCCCGAGCGCCTCGTCCAGCCCGGCGAACAGGGTGACCCGGCCCTTGAGATCGGGCGCCCAGAGGTCCGCGGTCGACTTCAGCTCCCGGCCGAGCGCCTTGCGGTTGTACGCGATGCCGGTGATCCCGGACTGCCAGGGCACGCTGCGCCGACGCCCGGGGTCGAAGGCCGGGTCGGCGAGCTGCGGGTCCAGGTTGGCGGTGACGTTGGGCAGGTTGGCCCGGTCCATGGCCTGCACCCAGCCGAGCGAGACGTACCGGCCGGCCATCCAGTCGCTGACCACCATGAGGTCCCGGCCGGGGTCGGCGCCCTGGGTGAGCACCGGGCTGATCTTTCCGAAGAACTCGTCGTTGTCGTTGATGTCCTCGGTGTAGGTGACCGCGATGCCGGTCCGCTCGGTGAAGGCGTCCAGGGTCGGCCGGTGGCCCTGGTCGTCGGTGTCGATGTACTGGGTCCAGTTGGAGAAGGCGAGCCGCTGCTCGCGGTCCGAGCGGTCCTGGACCGAGCGGCGGTCCTCGGCGACGTACGCGGACGGGATGCCGCAGCCGGTCAGCGTGCCGGCGCCGAGCAGCGCGGCCCCGCCGAGCACCGAACGCCGGCGGATCGTACGGGAGTTGTGGGGGCGGGTCGGGGTGGTGCTGCTGGGCATGGGGAAGGCCTCCGGAGCGTGGGACGGCCCCGGGCGTGCGCGACACCCGGGGCCGTCCGGTCGGTACGTCAGACGGTGTGCACGTCGGCGAGCGACAGCACCTCGTCGAGCACCGCGAGACCGGTCTTGGCCTCCTCCTCGGTGACGGTGCACGGCGGGACGACGTGGAGGCGGTTCATGTTGACGAACGGCCAGAGCCCGCGCTGCTTGCAGGCGGCGGCCAGCTCGGCCATCGGCGCGTTGGCGGGGCCGGCCGCGTTGTACGGGACCAGCGGCTCGCGGGTCCCGCGGTCCTTCACCAGGTCGAGCGCCCAGAACACGCCGAGGCCGCGGACCTCGCCGATCGAGGGGTGCCGCTCGGCCAGCTCCCGCAGGCCGGGGCCGAGCACGGTCTCGCCGATGTGCTTGGCGTTCTCGACGATGCCCTCCTCCGCCATGGCGGTGATGGTGGCGACGGCCGAGGCGCAGGCCAGCGGGTGGCCGGAGTAGGTGAGCCCGCCCGGGAACGCCCGCTCGGCGAAGGTGGCGGCGATCTCGGCGCTGATCGCCACGCCGCCCAGCGGGACGTAGCCCGAGTTGACGCCCTTGGCGAAGGTCAGCAGGTCCGGGGTGACGCCCCAGTGGTCGGCGGCGAACCACTCGCCGGTGCGGCCGAAGCCGGCCATCACCTCGTCGAGGATGAACACGATGCCGAAGCGGTCGCAGATCTCCCGCACCCCGGCCAGGTAGCCCGCCGGCGGGATCAGGATCCCCGCGGTGCCGACCACGGTCTCCAGGATGATCGCCGCGATCGTCCCGGGGCCCTCGAAGGCGATCACCTGCTCCAGGTGCTCCAGCGCGCGCTCGCACTCCTGCGCCTCGTTCTCGGCGTGGAAGTTGGAGCGGTAGGCGTACGGGCCCCAGAAGTGCACCACGCCGGAGACGCCGGTCTCGTTGGCCCAGCGCCGCGGGTCGCCGGTGAGGGCGATCGCGTTGGCGGTGGCGCCGTGGTACGAGCGGTAGGCGGACATGACCTTCTGCCGGCCGGTGTGCAGCCGGGCCAGCCGGACGGCGTTCTCGACCGCCTCGGCGCCGCCGTTGGTGAAGAAGATCTTGTCGAGGTCGCCGGGGGTGCGCTCGGCGATCAGCCGGGCGGCCTCGCTGCGCGCCTCGACCGCGAAGCCGGGGGCGATGGTGCAGAGCTTCGCCGCCTGCTCCTGGATCGCGGCGACCACCTTCGGGTGCTGGTGACCGATGTTGGTGTTGACCAGCTGCGAGGAGAAGTCGAGGTAGCGGTTGCCGTCGTAGTCCCAGAAGTACGAGCCCTCGGCGCCGGCCACCGCGAGGGGGTCGATCAGCGCCTGGGCGGACCACGAGTGGAAGACGTGCGCGCGGTCGGCGGCCTTGACCGCCTGGCCGGCGGCTGAGTCAGCGGTGGGGATGCTCATGCCGGTAAGGCTAGGGAGTCGCGGCCCCGAAGTGCAGTTTCATCTTGTCAGCCGGTCACGCGAACGGCCGACAGGATGCAAAGACACCGGGCCCGGGTCGAAAGGACCCGGGCCCATTGTCCGTTCACACGATGGACATGCGATCAGATCGCCGTCATACAGCGCTCAACCGTCACGACCCGCTAGATCGCGGTCATGACGTGCTTCACCCGGGTGTAGTCCTCGAAGCCGTACGCGGAGAGGTCCTTGCCGTAGCCGGACTTCTTGAAGCCGCCGTGCGGCATCTCGGCGACCAGCGGGATGTGGGTGTTGATCCAGACGCAGCCGAAGTCCAGTCGGCGCGACATCCGCATGGCGCGGGCGTGGTCCTTGGTCCACACCGAGGAGGCCAGCGCGAAGTCGACGCCGTTGGCGTAGTCGACGGCCTGGTCCTCGTCGGTGAACTTCTGCACGGTGATGACCGGGCCGAAGACCTCGTTCTGGATGATCTCGTCGTCCTGCCGCAGGCCGGAGACGACGGTCGGGGCGTAGAAGTAGCCCTTCTCGCCGACCTGGTGGCCACCGGCCTCGATCTTGGCGTGGGCGGGCAGCCGCTCGATGAAGCCGGCCACCTGCTTCAGCTGGTTGGCGTTGTTCAGCGGGCCGTACAGCACGTCCTCGTCGTCCACGCCGCCGGTCTTGGTCTCGGCCGCGGCCTTGGCCAGCGCCTCGACGAAGGCGTCGTGGATCGACTCGTGCACCAGCACGCGGGTGGCGGCGGTGCAGTCCTGGCCGGCGTTGAAGTAGCCCGCGACCGAGATGCCCTCGACGGCCTCGGCGATGTCGGCGTCCTCGAAGACCACGACCGGGGCCTTGCCGCCCAGCTCCAGGTGGACGCGCTTGACGTCCTTGGAGGCGGACTCGGCGACCTGGATGCCGGCCCGGACCGAACCGGTGATGGAGGCCATCGCCGGGGTCTTGTGCTCGACCATCAGCCGGCCGGACTCGCGGTCGCCGCAGATCACGTTGAAGACGCCGGCCGGCAGCTCCAGGTCCTTGAGGACGCCGCCGATGATCTCGGCGAGCAGGACGGTGGAGGCCGGGGTGGTGTCCGAGGGCTTCAGGACGACGGTGTTGCCCGCGGCGATGGCCGGGGCGAACTTCCAGACGGCCATCATCATCGGGTAGTTCCACGGCGCGACCTGGGCACAGACGCCGACCGGCTCGCGGCGGACGATCGAGGTCATCCCGTCCATGTACTCCCCGGCGGCCTTGCCCTCCAGCATGCGGGCGGCACCGGCGAAGAAGCGGATCTGGTCCACCATCGGACCGATCTCCTCCGAGAGGGTCAGCCCGCGCGGCTTGCCCGTGTTGCGGACCTCCGCCTCGACGAGCTCGTCGGCCCGGGCCTCGACCGCGTCGGCGATCTTGAGCAGCAGCTTCTGGCGGGTGCTCGGGGTGGCGTCGCGCCAGACCGGGAAGGCGGCGGCGGCCGAGGCCATCGCGGCGTCCACATCGGAGGCACCGGACAGCGGGGACGTCGCGTAGGCCTCACCGGTGGTGGGGTCGACGATGTCGAGCGTGCGGCCGTCCGCCGCGTCGACGAACTCACCGTTGATGTAGTTGCGCAGCGTGCGAAGGTCGCTCACGGGGTCTCTCCTCGGTCTGGGCCTGCGGCGTTGCAGATTCCGGCGCCATGGTACGTCGGCGGGTCCGGCGCACGAAGGGTGTCGGGTGGCCGGGCCCTGGACGGCGCGGTCCACTGGTTTGGGGGAACGCGCGCTGCGCTGCGGGGCTGCGCGCGTACCGTGCCAGGGTAGCCGCATGACTGCTGGTATCGACAGGCGCAGTACATGTAGGCGATGAAATCCGTACCCGGATTCCAAGATCACGACGAAATCAGCAGATTCCTCGCTTGCGAACAGGGGAACGATCAGGCACAGTGGCGGCGTGGCCAACCGCGACCGGAACGCGAGCGTTCCCCTCGATGCCGCCTCCAAGGCGATCATCGAGCAGCTCCAGGAGGACGGACGCCGCCCGTACGCCGCCATCGGCAAGGCCGTCGGCCTGTCCGAGGCGGCCGTGCGCCAGCGCGTCCAGAAGCTGCTCGACCAGGGCGTGATGCAGATCGTCGCCGTCACGGACCCGCTCACCGTCGGCTTCACCCGCCAGGCGATGGTCGGCATCCGGGTCGAAGGCGACATCGAGCCCGTCGCCGACGCGCTGGCCGCCCTCGACGAGGTCGACTACGTCGTCTGCACCGCAGGCTCGTTCGACCTCCTGGCCGAACTGGTCTGCGAGGACGACGAGCACCTGCTCGAACTGATCAACAAGCGCATCCGCGCGCTTCCCGGCGTGCGGAGCACCGAGAGCTTCGTCTACCTGAAGCTCCGGAAACAGACCTACACCTGGGGCACCCGATGACAGCCGACCCGGCGCAGAAGGACCTTTCCAAGACCGCCTACGACCACCTGTGGATGCACTTCACCCGCATGTCGTCGTACGAGAACTCCCCCGTGCCGACGATCGTCAAGGGCGAAGGCACCTACGTCTGGGACGACAAGGGACGCAAGTACCTCGACGGCCTCGCCGGCCTGTTCGTCGTCCAGGCCGGCCACGGCCGCGAGGAGCTGGCCGAGGCCGCCGCCAAGCAGGCCAAGGAGCTCGCCTTCTTCCCGGTGTGGAGCTACGCCCACCCGAAGGCCGTCGAGCTGGCCGAGCGCCTGGCCAACTACGCCCCGGGCGACCTGAACAAGGTCTTCTTCTCCACCGGTGGCGGCGAGGCCGTCGAGACCGCCTGGAAGCTCGCCAAGCAGTACTTCAAGCTGACCGGCAAGCCGACCAAGTACAAGGTCATCTCGCGCGCCGTCGCCTACCACGGCACCCCGCAGGGCGCCCTGTCGATCACCGGCCTGCCGGGCCTGAAGGCCCCGTTCGAGCCGCTGGTGCCAGGCACCCACAAGGCCCCGAACACCAACATCTACCGCGCCCCCGCCTTCCTCGAAGGCCCGGACGGCACGGTCGACCCCGAGGCCTACGGCCGCTGGTGCGCCGACGAGATCGAGGTGGCCATCCTCAACGAGGGCGCCGAGACCGTCGCCGCCGTCTTCGTCGAGCCGGTGCAGAACGCCGGCGGCTGCTTCCCGCCGCCGCCCGGGTACTTCCAGCGCCTGCGCGAGATCTGCGACCGCCACGACGTGCTGCTGGTCTCGGACGAGGTCATCTGCGCCTTCGGCCGCCTGGGCACCATGTTCGGCGCCGACAAGTTCGGCTACCAGCCCGACATGATCACCTGCGCCAAGGGCATGACCTCGGGCTACTCCCCGATCGGCGCCACGATCATCTCGGACCGCCTCGCCGAGCCGTTCTACAAGGGTGACAACACCTTCCTGCACGGCTACACCTTCGGCGGCCACCCGGTCTCCTCCGCGGTGGCGCTGGCCAACCTCGACATCTTCGAGCGCGAGGGCCTGAACCAGCACGTCCTCGACAACGAGGCCGCGTTCCTGGGCACCCTGAACAAGCTGCGCGACCTGCCGATCGTCGGCGACGTCCGCGGCAACGGGTACTTCTACGGCATCGAGCTCGTGAAGGACAAGGTCACCAAGGAGTCGTTCAACGACGACGAGGTCGAGCGCGTCCTCTACGGCTTCCTGTCGAAGGCCCTCTTCGACAACGGCCTGTACTGCCGCGCCGACGACCGTGGCGACCCGGTCATCCAGCTGGCCCCGCCGCTGATCTCCAACCAGTCGACCTTCGACGAGATCGAGCAGATCCTGCGGACCAGCCTCACCGACGCGTGGGCGAAGATCTGACCCCCTGATCCTCCTTCCCCACCCTCCGCCGAAGGGCGGTCCCACTCCCCCGGGACCGCCCTTCGGCGTTTTCCGGCGCTGCCGGCCGATCAAACATGCCTGATTGCGGGTGATTTGCCCGCGATGGACCAGAGCGCCGCAACCGCACCAGGCCCCAGTCGTTCTAATCTGACGACTGTCATATCCCTGCGGCCACCCAGGATGGAACCTCATGTCAGCGGCACCGCCTGACAACGACGTGCTGTGGGCCCGGGGGATCGTCAAGTCCCATCACGGCACCCCCGCCCTACGGGGCATCTCGATCGGCGTCCGCGAGGGCGAAGTGCTCGCCGTCACCGGCCCGCGCGGCTCCGGCAAGAGCACCCTCCTCGGCTGCCTCTCCGCCCTCCTCACCGTCGACGAGGGCGAGGTCTGGTTCAACAGCGCGCCCGTCCACACCCTCGGCCGGGCCGGGCGCGAAAGGCTGCGCCGCGACCGCTTCGGCTTCGTCGGCTCCGAACCCCACCTGGTACCCGAACTGACCGCCCGGGAGAACGTTGCCCTGCCGCTGCTGCTCGCCGGCGCCGGCAACAAGGCCGCCTACACCGCCGCCGACGAATGGCTGGAACGCCTCGACGTCGGCGAGGTCGCCCGGCAGCGCCCCGACCGGCTGCTCCAGAGCCAGCGCCAGCGGATCGCCGTCGCCCGCGCCCTCGCCCCGCTGCCGCCCGTCGTCTTCGCCGACGACCCCACCGCCCCGCTCCACCGCGAGGCCGCCGACCAGGTCCTGCGGATACTGACCAGCGCGGCCCGGTCACACCAGCTCACCCTTGTCCTGGCCACTCACGACCCCGAGCTCGTCCGGTTCGCGGACCGCGCCGTCGCCCTCGTCGACGGACGGCTCACCGCCCCCGCCGCCCCCGTCCCGCGCGGGCACGCCGTCCCGGGCGCGGCCGGCGCGTCCGCCGTCTCGGCCACCCGCCGCTGACGACGCCGAGCCGCTGAAAGAGTCGACGTGTTCTATCTCCGTCTGGCCCGGGGCTACCGGGTGCCCGACCTCGGCCGCTGGCTGCTCACCGTGCTGGCCGCCGCCGTGGTCTCCGCCTTCCTGCTGCGCTCCCTCGGCCGGGCGATGAGCGACCCGCTCGGCGGCGAGGACGCGCTGGTGCGACTGCTCTGGTGCCTGCCCCCGCTCGCCGCCGTCGCCTGGTTCGCGGCCGTCGCCGCCCGCGCCGTACCCGCCCAGCGGCCCGAACGGATCACCGGCCTGCGCGCCGCCGGAGCCGGCTCCGGCCGGATCCGCACCCTGATCGCCGGTGAGGTCGTGCTCGCCTGCACCCTCGGCAGCGTGCTCACCCTGCTGGTCTTCCTGGTCCTGCGCAACGACATCGCCGGGCCCGCGCTCGCCCGCGACCTCGGCATGGGCGTACCGCTGCCGACCGTCGCGCCGGTCGCCCTGCTCGCCCTGGTCCCGCTCACCGCCGGGATCGCCGCGGCCTGCGCCGTCCCGCCCACCGAGTACCTGCCCGGCGGCCGCACCCGCACCCGCGGCGGCACCGGCTTCGGCGCCCTGCGGGTCGCCCTGCCCGTCGGGCTCGCCGTGATCGGCCTCGCCCTCGAACTCATCGCCCTGCGGCCCGGCGCCGCCGCCGACGGCCGGCCGATCCACCTGCCCGCCGGGCTCGGCAGCACCAGCACCGCCGCACTCGGCGGCTGGTCCGCCAGCGCGGTCGGACTCGCCCTGCTCACCGGCCCGTTGCTGTCCTGGACCGGGCGGCTGCTCGCGCTCGGCCGGCCCACCCCGCTGCGGCTGCTGGCCGGCCGCGGACTCACCGCCCAGGCCCGCCGCCTCGGCCCTCCGCTGGCCGTGCTCACCCTTGCCCTCGCGCTGGTGCTCACCACCATCCGCTACTGGATCGGCACGCCCGACAGCGCCGACGCGCTGCCCGCCGTCGAGGCCTGCCTGGTGCTCGGCTGCGCGGCCGCCGCCGTGGTCACCCGGCTGGCCGAGGTCCGCACCGACCGCCGGGACGTCACCGACGTGCTGCTGCGCCTCGGCACCTCGCCCCGGCTGCTGTTCGGCGCGGTCGCGCTGCGCACCCTGGCGGTGGGCACCACGCTGCTGGTGACCGGCGGGGCGACCGCCGCACTGGCGGCCGCCGGCCTGCGCTGACCTTACGGCTGTCGCCGACCTGCCGGTTTGCGTTGGCCCGTCGGTTTGCGTTGGCCTGCCGGCTTGCGTTGACCCGCCGGCTTGCGTTGACCTGCCGGTTTGCCTTGACCCGCCGGCTCAGCCCGCCGCGGCGAGCTGACCGCAGGCGCCGTCGATCTCCTGGCCCCGGGTGTCGCGGACGGTCGTCGGCACCCCGTGCGACTGGAGCCGGCGGACGAACTCGCGCTCGTCCTCGGGCCGGGAGGCGGTCCACTTGGAGCCCGGCGTCGGGTTCAGCGGGATCAGGTTGACGTGCACCCGGTGGTTCTTGATCAGCCGGCCGAGCAGGTCCGCCCGCCACGCCTGGTCGTTGATGTCCTTGATCAGCGCGTACTCGATGGAGATCCGCCGGCCGGACTTCTCCGCGTAGTTCCACGCGGCATCCAACACCTCGGCGACCTTCCAGCGGGTGTTCACCGGCACCAGCTCGTCGCGCAGCTCGTCGTCCGGGGCGTGCAGCGACAGCGCCAGGCGGCAGCTGAGGCCCTCGTCGGCCAGCCGGTTCATCGCCGGGACCAGGCCGACGGTCGACACCGTGACACCGCGCTGGGACAGGCCGAAACCGTCCGGCGCCGGGTCGGTCAGCCGGCGGATCGCGGCCAGCACCCGGTTGTAGTTGGCCAGCGGCTCACCCATGCCCATGAAGACCACGTTCGACAGCCGCGCCTCGCCACCGGGGATCTCGCCGGCCTTGAGCGCGCGCATCCCGGCGGCGATCTGCTCGACGATCTCGGCGGTGGACAGGTTGCGGGTCAGCCCGGCCTGGCCGGTCGCGCAGAAGGGGCAGTTCATGCCGCAGCCCGCCTGCGAGCTGATGCACATGGTGACCCGGTCCGGGTAGCGCATCAGCACCGACTCGACGAGCGTGCCGTCGAAGAGCTTCCAGAGCGTCTTGCGGGTGGTGTCGTCGTCGCAGGACACGTGCCGCACGACCGACATCAGCTCCGGCAGCAGGCTCCCGGTGAGCTTCTCCCGGCTGGCGGCGGGGATGTCCGTCCAGCCCTCCGGGTCGTTCGACATCCGGCCGAAGTAGTGGTTGGAGAGCTGCTTGGCGCGGAACGGCTGCTCGCCCAGCTCGGCGACGGCCTCCTTGCGCTCGGCGGGGCTCAGGTCGGCGAGGTGTCGCGGGGGCTTGGCGCCGCGCGGCGCGACAAAGGTGAGTTCTCCGGGCTTAGGCATGGTTCATCCAGTGTCGCAGACGCCGGGAGCAGGCCAGGACGTGCGAGGGCCCCGGACGCGCAGGCGTCCGGGGCCCTTCCGCCGCTCGCGGCCGGAGGACAGGTTCTGAGGCGTCCTACGGCCGGACAGGCCCTAACTGCCGACGAAGGCCGCCAGCAGCAGCCAGACCACCGGGGCGGTCGGCAGGAGCGAGTCCAGCCGGTCCATGATGCCGCCGTGGCCGGGCAGCAGCGTGCCCATGTCCTTGATGCCGAGGTCTCGTTTGATCATCGACTCGCCCAGGTCGCCCAGGGTCGCGGTGACCGCCGCGCAGCCGCCCAGGATCAGGCCCTGCCACCAGCTGCCGCCGTCGATGATCAGCTCCATCAGCACGGCGCCCGCCAGCATCGACAGGCCGATGCCGCCGGCCAGGCCCTCACGGGTCTTGCCGGGGCTGATCGTCGGGGCGAGCTTGGTCTTGCCGAACTTGTAGCCCACGGCGTAGGCGCCCGTGTCGCTGCAGATCGTGACGATCAGGAACAGCACGATCCGCTGGGGACCGTCGTCGGCCGCCAGCATCAACGCCACGAAGGTGGCCAGGAACGGCACGTAGAAGGCGGTGAACACCCCGGCCGTTATGTCCCGCAGGTAGTCCTCCGGCGGCTCGGCCATCCGCCAGACCATCACCGCCAGCCCGGTCAGCGCGAGCGAGGCCGCGGCCCACTGCACCCCGGCCCAGTAGCCGGTGGCGATCATGGCGATGCCGCCTGCGACCAGCGGCACCAGCGGCGCCTTGATCTGCTTGCGCTCGGCGAGCCGGCTGGTCAGCTCCCAGATACCGACCGACACCGCGGCCATCACGACGAACAGGAACAGCGCCTTCACCACGAACAGCGAGGCGATGATCACCACACCGAGACCGACCCCCACGCCTATCGCGGCCTGGAGGTTACGGCCACCGCGCTGCTTGCGCGGCTGCGGCTGCGGGGCGGACTGGGCGGCCACGGGTGTCTCCTGCCCTGGATGGGACGACGGCACGAAGTGGGGCTGCCCGGCCGCCGGGTAGGTCGACGGCGGCGCGGGAGGCACCGGGGCACCGGGGCGCGGCGGGGCGCCGCGGCCGGGGGTGGCGTCATCGGTTATCGCGCGCAGCACGACCGTCTCCGTCACACCCGGCACCGCCGCCTCGGACCGGTCGTCCCGGAACAGCGGGCCGCTCAGCCGACCGGCCTCCCTGGACTGACCGGCGGCGGGGTCACCCGGCCGACCGGAGCCCGCCGGCGGGCCCTGGTCCGGCACGCCGGGGAATGGGCCGGGGCCCGCCGGTACGGGAGGCATGACCTGAGTCTCCTCCGCGTCGCCGCCCCAGTACACCGGAGGCTGCTGCGAGTGATCCGAACGGTGGCCGGGGCCACCCGGCGCGCCGCCCGGCGCACCCGGGTGGGCGGCCCGGCCGCCCGGGTGACCGGGGTAGCCCTGGGCCTGCGGCGGCACCGGGTACTCGCCGTACCCCGGCGCCGGGTGCGCCTGCTGCAGAGGAGCCTGCGGCCGGGGCTGCGGCGCCGGGCGGTAGGGCTGGAACTGCTGGTCGGACGGGCCCCAGTAGCCAGGGGCGTCAGGGGCGTCGTTCATCAGACTTCGAGCAGCTCGGCTTCCTTGTGCTTCAGCAGCTCGTCGACGGCGGCCACGTACTTGGCCGTGGTGTCGTCGAGCTCCTTCTCGGCGCGGCGGCCGTCGTCCTCGCCGACCTCGCCGTCCTTGACCAGCTTGTCGATGGCGTCCTTGGCCTTGCGGCGCACCGCGCGGATCGAGACCTTCGCGTCCTCGCCCTTGCCCCGGGCCACCTTGATGAACTCCCGGCGGCGCTCCTCGGTCAGCTCGGGCAGCACCACCCGGATGAGGGAGCCGTCGTTGGACGGGTTGACGCCCAGGTCGGAGTCGCGGATCGCCTGCTCGATCGCCTTCAGCGCGGTCTTGTCGAACGGCGAGACGACCGCCATCCGGGGCTCCGGCACCGAGAACGAGGCCAGCTGGTTGATCGGCGTCACGGTGCCGTAGTACTCGGCGACGATCTTGGCGAACATCGCCGGGTGGGCACGGCCGGTGCGGATGGCGGCGAAGTCGTCCTTGGCGACGGCGACGGCCTTCTCCATCTTCTCCTCGGCTTCGAGGAGGGTCTCTTCGATCACTGTGATCTCCCTGTCCGGTTCATCTGCGATTGTCCCGACCGGTGTCGGCGTCGAGGCCGGTCACGGCGACGGCGCCGTCCCGTACGGCTGATTGCTGCTCAGGCCCGGACAGAATCCTGGCTGATGAGTGTGCCGATCTTCTCACTCTTCACCGCGCGCGCGATATTGCCCTCCGCCAGCAGCTCGAAGACCAGCATCGGGAGGTTGTTGTCCTTGCACAGCGTGATCGCGGTGAGGTCGGCGACCTTGAGGTCGCGCGTGATGACCTCGGAGTACTCCAGCGCGTCGAACTTCACCGCGTCCGGGTTGGTCCGGGGGTCCGAGTCGTAGACGCCGTCCACGCCGTTCTTGCCCATCAGCAGGACGTCGGCGTGGATCTCCAGGGCCCGCTGGACGGCGGTGGTGTCGGTCGAGAAGTACGGCATGCCCATACCGGCGCCGAAGATCACCACACGGCCCTTCTCCAGGTGCCGGACGGCCCGCAGCGGCAGGTACGGTTCGGCGACCTGGCCCATGGTGATCGCGGTCTGGACCCGGGTCTCGATGCCTTCCTTGACCAGGAAGTCCTGCAGCGCCAGGCAGTTCATCACGGTGCCGAGCATGCCCATGTAGTCGGAGCGCGCCCGGTCCATGCCGCGGACCTGCAGCTCGGCGCCCCGGAAGAAGTTGCCGCCGCCGATGACCACCGCGACCTCGGTACCGGCACGGACGACGGTGGCGATCTCCCGGGCGATCGCGTGCACGACGTCCGGGTCGACGCCGAGTCCGCCACCACCGGCAAAGGCTTCACCGGACAGCTTGAGCAGCACCCGGCGGCGCGAGCCGGCCTTGGGGTCCTGCGCGGTCTCCTGCGTCTCCTGCATGGACTTCTCCTTTTTGCACCTACTGGCTCACAGGCGCGGGTGTGCGGATGCCCGGCCTGCGCGTACGCGAGAGGAGGCCACTGCCGCGGGAACCGGTTCGGTGTCCTGCACGGCAATGGCCTCCTCGTCGTTCATGGTGCCGACGCGGCCCGCCCGTGGACGGTTGGCACTGGGTGAGCCCGTTCGGCGTTCCGCCCGCCCTGGTCAACGGGCGGGGGCGGTTCCCAGCGTAAGGGTGCCGGGGACCAGGTGGAACGTGGCTCAGGCGCCGACGCGGAAGCGGGCGAAGCGCTTGAGGGCGACGCCGTTCTCCTCGAGGACCTTGGCGACGGTCTTCTTGTTGTCCTTCGCGAAGGCCTGCTCCAGGACGGAGTTCTCCTTGACGAAGCCGGTGACGCGACCCTCGACGATCTTCGGCAGGGCAGCCTCGGGCTTGCCCTCCTCACGCGCGGTGGCCTCGGCGACGCGGCGCTCGTTCTCGAGGTCCTCGGCCGGGATCTCCTCGCGGGACAGGAACTTCGGCGCGAACGCGGCGATGTGCTGCGCGACGTCCTTCGCGACCTCGGCGTTCTCCTTGTCCAGCTCGACCAGGACGCCGACGGCCGGCGGCAGGTCGGGGCTGGTCTTGTGCAGGTAGACCGCGACGAAGCCGTCACCGTCGAACTGGGCGAAGCGACGGAAGACGATCTTCTCGCCCAGGGTCGCGTTGGCCTCGTCGACGAACTGCTGGACGGTCTTGCCGGCCTCGATCTCGGACGCCAGGGCGGCATCCAGGTCGGCCGGGGCGGTCTTGGCCACGTGAGCCGCGATCGCGTCGGCGACCTTGACGAAGTTGTCACCCTTGGCGACGAAGTCGGTCTCGCAGTTCAGCTCGACCAGAACGCCGGACTTCTTGTCCTCGGCGATCAGCGCGGCGACGGCGCCGTTGGAGGCGTCACGGCCCTCGCGCTTGGCAACGCCCTTCTGGCCCTTGATGCGCAGGAGCTCGACGGCCTTCTCGACGTTGCCCTCGGCCTCGTCCAGGGCCTTCTTGCAGTCCATCATGCCGGCGCCGGTGAGCTCACGGAGCTTCTTGACGTCCGCGGCGGTGAAGTTCGCCATGGTGTGAATCTCTTCTCGCGTCTCGCGTGTCTGCGTGGGGAGACGCCGGGACCGATGATTCGGTCCCGGCGCGGGAGAGAGGGGCACCTACCGGTGTCGTACCGGCGGGTGCCCCTCACCCTTGGTACGTCAGGCCTGCTCGGCCGGCGCCTCGGTGGCCTCAGCCTCGGCCGCGGGGGCCTCGGCGGCGGGGGCCTCGACGGCCTCAGCCTCGGCGGCGGGGGCCTCAGCGGCCGGAGCCTCGGCGGCGGCGGGGGCCTCCTCGGCCTTCTTCTCGCCCTCGATGAGGTCCTTCTCCCAGTCGGCCAGCGGCTGGTCGGCGCCCGGCTCGGCCTTGACGTCGCCCTTGGCGACACCGGCGCGGGACTTCAGGCCCTCGGCCACGGCGTCGGCGATCACGCGGGTCAGCAGGGTGACGGAGCGGATCGCGTCGTCGTTGCCCGGGATCTTGTAGTCGACCTCGTCGGGGTCACAGTTGGTGTCGAGGATGGCGACGACCGGGATGTTGAGCTTCCGGGCCTCGCCGACCGCGATGTGCTCCTTCTTGGTGTCCACGATCCACACGGCGCTGGGAACGCGCTGCATGTCGCGGATACCGCCGAGGGTCTTCTCCAGCTTGTCGTGCTCGCGCTGGAGGACCAGGAGCTCCTTCTTGGTGAGGCCGGAACCGGCCACGTCCGAGAAGTCCAGCTCGCCGAGCTCCTTCAGGCGCTGCAGGCGCTTGTAGACGGTCGAGAAGTTGGTCAGCATGCCGCCGAGCCAGCGCTGGTTCACGTAGGGCATGCCCACGCGGGTGGCCTGCTCGGCGATGGCCTCCTGGGCCTGCTTCTTCGTGCCGACGAAGAGGACGCTGCCGCCGTGGGCAACGGTCTCCTTGATGAACTCGAAGGCGCGGTCGATGTAGTTCAGCGACTGCAGGAGGTCAATGATGTAGATGCCGTTGCGCTCCGTGATGATGAAGCGCTTCATCTTCGGGTTCCAACGGCGGGTCTGGTGACCGAAGTGGACGCCGCTCTCCAGCAGCTCCCGCATCGTGACGACGGCCATAGCCGTGCTCCTCAGGTGTTACGGCCCGGCGGTCGCGCAACGGACGGCGGGTTCGCGCGGTGGCGCTCCCCGCTCGCGCGGTGCGTCCGGCCGGGTCAGGCTCGGTTTGTCCGTGGCAGCCAGGTGACAGCCACGCCTGACGCCCCGAACGTGCCGAGCCGCTTGAACCCGCACGGTCCGGGGACCAGGCGGGCTCGGCGGACCGAGCGGCACTCGCACCTGGCGGGGGCAGCGGCCGGGCCGCGTCCGTCCACCGGTGGCGGGGCGTGCGAAGTCGACCCGGCGGACCGGGTCGCGTGTGAAGTGTACGGGAAGCGCCGCGGGGCGGGCGACTCCACGACTGGCGGGGGCCCTGGACGGGCGGGTCCGCGCTGGCGGGAGCTGGGCGGAGGCGGAGCCGAGGCGGGGCGGCCGGGCCTTGGGAGTGCTGCTGCTGCGGTGCTTGTACACCGGATGGCGGCATCCGTACACCCGCTGGAGGGACGGGATCGGGCCACGAGGGCGGTTTGTCCACAGGAGTCCGGAAGTGGGTGGCGCCGGGGCGGCCGCGCAGCAAGCCTCGGGGCATGACCGCTCGCGCCGAATGCCCGGCTCCGTCCGCCGCCGGTCCGGCCTGCTCGGGGCCGGACCGGTTGAGGCTTGACCGATTGGGGCTGGGTCGGTTGGGGCCGGGCTCGTTTCGTGTGCTGCGGGGGCTGGTCGCCGTGCTGGCGGCACTGGTGCTACTGGTCTCGGGCGGTGCGGGGCGGGGCGCCGCTCTCAGCGGGGGTGTCGGCCCAGGTCCGAGCGGGGGCGGCGGAGGTACTGACGGGGGCGGCGAGAGCGGCCGGACCGGTTCGGGCAGTGCGCGGGCCTGGCCGGTGGGCGGGCTCGGCGGGGTGCTCGGGCGGTTCGAGCCACCGGCCACGCCGTGGGCCGCCGGACACCGGGGAGTGGACCTCGCCGCCGCGCCCGGGGCGGAGGTGCGGGCGGCTGCCGCCGGGGTGGTCACGTTCTCCGGGCTGGTGGCGGGGCGCCCAGTGGTGACCGTCACCCACCCCGGCTCGGGGTCACCCCCCTTGCGGACCACCTACCTGCCCGTCGCCGGCACCGCCCCGGTCGGCACCGAGGTGCGCGCCGGACAGGTGATCGGGCGGCTCGCCCCCGACGGACGGCACTGCCCAGCACGGGACTGCCTGCACTGGGGGCTGCTGCGCGGCGGGCGCTACCTCGACCCGCTGGCCCTGTTCGGCGCGGGAGCGGCCCGGCTGCTGCCGCTGGGCGGCGCCGGGCGCACCTGATGAATCAGATGAACCGAACGAACCAAACGAACCGAGCCGGACGGCGGCTCAGGCCCGGTCGAGGCCGTGCAGGGCCATGGCCACGGCGGCGTCCGCGATCAGCTCGGGGCGCTCGGCCGCGCACCCGGCACGCTCCCCCGCGGCCACTTGCTCGGCCCGGCGCACGGCCGCCTCCACGACCCCTTGAAGCAACGCCGCAGCGAGCCGAGGCTGCGCGTGACCGAGATCCTCCAGGGCCCGGACGACCAGGCCGACCAGCTTGCCGTGCGCCGCCCGGATGCGCTCGCGCGCGGCCTCGTCGAGTTCGAGCGCGGAGATCGCCACCACCGCCCGGTGGCGCGGGTCTGCGGCCAACGCCAGCTGGCCACGGACATACGCCTCGATCCGGTCGGCCGCGCTGTCGCAGCTCTCCATCCCGGCCTCGATCTCGGCCGCCCAGAGCGGGAAGTCCACCTCGCAGAGCGCCTCGACCACGGCGGCCCGGGAGCGGAAGTACTCGTAGACCGAGGAGCGCGCCAAGGAGGTGCGCGCAGCGAGCGCGGGGAAGGTCAGCGCCTCCATGCCGCCCTCCGTGAGCAGGGTGCGGGCAGCGTCAAGGAGGGCTGCACGCTGCAGCTGGCGATGCTCGGCCACCGTGGCCGCTCGGATCTTCGGCACGCTCCCACTGTACGGAGCCCTACCTGCGGCCGGTACGGCGCCGCGCATTTGAGCGGGGAGCGAGAGCGCGCAGGCGCGCGGCGAGGCGTGCGAGCGGGCGCGCAACCCGAGGATCCAGCCCGGAGTAACGGCCCAGGGTTACGGCCGGGCAGGTGCGGCCGGGCAGGTGCGGCCCGGGATGCGGCCGGGCAGGCGCGGACCGGCAACGTGGCCGGGGTCGCGACCCGGAGGTCGGCCGGGACGGGACGGTCCCGGACCGCGCTACCGGATGTCCGACAGCTTGGCGCGCAGCTGGAGGACGGACTTGGTGTGGATCTGGCTCACCCGGCTCTCCGTCACCCCCAGCACCTGGCCGATCTCGGCGAGGGTGAGGCCCTCGTAGTAGTAGAGCGTCACCACGGTCTTCTCCCGCTCGGGGAGGGTGTTGACCGCCTGGGCCAGCAGCCTGCGCAGCTCGCGGTCCTCGGCCACCTCGACCGGGTTGTCGGCACCGTGGTCCACCAGGGTGTCCATCAGGCTCAGCCGGTCGCCGCCCTCCCCCACCGGGTGCAGCAGTTCGTCCAGGGCCACCACGTTGGCCAGGGACAGCTGGCTGAAGATCGCATGCAGATCCTCGATCGCGATGCCCATCTCGGCCGCGACCTCGGGCTCGTGCGGCGTACGGCGCAGCCGGGCCTCCAACGTCGCGTACGTCCGCTCGACGGCCTTCGCCTTCTGCCGCACCGAGCGCGGGATCCAGTCCAGGGCACGCAGTTCGTCGATGATCGCACCGCGGATCCGGCTGATCGCGTAGGTCTCGAACTTGATGGCGCGGTCGACGTCGAACTTCTCGATCGCGTCGATCAGCCCGAAGACCCCCGAGGAGACGAAGTCGGCCTGCTCGACGTTGGAGGGCAGGCCGACCCCGACCCGCCCCGCCACGTACTTGACGAGCGGCGAGTAGTGCAGGATCAGCTGCTCGCGCAGCCGCTGGTCGCCGGTCTCCTTGTAGGAGCGCCAGAGCTCTTCGAGCGCGGTGCGCCCCTGGGCTCCGGGGCCTGGACCGCCCGGCCCCGGCCCCTGCTCCGGGTCGGACGGGGGGGTGCCGTCCGGCGGCAGGGCACCGGCAGTGATCGGGCGGGCTGCGCCGTCGCCGGTGGCGGCGCCGACCGCGTCGGCGGGCTGGCCCGGCACCGCCGTCGGCCGGCCGCCCTGGCGCGACAGGCCCCCCATTGTCCCCGTCGCCTTGGGCGGGAACTCAGTCACGGGGCGCCGCTCGGTCCGCGGCCCTCCCGAGGACCGGGCGCCACCGGTCACTCTGTGTCCGGGAATGTGTGTGGGCATGCGTTGGTCTGCGCCGTTCTGCCGAGTCATGTGCTGATAGGGAAGGCATGTGGAGCGTAGCGTGACCGACTCGCTGCAATGCGCTACCGCCACTCGGTCGTCCCCCGATCCGGTGGCGTTCACGTCACCGGATCCGGGCACGCGAACGGACGAACCGGATCAGCAGGTCAACCGGGCGATTCCGACACTCCCTCCCCACGGCCCCTCCCCACGACACGGATGTGCGCTTCGTCCCGACCGTCACCTCCTCCGCACCAGGCGCCAGTGCGCGCCGTGCCGCTCGACGTAACCGAGCGAGCCCAACTCGTAGAGCCGCTGCAGCACTTCGTCCGGCGGGAGTCCGGACTGCCGGGCCAACCGCTCGATCGGCGCGCCCTCCGCCGTCGCCGGGACAGCCTCCAGCACCCGGGCCACCGCCGGCTC
The DNA here is from genome assembly GCF_040687675.1 of Kitasatospora sp. NPDC056731. Lineage (NCBI taxonomy): Bacteria > Bacillati > Actinomycetota > Actinomycetes > Kitasatosporales > Streptomycetaceae > Kitasatospora > Kitasatospora sp. NPDC056731. The sequence goes on from NZ_JBFBNR010000032.1 coordinate 31,540, forward strand.
CAGCAGATCCCGGGGCAGGACCGGGCCGCTGCGCTGCGGCGCCAGGTCGTCCCCGATCGCCCCGATCAGTTCGGCGATCTCGGCGGAGTCGGTGACCAGCGTGGCGCCGCCGCTGCGGATCAGGGCGTGCACCCCGGCCGAGAGTTCCGAGGTCACCGGGCCGGCGACGCCCATGGTGTGGCGGTTGAGGTCCCGCGCCCGTCTGGCCGTGCTCAGCGCGCCGCTGCGCATCGCCGCCTCGACCACCACCGTGCCCCGGGTGAGCGCCGCGATGACCCGGTTGCGGAGCACGAAGCGGAAGCGGTTCGGGTGTTCCCCGGGCGGGAGTTCACTGACCAGCAGCCCCTGGGCGCCGATCCGCCGGATCAATTCGGCGTTCCCTTTCGGGTAGGCCACGTCGACCCCACAGGCGAGCACCGCGATCGTCATCCCGCCGACGGAGAGCGCCCCTCGGTGGGCGGCCGCGTCGATCCCGTAGGCGGCTCCGGACACCACGACCCAACCTCGCTCGGCCAGTTGGGCCGACAGCTCCCCCGCGACGTGGGCGCCGTAGGCCGTGCAGGCCCGGGAGCCGACCATCGCCACCGAGCGGAGCGCGAGCAGCCGCAGCGAGCCCGTGCCGATCGTCCAGAGCCCGATCGGGCGTCCGTCGCCCAGATCGTCCAGTTGGCTGGGCCATTCCGTGTCCCCCGGAATGATGAAGCGTCCACCGACGGCTCGTACCCGTTCCAGGTCCTCGGCCGGGTCCAGACCGGGGAGTCTCGCCTGGTAGCCGGCCAGCCGGGGCCCGTCCAGCCCGGGGTGTGCGGGCACCGTCCCGTCACGGATCGCCCGGACGGCGTCGACTGCGGAGAGCTGACCGAGCCACCGGCCGACCACCGCGTCCCCGGGCTCGCTCAGCCGACTGAGCACCGCGCGGGCGAGGCGCTCCGGATCGGGACCGGACTCGGACTCGGCCCGGCCGGGCGGCTGAAGGTGCGTCATCATCGGGTTCATACCTCACCGCCCTCGTCCGCCGGATGCTGGTCGCGCTTCCCGGACCGCTTGACGGAGCCGGACCGGGTGGACCGGCCAAGGGCATCGGGGCGGTCCGGCGGACCAGGACTCTCCGGGTCAGGACTCTCCGGGTCAGGGCTCTCCGGGTCGGGACAATCGGGACGATCGGGCTTCTCGAACCGGCCCGACCGGCTCTGCCCTTCGGGCGGCTCGTCGACCGGGCCGACGCGCTGGGCCGGGATGCCACCGAGTCGGCCGTAGACCCGCTCGGCCAGCGGCAGCCCCTGCTCGACGCCGGTGCGCAGGACCAGTGCGGTGCGGACGTCCCGCTGGTCCGGCCGGTCACGACCGGCGAGGTCGGCGACCGTCCAGGCGACCCGGAGCACCCGGTCCAGGCCCCGGGCGGTCAGCAGCCCGCGCTCCAACTGGCGGGCGACATCGTTCAGTGCGCCGGGGGCGAGCTGCCAGCGGGTCCGCAGCTCGTGGCCCGGGACTTCCGCGTTGGTCCGCCACGGGGTGGTCGCCAGCCGGGCCGCTGCCCGTTCCCGCGCGGCCAGCACCCGGGCCGCGACGGTCTCGGTGTTCTCCGCCGTGGTGTCCCGCTCCATGAGTTCGATCCTCGTCACCGGGGCGACCTGGACCTGGAGGTCGACCCGGTCCAGCAGCGGCCCGGAGAGCCGCCCCTGGTAGCGGCTGACCATCGCAGGGGTGCACTCGCACCCCTCACCCCGCCGTGAATGGCGGCCGCACGGGCAGGGGTTGGCGGCCAGGCAGAGCAGGAACCTGGCCGGGAGCCGGAGTGAACCGGCCGAGCGGGCGATCACCACCTCGCCCGACTCCAGCGGCTGGCGCAGCGAGTCGAGCACCCGGACCGGAAACTCCGGCGCCTCGTCCAGGAACAGCACGCCCCGGTGGGCCAGCGAGACCGCCCCCGGTCTCGGCAGGCCGCTGCCGCCGCCAACGATCGCCGGCATCGTCGTGGAGTGGTGCGGGGCGCAGTACGGCGCCGTGTCGATGAGCGGGCGCCCGACCGGGAGCAGCCCGGCCACCGAGTGCACGGCGGTGACCTCCAGAGCCTCCTTCTGGGTCAGTGGCGGGAGCAGCGAGGGCAGCCGCTCCGCCAGCATCGTCTTGCCCGCGCCCGGTGGGCCCTTGAGATACAGGTGGTGACCGCCGGCAGCGGCGATCTCCAGGGCGCGCCGGGCCTCGTACTGTCCGGCCACGTCGGCCAGATCGAGGCGCGCCGCCTTGTCGTCGACCAGCCCTCGGACGCCGGCGCTGGGCAGCATCAGGCCGGCCATCAGCGGATCCGGCCGGCCGGCGATCGGGTCGGGCGGCTCCTCCGGCGCGGGCGCGCCGGTCAGGACGGCGACCAGCTGCCGCAGGCTGCGGACGCCGATCACAGTCACGCCCGGGACGAGCGAGGCCTCGGGCGCGGTCTGCTCCGCGACCACGACCCGCTGGTATCCCGCGTCGGCTGCGGCCAGCACCGACGGCAGCACCCCGCGGACCGGCCGCACCCGGCCGTCCAGCCCCAGTTCGCCGATGATCAGCAGCTCGGCGATGGAGGAGGGGTCGAGCCGTTCGGCCGCGGCCAGGACGGCGCAGGCCACCGCGAGGTCGAAGCCACTGCCGCTCTTGGGCACCGAGGCCGGGCTGAGCCCGACGGTCAGCTTGCGCTGCGGCCAGGCCTCACCGCTGTTGACCACGGCCGCGCGCACCCGGTCGCGGGCCTCGGACAGCGCCTTGTCGGGCAGGCCGACCAGGGTGAACGCGGCCACCCCTGGCTCCAGATCGGCCTGGACCTCGACGATCACTCCGTCGACGCCGACCAGCGCGACGGAACAGGTACGGGCGAAGGCCATCTCAGACCACCCCCCGCAGGTGGTCGACCAGGGCCGCACCCCGGGCCCGGTTGACCACGGCCACCAGGTCGATCCGCACGCCCCCGGGCGGAGCGGGCGGCCAGTGCGGGTCCGTGGGCCCGGGGTCGTACCCGGGACCGGCCAGCCGTGCGAAGTGGCCGGGCCAGCGCTCGGCCATCCAGCGCTCCGCCAGGCGTTGCAACCGGGCGGCCTTGGCCTGGCCGATGGCCTCGCTGGGTTGTTGGAAGCCCCGCTCGGAGCGGGTCTTCACCTCGCAGACCGCCACGGTGTCGCCGTCGAGGGCGACGATGTCCAACTCGCCCTCGACACAGCGCCAGTTGCGGTCCAGGATGCGGAGCCCGGCCTCCGTGAGACGGCGGGCGGCGACCCGCTCGCCGTAGCGGCCGAGCCCGTTGTTGGTACTGCGACCGCCGGTACTGCGACCCGGGCCCGGCCCGGTGCCGTCCTTCGTGCCGTCCCGCACGGCTCCGGCCGCTGTGGCCGCTGAGGCCTGGTCCAGTACGGCCGCACCCGGTACGGCCTGGTCCTGCGTGATCGTGTTCTGCACGGTGACCACCTCCGACGTGGAGGTTGCACCGTCGCGCACGGCGAGGCCGGGAATTTCCGTTTCCCTGTGGATAACTCGGGCCTGTGGATAACTTTTGTCACCCGCAGGAGTGAGACGCCCCGATCGCGCGAAATTCCGCTGGACAACGCGGGTCCGAGCGGTCCAACGTCAGTTCCCGAAGCCGGACTCGTCCGAGGGCAGCTCCAGATCGCTCTTCGCGAGTTCCTCGATGTTCACGTCCTTGAAGGTCAGCACCCGGACCTTACGGACGAACCGGGCCGGCCGGTACATGTCCCAGACCCACGCGTCCGCCATCGACACCTCGAAGAAGACCTCGCCCTGCACCGAGTGCACCTGCAACTCGTAGTCATTGGTGAGGTAGAACCGTCGCTCGGTCTCGATCACGTACTTGAACAGGCCGACGACGTCCCGGTACTCCCGGTAGAGCTTGAGCTCCATCTCGGTCTCGTACTTCTCGAGATCTTCGGCACTCATCCAGGCGTCCCCTCAACTTGTCACGTCCACCCATTGTGGACCACCGCACCCACGCTCAGAGCCGTACCGGGGCGACCGGCGGGCCCTCGGCCAGCAGTCGCTCCAGGAAGTCCGCCAATCCGACCGGGTAGACCGTCTCGGCGGTCCCCCTCAGCTCCTCGACCGTCCACCAGCGCGCCGCGAGCAGTTGGGCGTGTTCCTCCTCGCCCATCCCCGAGTGGTCGAGACCCGTCTCCGTGGTCCGAGCCAGATGGAACCACTGATCCTGCTCGTAACGCCGTCCCTGAAAGGAGAACGACACCGTGCCGTACGCCACCAAGGGCCCCAGGTCCACACCCCGCAGGCCGGTCTCCTCCGCGAGTTCCCGCGCGGCGGCCTCCCGCACGTCCTCCCCGGGCTCCAAGCCGCCGCCGGGCGTGAACCACCACGCCTCCCCCGGCGTCGCCGGGTCGGAGCCCAGGAAGAGAAGGATGCGGTCCTGCCCGTCCAGCAGCAGGATCCGCGCCGCCCTGCGCCGTTGTGCCGTCATGGCAGCGCTCCACGCTCCTTCCGTTCGCGTCGGTGGCGCTACCGATCCTGCCACCCGGCGCCGCCGTCCGGGGCGATGTTCGGCAGAGCGGCCCGGGCCGCGACGACCGCGATCAGGAGCTGCGCCCCCGGCTGAGCCGGCGGGCCAGGCCCGCCACCCCGCCCACCGCCGAAGTCACGAGGATCAGCGCCGCGCCCGCAACGGTCGCGAAGGCGGCCGGTTGCAGCGGCCCGGGCGCACCGGCCTTCGGTCCGGGAAGCCCGTCGAAGGCCGCGGTCCGGCCGAGGTCGCCCGTCCTGCCGAACGGCATCAGGGTGGCCTCGACCCTGGCCTCCACCGCGCCGGCCGGGACGGTCCCGCCGTCGACCTCCAGGTGGGTGCGGGAGTCGAGCGAGCCCAGCCGGTTGTCGCCGAGCAGGAACAGCCGCCCCGGCGGCACCGTGACACTGAACGAGGAGCCTTGCGGGCCCTGCGCCGCGAGGTACGGCTCCTCCACCACCTGTCCGTCGACCGTCAGCCGGTGGTCGTTGCCGGTGGCCGCGACGGTGTCCCCGCCGACCGCGACCACGCGCTTGACCATGAGCTCGCCACCCCAGTCCTGGTCCCGGAAGACCACCACGTCCCCCCGGCCGACGGCCCCGCCGCCGATCTTCCGGGCGAGCACGGTGTCCCCGATCCGAAGCGTGGGGGACATCGAGGCGGTCGGGATGCTGTACGGCCGGTAGTCGATCGCGATCAAGGCGAAGCCGCCGATCATCAGCACCAGCCCGAGCGCGAGCGCGACGCCCTGCAGCACCGCCGCGGGCCGGCGGCCCGGACGGGCGGGCGAAGCCGGGTGGTCGGCCGTCTGCTCAACGACACCGCTCATCGAAACCGTCCACCTCTGGCCGACCGGAGAACACCAATGGCACGCCGGGGGCACCGGCAGAAAAGCCGACGGGCCGTGGCACGTCCGAGCAGATTACTCGTCGGTACCACGGCCCGCGCAAGGGCTGAGGAGAACCCGGTGGAGCTCAGGAGTCCTTCCGGCCGTCCCTCCGCTCCCGCACCCGACGCACCAGCGGAAGCAGCGCGACCGCGCCCACCGCGCCGGCCACGGGAGGCGCCAGAGGCGCGGCCGCCGCCAGGCCCTTCTGGTCGAAGGTGTTCGGCACCGAGAGCGTCGACCAGTGACCGACCGGCCAGGCCACGACGAAGGCCCGCCCGATCACGTTGCCCACCGGAACGGTGCCGCCACCCGGCTGGTCCATGTGGAAGCGGGAGTCCAGCGAGTCGGCGCGGTGGTCGCCCATCACCCAGATCCGGCCGTTGGGCACCTTCACCGGGTCGAACGGGTGGTCACCGCAGGGGGTGTTGCCCTGGTAGACGTACGGCTCGTTGAGCGCGACGCCGTTGACCTTCACCGGCCCGGTGCCCTGGCACTCGACGGTGTCCCCGCCGACCGCGATGACCCGCTTGATCAGGTCCTTCTCGTTGGCCGACGGCATCAGACCGACGAAGCTGAGCACGTCCTGGACGCCCCGGACGAAGGAGTTGCTGCTCTGCGGGGTCGGCTCGTCGTTCAGCCAGCCACCCGGGTCGTGGAACACCACGACCTCACCGCGCTCGGGCTCCGCGCCGAACCAGGGGGTCAGCTTGTCCACCAGGACACGGTCACCGACCTGCAACGTGTTCTGCATCGACTCCGACGGAATGGAGAAGGCCTGGACGAAGAAGGTCTTGATCACTAGCGCCAGGACCAGCGCGATGCCGACCAGGATCGGCAGTTCCTTCCAGAAGGAACGCTGCTTGCGCTGCTTGCCGGGGGCCTGCGACTCCGACTGGTCCGCCGACTCGGCGTCGGGCCGGTGGGACTCCGAAGAGCCCCCGGGGGGGCCCTCCGTCCCGTCGCCAGGCTCGTCGGCGGTCTGGGCCGCCGCGTCCTCGACCGAGGCCGAGGACGCACCGGACTCAGCGGACCGGGCCGCTCGACCGCCAGAGCCTTCGGGCTCGCCGGCACCTGAGCGGGCGCCGATCACCACATCCCCCACAACGTCTCCTCCCTGCTGTGCGGACGCCCGAGCGCCCGCGCTCACAGTGCCGCACAGCGGGCACCACGCTCACCACGACCATGGACGCTTCGGGACTGCCCATCACGGGCTCCCCTGACACCAGCACAGCCTCGACGCACGACCGGGACCTCCCGGCCGCACCTGCACTTCTCTATCACTCCAAGGCATCCGGCTCGCGGTCCCACGCGCGCGGCCCGGCCGCGAGACGCCCGGCCCGGCTCACTCGGGCGGCCGCCCTGACCGGCGAACGACGGCCGGAAAGATGCCCAACACACCCATAACGAGCGGAGGTTCCATCGGAACCGGCCCAACGCCCACGGATTCCGGCGCAGTTCCGCGCGCCTGCGGAGCCCGCGCCAACGAGGAGAGTGAACTCGGCACGTCAAGTTGATGGAGGCGGTCCAGCGGCCAGGCGTTCATGAAGGCCCGGCCGACCACACCGCTCAGCGGGATGGTCCCCTGCCCCGGGTTCCCCATGTGGAAGCGGGAGTCGGCGGACACGTCCCGGTGGTCGCCCATGACCCAGAGCCGCCCCTGCGGCACCTGCACCTTGAAGGGCTGCCGGGACGGCGGGTTGGCGGGCGCGAGGTACGGCTCGTCCACCGGCGTGCCGTTGACGCTCAACCGCCCCTGCGCGTCGCAGCACTCCACGGTGTCCCCGCCGACGCCGATGACCCGTTTGATCAAGTCCTGCTCGCTGTCCGACGGCAGCAGCCCGACGAAGGTGAGGACCTGCTTGGCCGCCCCCAGCACCGGACCGTCGTCGGACGGCTTGTGGTCGTTCTCCAGCCAGCCGCCCGGATCCTTGAACACCACCACGTCGCCGCGCTGCGGCTCGCTGCCGAACCAGGGGGTCAGCTTGTCCACCAGCACCCGGTCCCCCACCTGGATGGTCTGCTCCATCGAGCCGGAGGGGATCACGAACACCTGGAGCAGGAAGGTCTTCATCACCAGCGCGACCAGCAGCGCCACCACGATGATCAGCGGGAACTCCCGCAGCAGCGACCGCTTGCGCCGCCGGGCCGCGCGTCGGGCGCTGCGGCGGCGATCGGCCCGGCCCCGGACGGGCAGCACCACGGCCGGGCCCGCACCCCCGGGGGAGGCGCCTCCTGGCCCGGCACCGTCAGATCCGGCACCGTCAGATCCGGCATCCGCGGGTCCGGCACCTGCTGATCCGGCGCCGACCGGTCCGCCGGCATCCGGCTCCGGGCCCGGGCGGTCCGCCAGCCGGTCCCTGCCTCTGCTACCCCTGCTCCCCATGACCGCCCGTTCCCGCAGTCGCGGCGAAGGCCGCGGGCCGGTCCAGGCCGGTCAAGCGCGAGAACGGGTAGACCACCCAGTCCGCCCGGCCGATCACCCTGCTCTCGGGCACGAAGCCGCCGCCGGGCTCGCCGAGGTGGTCGCGCGAGTCACGGGAGGCGCTGCGGTGGTCCCCCATCACCCAGAGCTTGCCGGTCGGCACCACCACGTCGAAGGCCACACTCGACGGCTGGTCCCCCGGGGCCAGGTAGGAGGACTCGTCGATCGGCACCCCGTTGACGGTGATCGGCCCGCCCGGACCGGTGCTGGTCACCCGGTCCCCGCCGACGCCGATCACCCGTTTGACGTAGACCGTGTTCCCGGCCGGGGCCAGCCCGAGGTCCCGGCCGAGCGAGCTCAGCCCGTCCCGGAAGCCGGTCGGCCCGCCCGACTCCGGAAGGAAGGAGCCCGTCCCGTCGAAGACCACGACGTCGCCTCGCTGGGGGTGGCCGCCGAAGGCGTAGGCGAGCTGGTTCGCGATCAGCCGGTCGCCCGGACGCAGGGTCTCCTCCATCGACCCGGACGGCACCGAGAACGGGCGCGCGACGAAGGCGTTCACCAGCAGCAGGGCCAGCAGGCAGATCCCCACGAGCAGCAGCAGGTCGCGCGAGCGCGAGTGGCCCGGCTCCTCATCCCCCGGTGCGCTCTCATCCCCCCGTGCGTTCTCACTCTCTGGCGCGCTCTCACCCTCTGGCGCGTTCTCGTCCTCGGACGCGACCTCGCCCTCCGGCGCACCCCCGGCGTCCGCCCGCGGATCCCCACCGGGGCCGGATCCCTCCCCGCCGGGCCCCGGGACGACCCCGGAAACGACCGCGGACCGCGACAGCGAGTCCGCACCGGTGGGTGCGGGACTGCCGTCGCGGTCCGCGGGTGGTTCGTGCGTGCTCATCGGGGGCTGAGCTTACCGTGCGGTGGCCCGGCCCCTCGGAGCGATCCGATCCCCCGGCGAGGCCGGGGGACGGTGGATCAGCGGTCGCGCTTCTCCTTGATCTTCGCGGCCTTGCCGCGGAGGTCACGCAGGTAGTACAGCTTGGCGCGGCGAACCGCACCGCGGGTCACGACCTCGATCTTCTCGACGACCGGGGTGTGCACCGGGAAGGTGCGCTCCACGCCGACGTTGAAGCTGACCTTGCGAACGGTGAAGGTCTCACCGACGCCGGCGCCGTGGCGGCGGATGACGACGCCCTGGAAGACCTGGACACGGGAGCGGTTGCCCTCGATGACCCGGACGTGGACCTTCAGGGTGTCACCGGCGCGGAAGGCCGGAATGTCGCTACGCAGCGAGGCCGCGTCGACAGCAGCGAGCTTGTTGCTCATGTTGCTCTCCATCGCAGGCGCCACGGGCCGCCCACGGAAGTTCGTCACAATGGGGTTTGCTGCGGGCCGCATCGGCTGACGACGATCCCCCCGTGGCGAGGGCGCCGGTCCACGTGGCCCCTACGAAGGGGGCCCAGCGACAGACAACAGCGGCCTATTCTTCCACACCAACGGCCACGGACCGAAATCGGCCGAGCTCCTCGTCCCAGGCCAGGCCGAGGATGCTGAGCGCCTCCCGGTCCTTCTTGTCGAAGGCGCCGTAGCGCCAGCGCTCGACCAGGTCGGTGCGGTTCGCCAGGGTCCGGGCGAAGGCCTGTTCCCGCCGCCAGCGGGCGATCCGGCCGTGGTTTCCGCTGAGCAGCACGTCCGGCACGGTCCGGCCGCGCCACTCGGCGGGCTTGGTGTAGACCGGGCCCTCCAGCAGGTCGGCCATCGCACCGGGCGCGAAGGAGTCGTCCCGGTGGGACTCGGCGTTGCCGAGCACCCCGGGCAGCAGCCGGGCGATCGCCTCGACCATCACCAGCACGGCGACCTCGCCGCCGGCCAGCACGTAGTCGCCGATCGAGGCCTCGACCACCGGCATCCGGGTGGCCGCCTCCTCGATGACCCGTCGGTCGATGCCCTCGTACCGGGCGGGGGTGAACGCCAGCCAGGGGCGGCTCGCCAGCTCCTGGGCGAGTTCCTGCGTGAACGGCCGCCCGCTGGGGGTGGGCACGACGAGCGTCGGCAGCTGGCCCTCGGGCCCGCCGGCGACCACCGAGTCCAGCGCCTCGCCCCACGGCTCGGGCTTCATCACCATGCCGGGGCCGCCGCCGTACGGGCTGTCGTCCACCGTCCGGTGCACGTCGTGGGTCCACTCGCGCAGGTCGTGGACGTGCACGTCCAGCTGGCCGCGGGAGCGGGCCTTGCCGACCAGCGAGATGTTCAGTGGTTCCAGGTACTCGGGGAAGATCGAGACGACGTCGATCCGCATCCCGTTCTGGACCTGCGCGACGCCCTCCTCCACCGTCACTTCGACCCCTCCGTGCCCTTGGCACCGGCCGCGCCCTCGACAACCTCGGCGCCGTCGACAACCTCGACGCCCTCAGCGTCCTCGGTGTCCTCGGTGTCCTCAGCCTCCTCGCCCTCGGCGGAAGCGCCACGGGCGACCTCGGCCTGCTCGGGTTCGATCAGGCCGACCGGCGGGGTGATCACGGCGCGCTGGTTCTCCAGGTCGATGGTCGGCACGATCTGGCGGACGAAGGGCACCAGCACCTCCGTCCCGTCGGCCTTCTCCACCGTGAGCAGGTCCTGGTACGGCAGGTGGACGACCTCGGTCAGCTCGCCGACGAGGGTGCCGTCGAGCAGCACCACGTCCAGGCCGATCAGCTGGTGGTCGTAGTACTCCTCCGGGTCCTCGGGGCTCTCCTCCGGGTCGACCTCGGAGATGAGCAGCGTGCCCCGCAGCGCCTCCGCCGCGTTGCGGTCCTTGACGCCGGCGAAGCGCAGCAGCAGCCGGCCGCTGTGCACCTTGCCGGACTCGATGGTCAGCGGTCCCACCGACGCGGGGTCGGTGAACAGGACGGCACCGGGGCCGAGCCGGAGCTCCGGCTCGTCGGTGCGGACCTCGACGCTGACGTCCCCCCTGATGCCGTGGGCGCGGCCGATCTTGCCGACGACGAGCTGCACGGTGATCGTTCTCCTGGAGTTCCTAGAGCGGGACGGAATGCGGAAAGCGCGAGAAACGCGAAAAGGCCGACCGGGACGACATGCGTCCCGGTCGGCCTCACAAGCCCTGACGGCTGAACGAGCAGCTGTGTCAGCGAATGTTGTCCACGTCGACCAGGTCGACCCGGACGTTGTGACCGCCGAGGGCGCCGACGACGGTGCGCAGTGCGCGCGCCGTGCGGCCACCCCGGCCGATCACCTTGCCGAGGTCATCGGGGTGCACTCGCACCTCGATGGTGTTGCCCCGACGCAGGTTGCGCGAGCGCACCTGCACGTCGTCGGGGTGCTCGACGATGCCCTTCACCAAGTGGTCGAGGGCGTCCTCGATCACGCTCAGGCCTCGGCGGCGGCGTCGGCCTCAGCCTCGACCTTGTCCGACTTCTTGGCCTTCGGGGTGATGGCAACACCGGTGGTGGCGTCCTCGAAGCCGGCGACGGCCTTCGCGAACAGGTGCGAGAAGTCCTCGACCTTGGGCTCGGCGACCAGCAGCGGCGCCGGGGCCGGGAGGCCCTTGAACTTCTGCCAGTCGCCGGTCAGCTTGAGGATGGCGAGCACCGGCTCGGTCGGCTGGGCGCCGACGGACAGCCAGTACTGAGCGCGGTCGGTGTCGACCTCGATCTTCGAGGGGTTGTAGGTCGGCTGGTAGATGCCGATCTCCTCGATCGCGCGGCCGTCACGCTTGGTGCGCGAGTCGGCGACGACGATGCGGTAGTGCGGGGAGCGAATCTTGCCGAGACGCTTGAGCTTGATCTTGACTGCCACGGGAGTGGATTCTCCTGGTGTTGACGTGGGTGAGCGGCCGCGCCGTCGCGTGGGGTTGCGCCGTGGGCCGTTCAAGGGACACGCCAGCCGTAGGAGAGAGGGGTCCTGCTCGGCTGCCGAGTACTCAGCTGTCCATTCTGCCATACCGGCGCGAACCGCCTTCGCTCGGCCATCCGCGGGACGCATCCCGGCTGCTTCTCAGCCGCACCCCGGCGCCGCGCGCCCGGCTGTCCGCGGGCCGCGCGAGACCCTCCGGCGGCCGCCCCCCGACTGCCTCCGCAGGCCCGTTCACAAGGCGCGACCGGGAGCCCTCGCTCCCGGTCCGCCCACGAACTCACCGATGTACCGCTCGTTCCGGCCGGATCCGCTGCCCGCACAGCCGTCCGCCGGCCTTCCCCGTCTTCTGGTGTTCCGGCCTAACCGATCTCCCGGCCTAACCGATCTCCGGGTCCAACCGATCTCCCGGTCTGACCGATCTCCGGGCCCAACCAATCTCCCGGTCCAACGGTCTTCCGGTTCAGCGATCTCCCGGTCCAGCAGTCCTCCGCCGCACCGGTCGCCCGGCAGGACGGTCTTCCGCCACCCCGGTCATCCGACGCGCCGGTCGTCCGATCCGACGACCGCCCAGCCCTCCGGTGTCCCGGTGGACCGATCGGTCATGAGATCTTGAACGGCTGCTGGCACGCGCCGCAGACGATGGACGCCTGGGCGAGCACCGACGGCACGACCCGGACGTTCCGTCCGCAGCCGCACACCGCCTTGACCCGGACGCCGCCCCCGGAGGAACCGTGCCGGGCGGCCGGGCCGCGGAAGGCCCGCGTCGTACCGTCGCCGGCCACCGCCTCCTGGTGCGCGCCGAGGGCGCGGTCCAGTCGCTCGATGGTCTCCGCGTAGCGCTCCTGGGTCTCCTTGAGCATGGTCACCTGGGAGAAGCCGCTGCTCGCGTGCGGTTCGACCGGGTGCGCCAGGCCGAGCTCGGAGGCGAGCAGCAGGAAGCGCCGGTTGTGGTAGCGGCCGGCTCGCGAGGTGTCCCGGATGTCCCGGGCCGCGGCCAGACCGTGGGCAGCCTCGTGGAGGAGCCGCTCGAAACCGAGCCGGGTGCCACAGGCCGAGGAGGATTCGCCGATCAGGGCCTCGGGCGAGGCCAGGTCGGGGAGGTCCTGGTGGTGGGCCTGGATGTCACTCCAGGCGGCGGCCAGTTCGGCCGCGAGGACGAGGGGCTGTGTCGTGCTCACGCTAGACCAACGATGGAGTGCGAGCCGATGTTCCGCATGTTCTCGTTCTTCGGGAATTCCCAGGGAACTCCCAGGAATGCATGGTCGCGCGCGAATTGCGCGTTCCGGATCTGATGCAAGACCAACCCCCTGCCGGTTTCGGCCCGCCGCAGCTCGGCGGGCCTCGTGAATTCCGCCCGGGGGCGGGCTGTCGCCCCCTGGACGTACGGCCCGTGGGCCCGTCGAGTTGACAGGGCCACGGGCCGTACACCGTACCGCTATTGCGTTAATACCGGCAGTTGACCGGCCAGTAGGGATGTCCGCGGTCGGGGCGCCTCTCGGACAGTTACCGGATTCTTACTCATCCGCATTCCGGGCAAATGTCGCCGCCAACGGTCATTACCTGCTGGTAACAGGCATCAGTACGCGCGGGCGACGATCGCGATATTGCCGTCCTGGTCGTCCGCCAGCGGCACCGAGCCGTCGGCCGCGACAATGCAGCGCACCGAAACGCCCTGCTCGGCGAGCTTGGCCTCGCCCTCCGGACCGAGGTCGGCCCAGGAGATCCGGCCCCAGCCGGTCGCGGCGGCCTCGGCGGCCTCCTCGATGGTCTTGACGTCGACGGTACGGGCCTCGCGGCGCTCGCGGGACTGGCGCAGCAGCAGCGCCTGGTCCTCCTCCAGGATGCCCGGGACCAGCGCGGCCAGGGAGTCGATGGAGACGGGCTCCTTGCCGCCGGGGATCCGGCGGGCCAGCATCGCGGTGCCGTTCTCGAGGTCGCGCGGGCCGACCTCGATGCGCAGCGGCACGCCCTTGAGCTCCCAGTCCACCGCGCGGCGGCCGAACGGGGTGTCGGTGCGGTCGTCGACGACCACCCGGACACCGGCGGCCTCCAGCGTGGCGCCGATCTCGCGCACCTTGGCGATGACCGCGTCGTCGCCCTTGATGGCGAGCACGACGGCCTGGACGGCGGCCAGTCTCGGGGGCACCCGCAGGCCGTTGTCGTCGCCGTGGGACATGATCAGGCCGCCGACCATGCGGGTCGAGACGCCCCAGGAGGTCTGCCAGACGTGCTCGCGCTCGGCGCCCTGGAGCTGGTAGGTCGTGTTGAACGCCTTGGCGAAGTTCTGGCCCAGCTCGTGGCTGGTGCCCATCTGCAGCGCCTTGCCGTCGCCCATCATGCCCTCCAGGGTGAGGGTGTTGATGGCGCCGGCGAACCGCTCCTTGGCGGTCTTGCGGCCGAGCACGACGTCGATGCCGAGCACGTTCGTCATGAAGTCGCCGTAGACCTGGGTGTGGATCATCGACGCGTACGCGCGGGCGTCCTCGTAGGTGGCGTGGGCGGTGTGGCCCTCCTGCCAGAGGAACTCGGTGGTGCGCAGGAAGACGCGCGGGCGCAGCTCCCAACGGACCACGTTGGCCCACTGGTTGATCAGCAGGGGCAGGTCGCGGTGGCTCTGCACCCACTTCGAGAAGTACTCGTTGATGATCGTCTCGGAGGTGGGCCGGACGACGACCGGCTCGTCGAGCTGCTTGCCGCCGCCGTGGGTGACCACCGCGAGCTCGGGGGCGAAGCCCTCGACGTGCTCGGCCTCCCTGGTCAGGTAGGACTGCGGGATGAACATCGGGAAGTAGGCGTTCTGCGCGCCGGCCTTCTTGATCCGCGCGTCCATCTCCTGCTGCATCCGCTCCCACAGGCCGTAGCCGTACGGTCGGATGACCATGGTGCCGCGCACCGGACCGTTGTCGGCCAGCTCGGCCTTGTTGATGAGGTCCTGGTACCAGCGCGGGAAGTCTTCCGCCTGAGGGGTGAGAACGGGTGCCTTAGCCATGGCCCGAATGGTACGGGGCGCGGCCCCCTGACTTCGAATCGATAACACGCCGGCGGCCGCCGGACGGACGACCACCGCACCCGCCGGACGGACGACCGCGCACCCGCCGGCAGCAGACGGCGGCACCCGCCGACCGCAGGGGGCGCACGACCGCGACACGCGCGCACCACCCTGCACCCCTCTGGACGCCGGGCCCGACCCGCTGTTCGCTGGAGTGGGGCGGGACTTTGGGGGAGCCGTAGCAGCACACCGAAGGACCGGATGGGAGGCCGCGATGGCTTCAGCTCGGACGACCGGCACGACCGTACGACCGACAGGCGCACGACCGCACCACCCGCAGCCCGGGGCGGCGCGGCCCGCGCGGGCGCGCGACTGGGCGGAGATCCAGGAGCGCATGCTGGTGCCGCTCTACGAGGCGGTCCACGACCGGCTGGAGGTCGGCCCGGCGACCAGCGTGCTGGGCCTGGGCTGCCGGTCCGGACTGGCGCTGCTGCTCGCCGCCGGGCGCGGCGCCCAGGTCACCGGCCAGGAGCCGCGGGACGAGCTGCGCGAGCTGGCCCATGGCCGCCGGCTGCGGGTGTGCGCGGGGGCCCGGCCGACCGCGGCCGTCCCCCGCTCGGCCCATTCGCTGGTGACGGTCTTCGAGCAGTTGCCCGGTTGCGCCGAGCCGGGTCCGGTGGTCGTCGAGGCCGCCCGGCTGACCCTCCCGGGCGGGCACGTGGTGCTGGCCGCCTGGGGCCCTCCGGAGCGCTGCCAGAGCGCCCCGGTGCTGGACGTGGCGCGGCGGCGGGCGGGCCGGACCACCGCGCGCGACCCGTTCGAGCTGAGCACGCCCGGCACGCTGGAGGACCTGCTCGCCCCGGCCGGCCTGCGCCCGGCCGGCAGCGGGCGGGTGAGCTGCCCGTTCGCCTACGCGGACCTGGACAGCGCGGTGCGCGGCCTGCTCTCCACCGGTCTTTTCGAGGCGGCCGAGGAGTTCTCCGGCGCGTCGCTGGTCGCCAAGGAGCTGGAGGAGGCGCTGCAGCCGTACCTGCGCGCGGACGGCTCGGTCCGGATGGAGAACGTCTTCCGCTACCTGGTCGCCGAACGGCCCCGGTAGCGGCGGCCGACCGGCCCCGACGGCGCGGGGAACGGGGCCCACGGCGACGCCCGAGCGAGCCCCCGGCGGCACCGGGAACGAGACCCCCCGGCAGCAATCGGACGGCCCCGGGCGACAACAGATCCGACAGCGACGAAACCGGGGGCGCCCGCCCGCACGGCGAGCGCCCCCGGCCCGCCGGTTCACGCCTGGTCGAGCGACTTCCCGTCGGAGCCGGAGCCCTTCCGCGGCACCCCGGCCGCCCGGTACGCCTGCTCCTCGTCCAGCGTCTCCGCCTCCAGCAGCGCCGCCGCCAGCGCGTCCAGCCGGGCCCGCTCCTCGGTCAGCAGCCGTACCGCGTGCTCGTAGCACTCGGCGACGATCCGCCGGGCCTCCTCGTCCACCGCGTCGAGGGTGGTCGGCGCGGCGGAGAGCCCGTAGGCGCCCTGCGGGTCGGCGGGCACCGCGGTCAACCGGCCGACCCGCTCGCTCATCCCCCACCGGCCGGCCATCCCGCGGGCGATGTTGGTGACCTGCTCCAGGTCGCTCTCCGCTCCGGTGGTGATCACCCCGTAGACCACCTGCTCGGCCGCCATCCCGCCGAGCGCGCCGATGATCCGGCCGCGCAGGTAGGGCTCGGTGTACGAGTAGCGGTCGTTCTCCGGGGTGGACAGGGTGACGCCGAGCGCCCGGCCGCGCGGCACGATGGTGATCTTGCGGACGGGGTCGGCGCCGGGCTGCAGCATGCCCAGCAGCGCGTGCCCGCTCTCGTGGTAGGCCGTGCGCTCACGCTCCTCCTGCGGCATCACCAGCGGCCGGACGGCGCCGAGCTGGACCTTCTCCAGGGCGTCCGAGAGGTCCCGCTCGTTCACCGCGTCCTGCTTGCGCTTGACGGCCAGCAGGGCGGCCTCGTTGACCAGGTTGGCGAGTTCGGCGCCGGTCATCCCTGGGGTGACCTTGGCCAGCCGGGTGAGGTCGGCATCGCCGGCCAGCGGGACGGTCCGGGTGTGGATGCGCAGGATGGCGGCGCGGCCGTCCCGGTCGGGCGGGCTGACGGTGATCCGCCGGTCGAACCGGCCGGGGCGCAGCAGCGCCGGGTCGAGCACGTCCGCGCGGTTGGTCGCGGCGATCACGATGACGCCCTCGGAGCCGGTGAAGCCGTCCATCTCGGTGAGGATCTGGTTGAGCGTCTGCTCGCGCTCGTCGTGCCCGCCCATGCCGCCGCCCGCGCCGCGCTGGCGGCCGATGGTGTCGATCTCGTCGATGAAGATGATCGCCGGGGCGACCTTGCGGGCCTCGGCGAACAGTTCGCGGACCCGGCTGGCGCCGACGCCGACGATCATCTCGATGAACTCGGAGGCGGAGGCGGAGAAGAACGGCACGTCCGCCTCGCCGGCGACGGCCCGGGCGAGCAGGGTCTTGCCCGTCCCGGGCGGGCCGCTCAGCAGCACGCCGCGCGGCATCTTGGCGCCGAGCCTGCGGTACTGCTGCGGGTTCTTCAGGAAGTCGACCACCTCGGTGAGTTCGGCCTCGACCTCGTCGATGCCGGCCACGTCGGCGAAGGTGGTGCGCTTGCCCTGGTCGGCGGTGACCGGCTTGGGCGGGGCCTTGCGGCCGAGCGCGCCGGCGCCCAGCCCGCCGGCCAGCCGGCGGGCGAGCAGCACCCAGATCAGGATCAGCAGGACCATGGGGGCCAGCGAGATCAGCAGGTTGGCGAGGAAGCTGCGCTGCTGGACCACCGGGGAGGTGGCGGTGACCTCGACGCCCTGCTGCTGCAGCGTGGTCCACAGGTTGTCGTTGGCGAAGGACGGCCGCTGGGTCGCGAAGTCGGTGTAGTCGCCCTTGCCGCCGTCCGGTTTGGGCTGGGCGCTCTTGAGGGTGCCCTCGATCGCGTCGCCCTTGGAGTAGATCTTGGTGATGTTGCCCTTGTTCAGCTGGTTGTTGAACTCGGTGTAGGAGATCGTGGTGGCGCCGGCGTTGCCGAAGAAGGACAGCAGCAGGTCGGAGATCAGGAACACCACGAGCGCGGTGAGGGCGAGTCCCATCCAGCCGCCGGGCATCCGGCGGCGGGGCGGCGGCGGGGGCGGGGCGCCCTCGGACCGCCAGGGCTGGTCGGGGGTCTGGCGCGGCGGCACGGGTTCGGTCACCCATCGGACGATACGGACGCGGGCTCGGGCGAGCCACCCGAAACGCCGCGCCGAGCACGCCCCTGACCAGCCGCGACGGGCCGCCGCCAGTGCCTGATCCCCGCCGCCCCGTCAGTGCCTGCGCCCGGAGCCCCGCCCGTGACTCAGAGGCCTCGGCGCCCCGCCCGTGGCTACGCCTCGGCGCCCGGCCACTCCTCGGCCGTCAGCGCGAACCGCTCGTGGTCCCGCCAGTCGCCCTGGAGGAACAGCATCCGGGGGGTGAAGCCCTCGTGCCGGAAGCCCAGCCGCTTGGCCATCGCGACCGACCGCTCGTTGTCCGGCTGCACGTTGATCTCCAGCCGGTGCAGGCCCAGCCCGCCGGCCGACTGCGGGGCGAAGCAGCGGTCCAGGACCAGCCGCAGCCCCTCCGTCATCCGTCCGGTGCCGGCGAACGGCAGGTACGCGTCGTAGCCCAGCGCGCCGTTGCAGAACCGGCCCATCACGATGTTGGCGACGTTCACCTTGCCGACCAGCCCGCCGGTGTCCCGGTCGACGATCAGGAAGGTGCGCAGGCCCGGCCCCTGGCGGTCCAGCAGTTCGGCCAGGCCGTCCGGCTCGACCGGGTTCCACCGCCCGATGTGGTCGGCGGACCGTCGGACCGCCTCGGCGTACACGTCCTTGTCCTCGGCCCGCGGGGCCCTGATCGTCACTCGCACACCACCATCATCGGGCATGCGAGCGGCCCGCCGCCCGGAAGATCCCGGACGGCGGGCCGCTCGAACGACGGACCGGTCTACAGCAGGTCCTTGAACTCCTTGGGCAGCTCGAAGTCGGCCGGGCCCTTGCCCGCGCCGAGGCCGAACGCGCCGCCGCCGGCCGGGTCCTGGTCGCCGCCCGGGCCGAGCGCGCGGCGCTGGGCGGCCGCGGCCTCCTCCTGCGCCCGCTTGAGCGGGTTGCCGCTCTTGCGCTTGCCCTTGGCCTGCGGGGCCTTCTTGCCGGACTTCTTGGCGCCGCCGCCCATGCCCGGGATCCCCGGCATGCCGGGCACGCCCTTGCCGGAGGCCATCGCGGACATCATCTTGCGGGCGTCGAAGAACCGCTCGACCAGGTTCTTCACCTCACCGACCTGGACACCCGAGCCCTTGGCGATGCGGGCCCGGCGGGAGCCGTTGATCAGCTCCGGCTCGGCGCGCTCGGCCGGGGTCATCGACTTGATGATCGCGCCGACCCGGTTGACGTCCTTGTCGTCGATGTTGTTGATCTGGTCGCGGATCTGGCCCATCCCGGGCAGCATCCCCAGCAGCTTGGAGATCGAGCCCATCTTCTGGACCTGCTCCAGCTGCGACAGGAAGTCGTCCAGGGTGAACGCCTTCGGACCGCCGCGCAGCTTGGCGGCGATCTTCTCGGCCTCCTCCTGCGAGAAGGTCTGCTCGGCCTTCTCGATCAGCGAGAGGACGTCACCCATGCCGAGGATGCGCGAGGCCATCCGGTCGGGGTGGAAGGCGTCGAAGTCGTCGACCTTCTCGCCGTTGGAGGCGAACATGATCTGCCGGCCGGTGACGTGCGCGACCGACAGGGCGGCACCGCCGCGGGCGTCGCCGTCGAGCTTGGAGAGCACGACACCGGTGAAGTCGACGCCGTCGAGGAAGGCCTGCGCGGTGGTGACCGCGTCCTGGCCGATCATCGCGTCGACGACGAACAGGACCTCGTCCGGGTTGACCGCGGCGCGGATGTCCGCGGCCTGCTGCATCAGCTCGGCGTCGATGCCCAGGCGTCCGGCGGTGTCGACGACGACGACGTCGTACTGCTTCTGCTTGGCGTACTCGATCGAGTCCTTGGCCACCTGCACCGGGTCGCCGACGCCGTTGCCCGGCTGCGGGCCGTAGAAGGCCACACCGGCGCGCTCGGCGACCACCTGGAGCTGGTTGACGGCGTTGGGCCGCTGGAGGTCGCAGGCGACCAGCAGCGGGGTGTGCTTCTGGCTCTTCAGCCAGTGGCCGAGCTTGCCCGCGAGGGTGGTCTTACCGGCACCCTGCAGACCGGCGAGCATGATCACCGTCGGGCCGCTCTTGGCGAACCGGACCCGGCGGGTCTCGCCACCGAGGATCGCGATGAGCTCCTCGTTGACGATCTTGATGATCTGCTGCGCGGGGTTGAGCGCGCCCGAGACCTCGGCGCCGGCCGCCCGCTCCTTGACCTGCTTGATGAAGGCCCGCACGACCGGCAGCGCGACGTCCGCCTCCAGCAGCGCGATGCGGATCTCGCGGGCGGTGGCCTCGATGTCCGCCTCGCTCAGGCGGCCCTTGCCCCGGAGGTTCTTGAACGTCGCTGCGAGGCGATCGGAAAGAGTGTCGAACACGTCGTCGCGGGTCCTCTGCGGCATCGGTATCGGTACGGTCGTCGCCCACCAGGGTATCCGGCCGCCCCGGGTATGGTCTCCACCCGGGTTGCCACGACCTCGGAACGGGCCTCGGAACAGGCCTTGGAACAGGCCTCGGCAGACGTCGGCGGACCCCGGCGGACCGACCCCCGGCGGAATCCGGCGGGCCCCGGCGCGACTCAGCCCAGCGCCGCCCGGACCGCCGCCACCACCTCCCCCGCCCGCCCGGCGGCGAGCGGCCGACCCGCCCCGTCGGTCAGGTAGAAGGAGTCGACGGCCTCCGCGCCCAGCGTCGAGACGTGCGCCGTCCGCACCCGCACGCCCGCCCCGTCCAGCGCCCGGCCGATCCGGTGCAGCAGCCCCGGGGCGTCGTGCGCGCGGACCTCCAGGACGGTCGCGGTCGCCGAGGCCACCGCGGGCGCCACCGCGACCACCGGCGGCGGGGTGGGGATGCCCCGGCGGCGCGGGGCGGCGGCGTCCCGCTCGGCCAGCCGGCGCGCGACGTCCAGCGAGCCGTCCAGCGCCCGGCGCAGGTCGGCCCGCAGCCGGGCGGCCTCCGGCAGCTCGCCGAACTCGGCGGCCACCCGCCAGGACAGCAGCAGCACCGGGCCGGCGCCGATCGGGTCCAGCTCGCGCAGGCCGGCCGAACGGACGGCCAGCCGGTGCAGCGCGAGCACCCCGGCGACGGTGCCGAGCAGTCCGGGCCGGTCCGGGACGGCCAGGGTCAGCTCGACGCCCATCGGCTCGGCGCCCGGGTCCGCCCCCTCGGACTGCGCCAGCAGCGACAGGGCGGGCCCGCCGGTCCGGGCGGCCTCCACCGCGAGCCGCTCCTGCGCGGCGGTCGGCGCGGCCTCCACCGGCGCGGCGTAGGCGCCGGCCAGCCGGGCGGCGACCCGGGCCGCCAGGCCGTCCACCAGCGAGGCCCGCCAGCCGCTCCACGCGGCCGGGCCGGTGGCCAGCGCGTCCGCCTCGGTGAGCACGTGCAGCAGCTCCAGCTGGGCCGCGGTGCCGACCACCTTGGTGATCGCCTCGACGGTGGCCGGGTCGTCCGGGTCCCGTCGGGTCGCGGTGTCGACCAGGGTCAGGTGGTGGCGGACCAGCACCGCCAAGGTCTCGGTGTCCTCGGGGCCGAAGCCCATCCGGGCGGCGACGTCACGGACGATGACCTCGCCGGCCTCGCTGTGGTCGCCGGGCCAGCCCTTGCCGATGTCGTGCAGCAGCGCGGCGACCAGCAGGAGGTCCGGCCGGGCCACCCGGCGGGTCATCGCCGCGGCCCGCACCGCCGTCTCCACCAGGTGCCGGTCGACCGTCCAGCGGTGCACGGCGTTGCGCTGCGGACGGCAGCGCACCCGCTCCCAGTCCGGCAGCAGCCGGGTGACCAGTCCCTCCGCCTCCAGCGCCTCCCACACCGGGACGGCCGCCTCGCCCGCGCCCAGCAGGGTGACCAGCTGCTCGCGCGCCTCGTCCGGCCAGGGCACCGGCAGCGGGCGGCACTCGGCGGCCAGCCGGCGCACCGTCGCGTACGAGACGGTGAGCCCGTTCTGCGCGGCGGCGGCCGCGGCGCGCAGCGGCAGCACCGGGTCGGCGGCCGGGCGGGCGCCCTGGGCGAGCACCGCCTCGCCGTCCTGCTCGACCACGCCCTCGGCGAGCGGCCGGCGTGCGACCGTGCCCCGGGCCACCGCGCCCGCGCCGCGCCCGGCGCCGGTGAACGGGAAGGCCAGCCGGGCGGCCCGGCGGCCCCGGCCGGACCGGGCGGCGAGCACCCGGTCCACCGCCCGCCAGGTGACGTCACTCGCGTAGGCGATGGTGCGGGCGGCCTCGTAGACCTGGCGCAGGAGGGTGTCGGCGTCCAGCACGCCGAGCCGTTCGGCGACCTGGTCCTGGTCCTGGAGGCCGAGCCGCTCGGTGGCCCGGCCGGTGGCCAGGTGCAGCGCGTCGCGGACGTCGGCGAGCCGCAGCGCGGCGGCGTCCAGGCCGTCCCGGGGGGCGTCGGCGAGCCAGGTCGCGGCGACGGCGTTGAGCGCGACGGCGTCGCGCAGGCCGCCGCGGGCCTCCTTGAGGTCGGGCTCCAGCAGGAACGACAGCTCGCCGTGCCGCTCGGCCCGCTCCCGCCCGAGGTCGCGCAGCTCCGGCAGGCGCGCGGGGGCGCTCGCGCGCCAGTCGGTGAGCACGGCGGAGCGCAGGGCGGCGGTGAGCGCCTGGTCCCCGGCGAGGTGGCGGGCGTCCAGCAGGCCGAGCTGGGCCTTGAGGTCGGCGGCGGCGACGGACCGGGCCTCGGCGACGGTGCGCACCGAGTGGTCGAGCGCGGCGCCCGCGTCCCAGACCGGGTACCAGATCCGCTCGGGCAGGTCGGGGTCGAGCCGGCCGTCGTGCAGCAGCAGGACGTCGAGGTCGCTGCGCGGGGACAGCTCGCCGCGCCCGTAGCCGCCGACCGCGACCAGCGCGACGCCGGGCGGGCCGCCGGGCGGGCCGCCGGCGGCGAGCAGACCGGCCAGCCAGTCGTCGGTGAGCCGGGCGAGAGCCGCGCGGCGGGGCCGCCCGGCCGGGCCGGGGCCGGCGAGCAGCGCGGCCCGGGAGGCGCCGTAGTCGGGAGGGCTGGTCTCGGTGGTCATGGCGTGGTCCCGTCCGTCGTGCGGTTGAGCGGGCGGCGCCGGACGGCCTGCGAGCGGCCGCTGGGAGGTCCGCGGGCGGCCTGCGGGCGGCCCGGCGCCGATGCGCCGTCGGCGGACCCGCGACCCCTCGGGGGCGGCGGGCCCGCCTGCGGCGCGTCCTACGGTTCGGGGCCCTCGGCGAAGGTCCCTCGACGAAGGGCCCTCGGCGAAGGTCCCTCAGAGGGCGTCCGGCCCGCGCTCGCCGGTGCGGACCCGGACGGCGGTGTCGACCGGGACGCTCCAGACCTTGCCGTCGCCGATCTTGCCGGTCCGGGCGGCCTTCACCAGGACCTCGATCAGCTCGTCGGCGTCCTCGTCCTCGACCAGCACCTCGATTCTGACCTTGGGGACCAGGTCCACGGTGTACTCGGCGCCCCGGTAGACCTCGGTGTGGCCGCGCTGGCGGCCGTAGCCGCTGGCCTCGGTGACGGTCAGGCCGTGCACCCCGAAGGCCTGTAGGGCGGCCTTCACCTCGTCCAGGCGGTACGGCTTGATCACGGCGGTGATGAGCTTCATCGGGCGTCGACCTCGGTCTTCTCGGCGGGCTCGGCGGTGGTCTTGTCGGCGGCCTTCCCAGCAGCCTTGGCGGCGGGCTCGGCGGCGGTCTTCCCGGTGGCGGGCTTCTCCGCGGACCTCGCGGCCGCCGCGGCACCGACCAGGCCCGGCAGGGCCCGCGCCAGGCCCGCGCCCACCGCGCTGAAATCGTAGGCGGACTCGGCGTGTTCGGCCTGGTCGATGCCGGCCACCTCGACCTCCTCGGCGACCCGGAAGCCGACCGTCCTGTCGATCGCCTTCGCCAGCAGCCAGGAGAGGACGAAGGAGTACGCCGCGACCACGGCCACGCCCATCGCCTGCTTGCCGAGCTGCGCCGGCCCGCCGCCGTAGAACAGGCCCTTGGCGGTCTGGCCGACCCCGCCGGTGGCGAACAGGCCGATCAGCAGCGAGCCGATCGCGCCGCCCACCGCGTGCACGCCGACCACGTCGAGCGAGTCGTCGAAGCCGAGGCGGTACTTGAGGCTGACCGCGGCGGCGCAGACCGCGCCGGCGATCAGGCCGATCGCCACCGCGCCCAGCGGGCTGACCGAGCCGCAGGCCGGGGTGATCGCGACCAGGCCGGCCACCGCGCCGGAGGCGGCGCCCAGCGTGGTGAACGCGCCGTGCCTGAGCTTCTCGTAGACCAGCCAGCCGACCAGCGCCGCACCGGTGGCGACCTGGGTGTTGACCATCGCCATCGCGGCGACGCCGTTGGCGGCCAGCGCCGAGCCCGCGTTGAAGCCGAACCAGCCGAACCACAGCAGCCCGGAGCCGAGCATCACCAGCGGCAGGCTGTGCGGGCGCATCGGGTCCTTCTTGAAGCCGACCCGCTTGCCCAGCACCAGGCAGAGCGCGAGGCCGGCCACGCCCGCGTTGATGTGCACGGCCGTGCCGCCGGCGAAGTCGATCACGCCGTTGCGGTCGCCCAGCCAGCCGCCGTGGCCGCCGTCGAAGAAGAACACCCAGTGCGCGACCGGGAAGTAGACGACGGTCACCCAGAGCGCGATGAACAGGCCCCAGGCGCCGAACTTGGCCCGGTCCGCGATCGCGCCGCTGATCAGCGCCGGGGTGATGATCGCGAACATCAGCTGGAAGGTGGCGAACGCGGTGACCGGGATGGTCCCGGTGAGGTCGTTCAGGCCGATGCCGCGCATCCCGAGGAAGTCCAGGTTGCCGATGAGACCGGCGAAGGAGTCGGGTCCGAAGCTGAGCGAGTACCCGTAGAGGACCCAGAGCACGCTGACGATGCCGAGCGAGAGGAAGCTCATCGCCAGCATGTTCAGGGTGCTCTTGGCCCTGACCATGCCCCCGTAGAAGAAGGCCAGGCCCGGGGTCATCACCATGACCAGGGCCGCACTGATGAGCACGAAGGCGGTGTCGCCCGCGCTGAAGCCGTCCGGCATCGGCGTCTCCTCTGCGTGGAAGCCGATCCAAACCCGGATTACCCGTCCCGTGCCACCCGGGGTGTCGGCGATGAAGAGGAGAGTGCCGAAGGCTGGTTTCGGCCAGTGCGGCTCGTTGTTTCGCGGCCGTGACGCGTGCGACGCCCGGGTTACACCTGCGTGAACGACGGCCGTGCCGCAGGGCCGAACGGGTTACCGTGCCGCCGAACGGGACGGCCGGTGGCACGACGGCCACCGACCGTGGCGGCGGCGGCCGTCACGGTCGGCGGGGTCCTCGGGCCGGGTCCGCGGCCCACGGGCTCGGGGTGCTCAGACCACCGAGACGTACTCGGGGATGTCCTGGACGACGCGCTCCTTGAGCCGGCTCACCGCGTCCACGCCCTTGAACCGGGCGGCCGCGGCCTCGGTGGTCTTGCGGACCCGGGAGTTCAGCCGCTCCGAGCGCACCTTGGTGGCGATGTCCACCGCCTGCTCGGCCATCACCGCGGCCTGCTCGGCCTCCCGCTGCAGCAGGTGGACGCTGGCCATGCCGATCAGGTTGAAGGCGTACGAGCGCACGTGATCGCCGTCCTGGCGGAACAGGTCGACCGCGCGCTCCATCACCGGCGCGGACATCGAGGCGTACAGCTGGGCGTTGTCGGAGTGGTACGCGAGGTCGCGGAAGGAGTGCGCGTTCTCGGCGTTCAGCTCGGCCGGCGAGAAGAACTTCAGCCAGTCCGGCTCCGCCTCCCCCTCGCGGATGTCGGTGAAGGTGTCCTCGGCCAGCCGGACGGCCCGGGCGCAGCGGTTCACCTCGCCGATGGTGGCGTAGGCGCGCGCCTCCATCGCGTACAGCAGGGACTGCTGGCGCGCGCTGGCGGTGTCCCGGCTGCCGTACTGCGCCAGGTGGATCAGCTCCAGGGCGTCCTCGCCCCGGTTGAGGTGGATCATCTGGCGGCTCATGTCGGTGAGGATGAGTGCGCCGAACGGGCGGTCCCCGGCCTCCTTGGCGGCGTGCAGGGCCAGCACGTAGTACTTCTGCGCGCTCGGGTGCATCCCGACGTCGTACGACATCCACCCGGCCAGGTGGGCGAGTTCGGCGGTGAGCCGGAACAGCCGCCGGGTGGTGTTCTCGTTGTACGTCTCCTGGAGCAGGTCGGTGACCTCGTGGAGCTGGCCGACGACGGCCTTGCGGCGCAGCCCGCCGCCGTTCTGCGCGTCCCACTGCCGGAACATGACCGTGGTCTGCTCCAGCAGTTCGAGCTCGGGCTCGGACAGCCGGCCGGTGAACGGGTCGCCGCCGTTGGCCGCGGCGAGGATCGGGGTGGGGGCGCCGGTCGGGCCGGGGGTGAGCCAGCGCTGCATCGGCTCGATCAGCGCGGCGCCGGCGGTCAGCGCGAGCGAGGTGCCGAGGAAGCCCCGGCGGTTGAGCATCAGGTCGCTGCGGGAGTAGTCGCTGATCAGCTGGACGGTCTGCGGCGCGCTCCACGGCAGGTCGACGCCGCCGCCCACGGTGGAGACCGGGATCGCGGCGCGCAGGCCGAGGTCCTCGATCGAGACCACCGAGCCGAAGCGCTCGGAGAAGAGCTCTGACATGATCTTGGGAATCGGCTCGCGGGGCTGTTCGCCGTCGAGCCAGCGGCGCACCCGTGAGGTGTCGGTGGACACGTGGTGGGCGCCGATCTGCCGGGCCCGGCGGTTGACCTGGCGGGCCAGCTCGCCCTTGGACCAGCCGCTGCGGGCGAACCAGGTGGTCAGCTTCTCGTTGGGTTGCTTCTCTGCCATGGGAACGTCCCCATCCCGCCCGGCCCCCTCGGGGCCCCGATCGTGACGCCCGACGGTTTCGGGCCCTTGCCAGACGTGCCGTGCCTGAGGTGTTGCCGTACCACGCTCTCGCACTGGTGTGCCATCGTTACGGACGGACCGTCAGGTTCCCAACTCCCGCGCCCTGGCGGACCGGAGTCGATTCCACGAAGACGTCCGTGTGCTGAACGTAATGCCCCGCGCGGCGCCCACGGGAGCGGCCCTGGCGAAACGCCACCTTTCGCCACCCCCACGAGTGAACCGAAGCCACGGCCCACGCGCTTCACTAGGTAGGTCCGACGGCCCGGCATATGCGGGCCGCCCAGGCCACCGGCGAAACCCGGCAGCCCCGGCAACCCACCGCAGTCACAGGCGAGTTCGCCGCCCACCCTGATCGGCGGCCGCCTCGCCCACCCCACGATCCGGCATCGGTGCCGCCAGCCACAAGGCGGCGCTCGAGGCGCACCACCACGACAGGCGCACACCGGGCGCTGCACGCCGCCACCGCACAACGCACCACGCAACGGACAATCAACACACAGTCACCATCCCGTAACCATCGGCGACGGGAACCTGTTGGGGGAGGCATGGACAACCTGTTCGGCGAACTTCGACTGGGACACCTGCGGTTGACGCCACTGGGCGCGCGCCGCCGCACCAAGGTCACCGCGTCCCAAGCCGCCGCGGAGTACACCGGCCGCTGGGGCTGGACGGTCGCCACCGGCGCCCCGGCCGGCTCCGCCACCGCCCCGACCCGCTGTCCCTGCGGCTCCGACCGCTGCGCCGCGCCCGGCCTGCATCCCGTACCCGGCGGCGAGGACCGGTCCCAGGAGGCGCTCGCCGGGGGCTCGGTGCTGTTCCCCACCGGCCGCGCCTTCGACGTCCTGGACGTCCCCGAGCAGGCCGGACTGCAGGCGCTGGTCCGGCTGGAGCGGATGGGCACCCAGGTCGGCCCGGTGCTCGCCGCGCCCACCGGCCGGCTGCAGTTCCTGGTCGCCGCCGGCGCCGCCCGTCGGCTGCCCGACCTGCTCTACCGGATGGGCTGGGACGACGCCGCGCTCGACCTCACCTGCCACGGCGAGGGCAGCTACGTCGCCGCCCCGCCCACCGTGCTCGGCGCGCTCGGCCCGGTCCGCTGGCTGCGCCGCCCCACCCGCGACAACGCCGGCTGCCCGCCCGAGGCCCGGCTGCTGCTCGGCACCCTCGCCTACGCCTGCCACCGCGGCCGCGAGCGCACCGCCGAACCCGCCTGGCTCGCCTCGTAGGCCTCAGCGCGCCCCACGCGCCTCGGCGTGCGCCCCTCCAGCTCGGCGCGCTCCTCCGAGTCGACGAACTCCTCCGCCTCGGCGCGCTCCTCCGAGTCGACGAACTCCTCCGCCTCGGCACGCTCCTCCGGTCCCGGGCACCCCTCCGGTCCCGGGCGGCAACGCGAAAGGGCCCGCCCCTCGCGGAGCGGACCCTTCGTGCGTACGGGGCCTCAGTCCCCGATCAGCGCGTCCACGAACGCGCCCGGCTCGAACGGCGCCAGGTCGTCCGCACCCTCGCCCAGGCCGACCAGCTTGACCGGCACGCCCAGGTCGCGCTGGACCGCGACCACGATGCCGCCCTTGGCGGTGCCGTCCAGCTTGGTCAGCACGATGCCGGTGATGTCGACCACCTCGGCGAACACCCGGGCCTGGATCAGGCCGTTCTGGCCGGTGGTGGCGTCCAGCACCAGCAGCACCTCGTCCACCGGGCCGTGCTTCTCGACGACCCGCTTGACCTTGCCCAGCTCGTCCATCAGGCCGGTCTTGGTGTGCAGCCGGCCGGCGGTGTCCACCAGCACGGTGTCGGCGCCCTCGGCGATGCCCTCCTTGACCGCGTCGAACGCGATCGAGGCCGGGTCACCGCCCTCCGGTCCGCGCACGGTGCGCGCACCGACCCGCTCGCCCCAGGTCTGCAGCTGGTCGGCGGCGGCGGCCCGGAAGGTGTCGGCGGCGCCGAGCACCACCTTGCGGCCGTCGGCGACCAGGACGCGGGCGAGCTTGCCGGTGGTGGTGGTCTTGCCGACGCCGTTGACGCCGACCACCAGGACCACGGCCGGCCCCTCCGCGTGCTTGGTGGAGCGGACGGTGCGGTCGGCGTCCTTGCCGATCAGCTCGACGAGCTCCTCGCGCAGCAGGGCGCGCAGTTCGTCGGGCGTCCGGGTGCCGAGCACCTTCACCCGGGTGCGCAGCCGCTCGACCAGCTCCTGGGTGGGGGCCACGCCGACGTCGGCGGTCAGCAGGGTCTCCTCGATCTCCTCCCAGGTGTCCTCGTCCAGGTGCTCGCGGGAGAGCAGCGAGAGCAGGCCCTTGCCGAGCGAGTTCTGCGAGCGGGAGAGCCGGGAGCGCAGCCGGACCAGCCGGCCCGCGGTGGGCTCGGGGACCTCGACGGCGGGCGCCGTCTCGGCCTCGGCGGCCTCGACCTCGACCTCGGTCGGGGCCGTGGCCGGGGCTCCGGTCGAGGCTTCGGCCGGAGCCTCGAGCTCGGGGAGCTGCACCTCCTCGACGGTGCGGCGGGGCTCCTCGGTCGGCGGCGCGGCCTCCTCGCCGACCTGGGGCTCCTGCGGGGTGGTCGGCGGCGCCGTGATGACCGGCGACTGCGACTTCGGGGGCAGTTGCTGGCGTCGTCTGCCGGAAACGACGAGGCCGGCGATCGCGCCGATGGCGACCACGGCGATGACTACGGCAAGGATCACGTATTCCATAACTGCTCCAGTATCCGCGACCGGAGCCCGGATGGACCGCAGCCGCCCTACGCCGATGCGGTACGGACGGCCTCCGGCCGCTCCCGGTGTCCTCCTCCGGACCGGCGGCCGGGAGGTGCCCCGACGCGCAGCCGCTGGCTGATCACCTGTGAGATGCCGTCGCCCTTCATGGTCACGCCGTAGAGGGCGTCCGCGGACTCCATGGTCAGCTTCTGGTGGGTGATCACGATCAGCTGGGAGCTCTCCCGCAGCTCCTCCATGATCCCGACCAGCCGGCGCAGGTTGGTCTCGTCGAGCGCCGCCTCCACCTCGTCCATCACGTAGAACGGGCTGGGCCTGGCCTTGAAGATCGCCACCAGCAGTGCCACCGCGGTCAGCGAGCGCTCGCCGCCGGACAGCAGCGACAGCCGCTTGACCTTCTTGCCCGGTGGGCGGGCCTCCACCTCGACGCCGGTGGTGAGCATGTGGTCGGGGTCGGTCAGCACCAGCCGCCCCTCGCCGCCGGGGAACAGCCGGGCGAAGACGCCCTCGAACTGGGCGGCGGTGTCGTGGTACGCCGAGGCGAACAGCTGCTCGACCCGTTCGTCCACCTCCCGGACGATGTCCAGCAGGTCGCGCCGGCCGCGCTTGAGGTCGTCCAGTTGCTCCCCGAGGAACTGGTGGCGCTCCTCCAGCGCCGCGAACTCCTCCAGCGCCAGCGGGTTGACCTTGCCCAGTTGCTGGTACGCCTTCTCGGCCGCCCTGAGCCGCTTCTCCTGCTCGGCCCGGTCGTACGGGCGCGGCTCCCCCGGCTCCCCTCCTTCTTCCGGGGTCGACGGCGGGACGGGCTGGTCCGGCCCGTAGGCGGCGAGCAGTTCGCCGCCGTCGATGCCGAACTCCTCCAGCGCCCGGGCCTCCAGCTGCTCGATCCGCAGCCGCTTCTCGGCCCGCAGCACCTCGTCCCGGTGGCCGGCGTCGACCAGTTTGTCCAGTTCCTCCTTGAGGCC
This sequence comes from Kitasatospora sp. NPDC056731, assembly GCF_040687675.1. Lineage (NCBI taxonomy): Bacteria > Bacillati > Actinomycetota > Actinomycetes > Kitasatosporales > Streptomycetaceae > Kitasatospora > Kitasatospora sp. NPDC056731. The sequence continues at coordinate 61,843 of NZ_JBFBNR010000032.1, forward strand.
GCGGCCGTGCTCGCGGTGCGCCCGCAGTTCGGTCTCGCGCTCGGCGCGGGCCTGCTCGACCGCCGCCCGCCCGGCGTCCGCGCGGGACAGCGACACCTCCAGGCAGGCCAGCAGCTGCCGGGCGCCCGCCGCGACGGCGTTCGCCACCCCGGCATCGTGCTCGGCGCGTCGGCGGCGCTCGGCGGCCCGGGCGCGCGTCTCGCGCTCGGCGCGGGCGGCCCGGTCCAGCTGGTCCGCCCGGCCGGCGAGCGCGCGGACCCGCTCCTCGTGGGTGCGCACCGCGAGCCTGGCCTCCAGCTCGGCCTGCCGGGAGCCGGTGGCGGCCTCGGCCAGCCGCTGCTGCTCGGCGGTGTCCGGCTCGTCCTCCCCGGCATCCTCCGAGTCCTCGGCCGCGGCCAGGCGTTCGGCCAACTCCTCTGCGGCAGCGAGGAGTTCAGCCAGCCACTGGTCGGCCCGCGCGGCGGCGACGGACAGCCGCTCGGCCTCGCCGGCGGCGGCCCTGGCCTGCCCGCCGAGGCGGCCGAGCGCGCCCGCCACCTGGGCACGCTCCTTCTCCTGCCGCCGCCGCTGCTCGGCGAGTTGCTCCACGGCGGCGGCCGACTCCCTTCGCTGCTCGGCGAGTTCGGCCAGGTGTACGGCCGACTCGGCGCAACGGAGGGTGAGTTCGGCGATCGCCCGGGCGGTCTCCTCGACCGCCGCCCGGATCTCCAGCAGGCTCGGCACACCGTCGGAGCCGCCCTGCGCGAAGTCGGCGCCGAGCCGGTCCCCGGCGGCGGTGACGGCGGTCAGCCCGGGGTGGTCGGCGACCAGCCGCAGCGCCTCGTCGAGGGTGTCGACGACCGCCACCCGGGCCAGCAGGCCCCGCGCGGCGCCGACCAACCCGGCCGGCCCGTGGACGAGTTCGGCGGCCCAGCGGGCTCCGTCCGGCAACTCCCCGACGCCGGCGAGCGGTTCACCGGCACCCGCGATCGGCAGCGCGGCCCGGCCGGCACCCTCGATCAGCAGCGCGGCCCGGCCGGCGTCCTCGGCGCGCAGCAGCCGCAGCGCCTCGGCGGCGGTGCCGGGCGAGTCGACGGCGACCGCGTCGGCGGCCGCGCCGAGCGCCGCCGCCACCGGCACCTCGTACCCGGGGGCGATCCGCAGCAGCGCGGCCGCGGGACCGCGCAGTCCGCTCAGCCGCTCCCCCGCGTCGAGCAGGGCGCCGGTGCCGTCCTTGCGGCGCAGTCCGAGGGAGAGCGCCTCGTGCCGCGCGGTGAGCCCGGCCCGTTCGCGCTCGGCGGCGCCGGCCGCCTCCCGGGCGGCGGCGAGGTCGCGTTCGACGGCGGCGAGCCGCTCCCGGGCCTCCTGGTGGGCGGCCTCGGCCTGCTCGTCGTCCCCGGCGGGGCCGCCGACCTGCCGCTGGAGCTCCTCGTACTCGGCCTGGGCGGCCTCGGCCCGCAGCAGCGCCTCGCCGCCGGCCTCGGTCAGCCGGCCGATCTCGGCTTCGGCGGAGGCCGCCTTGGAGCGGGCGGCGGCGGCCTGCCCCTGCAGCCGGGCCAGGCCCTCCCGGCGGTCCGCGATGGCCCGGGCGGCGTCCCGCAGGCGACGCTCCTCGGTGGCCAGCCCGCGCTCCAGTTCGCTTCTGCGTTCGACCGCCTCGGCCAGCGCGTACTGCGCCTCCTCCAGCGCCTCGGCCAGCGCGGCCTCGTCCTCGCGGACCCGCGCGGCCTCCCGTTCCAGTTCCTCGGGATCGCGGCCGCGCCGCTCCTCGGTCTGCCCGCCCGCGGCGGCGTGCCGGGCGCGGGCCTCGGCCAGTCCGATGGTGCCGCGGGTGCGCTCGGCTAGGGCGGAGAGCCGGTACCAGGTCTGCCGGGCGGCCTCCAGGCTCGGGCCGAGCTGCTGGACCTGCGCCTCCAGCACGGCCTCGCGCTGGACGACACCGGCCAGTTCCTGCTCGACGGTGGTGCGGCGCAGCCGCAGTGCCAGCTCGTCGGCGATCTCGGCCTCGACGGCCTGCCGGAGGGCCAGCAGGTCGTCGGCGAGCAGCCGCAGCCGGGCGTCGCGCAGGTCGGCCTGGATGCCGGCGGCGCGGCGGGCGATCCTGGCCTGCCGGCCGAGCGGTCCGAGCTGGCGGCGCAGTTCGGCCACCAGGTCCTGGACGCGGTTGAGGTTGACCTGCATCGCGTCCAGTTTCCGCAGCGCCTTCTCCTTGCGCTTGCGGTGCTTGAGGACGCCGGCCGCCTCCTCGATGAAGGCGCGGCGGCCCATCGGGTCGGCGTGCAGGACGGAGTCCAGCTGGCCCTGGCCGACGATGACGTGCATCTCGCGGCCGATGCCGGAGTCGGAGAGGAGTTCCTGGATGTCCAGCAGGCGGCAGGTCTCGCCGTTGAGCGCGTACTCGCTGCCGCCGTTGCGGAACATGGTCCGGGTGATGGTCACCTCGGAGTAGTCGATCGGCAGGGCGCCGTCGGCGTTGTCGATGGTGAGGCTGACCTCGGCCCGGCCGAGCGGGGCGCGCCCGCTGGTCCCGGCGAAGATGACGTCCTCCATCTTGCCGCCGCGCAGCGATTTGGCGCCCTGCTCCCCCATCACCCAGGACAGCGCGTCGACGACGTTCGACTTGCCGGAGCCGTTCGGGCCGACCACGCAGGTGATGCCGGGCTCGAAGCGCAGGGTGGTGCTGGAGGCGAAGGACTTGAACCCGCGCAGCGTCAGACTCTTCAGGTGCACGCGGCCGGTCTCCTCGTCGCTCGCCAGGGCCCGGGGCCTGTCGTCAACGGCGACTGTATCCCCGGCGGGCCGCGCGTCCCGGGCCCGGACACGACGAAGGGACGCCACAACCGGGCGTCCCTTGCAAGCTGCGTCCCTTTCGGAGCGGCTCAGTGCACAGCGGCGTCGATCTGCGAGGACCGGGCGGGACTCAGGTGAGAGCCGGCTCCCGCTGATCCAGATCGATGCTGTTGAGCAGCGAGTGCCCGTCAGCGACAGCGGCGAGCGCGTCGTTCTCGGCCTGCATCCGAAGGAGCTCGGATTCAAGGTCCTGGACGCGCTGCTGAAGCCGTCGCATCTCGGAGAGCATTCGCGGGTCGGGGCCGCCGACGTACCCGAGAAGCGCCTTTGCCATGATGAATGGTCCTCCACGCTGAGTGACCGAACCGGAACGGTACAGGTCTAGGGGGAAGGGGGACGCACGCGCGGCGCGTCACCGGTAGTGCTGGCTGGGCACTTACGGCTCAACCATCGTGAGCTGGGCTCACGAGGGCAGACGCCTGCCGGGAAAACGCGGTCGTGTGCGCGGGTTTCCAGCGTCTCACCAAAGACGGAAAGGGTCAACACGATCACCGCACGCTACCGCGACCCTGTCACCTGCCTGGCGGTGTCGTCACGCCTGGGGGCCTCGGGCCGGGTCCACCAGCTGCTCGTGGATCATCGTTCGATGCGGAGTCAACCACGAGTCTGCCCGAATGGCAACCGCATGACACCGGCAGTTGCGGATCAGTTCCGGCCCGCGCGGGTGTGGCCGGGCTCAGCGGATCTCGAAGCCCTCGTAGCCGGGGCCCACGGCCGTCCAGATCTCGGTGACGCCGCTGACCTCGCCCGGGGTTCCCGGGCCGCGCAGCAGGTCCAGCAGTAGTTCGCAGTCGGCGGCCAGTCCCTCGGCGACCACCTGCACCCGGCCGTCCCCGAGGTTGCTCGCGTAGCCGGTCAGGCCGGTCTCCAGCGCCCGTGCCCTGGTCCACCAGCGGAACCCGACCTGCTGGACCTTCCCCCGGACCCAGGCGGTCACCCGGACCGGTTCCTCACTGTGGGCGTCGCGACCGTGCATGCCCCGAGCCTAAGGCGTGTCCGACGGTCACAGCTCCACGGGGCCGTCGACCACGCGGAGCGGCCCCGCCGGAGGAAGTCCGGCGGGGCCGCAGGGGTGTCGCGGTGGGGCTCAGCGGGTCACCAGTCGCCGCCACCGAAGTCGCCGCCGCCACCGAAGTCCCCGCCACCGAAGCCGCCGCCGTCGCCGAAGCCACCGCTGAAGTCGGAGGAGTTGAAGTCGGCGCCGGTGAAGTCGCCGCCCTCGTGCTGGTCCTGGTAGCCCTGGTCCATCATCGGCGCCGCGGCGTAGGCCGGGCTGCTGATCATCGAGCCGAGCATGGTGCCGACCAGCAGGCCCGGCAGCAGGCCGCCGCCGAATCCGCCGAAGTAGCCGCCCGCCCAGGGGGCGTAGGCCGGGCCGGCGTTCCAGTACGGCTGCGGGCCGTGCTCGGTCTCGACGGTGCGGATGGCCGGGTCGAGGCCGGCGGCCAGCCGGTCCGCGTCGGACCGGCAGACCGGGACGGTGCGGGCGGCGCCGTCGGCCGGGGCCCAGTCGACGTCCTTGACCGAGGGGCCGTGGCGCGGGTCGAAGAAGCACGGGGGACGGCGCTCGGGCACCGGGCGCTTCTCCCGCCGGGCGGCCAGGGTGGCCAGCGCGAACCGGCCGTCCTCCAGTGCCTCGGTGACCGGCTTGACGTCGTCCGGCCGCTTGGCCTCGTCCATCAGCCGCTTGGCCTTCTCGTACGAGTCCAGGGCGTGGGTGTAGTCGGTGCGCTGGGTGTCGTCGGCGTCGGTCGCGGCCGGGTTGAAGTCGAGCCGGTCCAGCTCCTCGCCGAAGGCGGTGATGTCCTCGTCGACCACCCGGCGCAGCTGCTCCAGCTCGGCCCGGGCCTGCTCCTCCTTGCGCGCCTTGGCGCGGCGGAAGAGGAGGAAGACGCCGGCACCGGCCAGCGCGAGCAGCACGACCGGGATGACCACCCAGGCGATCGAGGTGCTGTGGTTCACCCCGGTGCCCTTGGCCTGCGGGGCGGCGCTGTCGACGAACTCGTTCAGGGTGGCGTCGATGTCGCCGTTGTGGGAGCGGAAGGCGGCGCCGGCGATCCGCTCGGCGCTGCCCTTCGCCATCGCGCCGAGGTCGGCCCTGGCCGCGAACTGGTCACCGCGCCAGATCGCGTAGGCGCCGTCGATGCCGACCTTGGTGCGCAGGTCGTTGAAGACGGTCCGCTCGCCGTAGGGGGCGCTGGCCGGGACGACCGCGACGAAGATCGGCTTGTCGGCCTTCTTGATCTTCTCGGTCAGGGCGTCGGCCTGGCTCTGGCTGAATCGGCTGGTCATCGCCGGGTCGACGTAGACCCGACCCTGCTTCAGGGTGGAGGCCGCGTCGTCCAGCCCGCCCGCGGCCGAGGCCGTCGGTGCGAGCAGGAGCAGCAGCCCCAGCAGCGCCGCCACCAGGGCAAGCGGCCCGGCGCCCCGGGAACGTCGTGCAAGGGTTCTCATGCCCTCGACGCTACCCTGACGGGCGTCAAGGCACGGCATACCCTTCGCATACTGGTAGTGACAAGATTCCCCGCCGACCGCCGGGGCCGCACCCCTCCTCGGGGATGATGTTTCCCCCACTCGCCCCTGACGCGGGCGGTGCGCGGGAACCGCGGCCGGCGCCCGGACGTACGTCCCGGCGGGCCCAGGGTGTTCCGGGCGGTGCGCCGACCGTACCGCGCGGACGGGCATAGTGGTCCCGGACCACTGGTCCCATTACCTGTTCTTGACCCATCTCCCGATCGGAGCACCCGGTGATCATCGGCCTCGTCACCGCCGTGGCGGCATCCGCCTGCTACGGCACCGGCTCAGTCCTCCAGGCCGTCGGATCCCGCCGCTCCGCGCGCGAGGAGGCCGCCAAGGGCGCCTCCGGCGCCACCACCGAGCACGGCGGGCCGAGCCTGTCCTCCACCGCGAAGGCTGCCGTCACCTGGGAGTTCATCGTCGGCACGGTGCTCGACCTGATCGGGTTCGGGCTGGGCGCGCTGGCCGCGCGGCTGCTGCCGCTGTTCCTCTCGCAGACCATCATCAGCGCCAACCTGGTGATCACCGCGGTGCTGAGCATCAAGCTGCTCGGCATCCGGCTCAAGCAGCTGGAGTGGGCCTCGATCGGCGTGCTCTGCTCGGCGCTGGTGCTGCTGGCCGTCTCGGCCGGCCCGGAGGGCGGCCACCACGCGTCGATGGCCTTCCACTGGGGCCTGCTGCTGGTCACCACCGTGCTGCTGGTCGGCGGCGGCCTGCTGGTGCGGCGGATGGGCTCCAAGGGCGCGATCGTCGCCGGTCTGCTCTCCGGCCTGGGCTTCGGCGCGCTGGGCGTCGGCGTGCGCATCCTGAACGGCATCGACCCGTTCGACCTCGCCAAGCTGCTCTCCGACCCGGCGCTGTACGCGATCCTGGTCGGCGGCATCGGCGGCATGTACGTGCACACCGTGGCGCTGCAGATCGGCTCGGTGAACGGCGCGACGGCAGCGCTGGTGGTCGGCGAGACGGTGCTGCCCGGCGCGATCGGCGTGCTCTGGCTCGGCGACTCCTCCAAGTCCGGCCTGGGCTGGCTCGGTGTGGTCGGCTTCCTGCTCGCGGTGGTGTCCGCGGTCGGGGTCGCCTACTTCGGTCAGGACACCCACGGCTCCCCCGGCGAGGCGGCGGCCGACCAGCCGGAACTCGCCAAGCACTGAGCTCCCCTGCCCCTGCTCCCGGCCCCCGCTCCCTGCTCCTGCTGTCAGCCCCCGCTGCGGACCCGCGGCACCCGCTGGCAGCGGGGGCAGAAGTAGCTGGAGCGGTTCATCCAGGCGGCCCGCCGGATCGGGGTGCCGCAGCGGCGGCAGGGCTCGTGCTCGCGGCCGTACGCGTCGAGGTCGCGGGAGAAGTAGCCGCTCTCGCCGTTCACGTTGACGTACAGGCTGTCGAAGCTGGTGCCGCCGACGGCGAGCGCCGCCGTCATCACCTCGCGGGCGTTCGCCAGCAGTTCGGCGGCCTGCGGGCGGGTGAGCGTCGCGGTCGGGCGGTCGTAGTGCAGCCGGGAGCGCCAGAGCGCCTCGTCGGCGTAGATGTTGCCGACCCCGCTGATCAGCGTCTGGTCGAGCAGCGCCCGCTTCACGGTGGTGCGTTTGGCCCGCAGCGCGGCCGCGAAGGCGGCGTCGTCGAAGCGCGGGTCGAGCGGGTCGCGGGCGATGTGCGCGATGGAGAGCGGCGTGCCCTCCGCGTCGCCGTCCTCGGCCTCCTCGACTGCGAGGCCGCCGAAGGTCCGCTGGTCGACGAAGCGCAGTTCGCGCCCGCCGTCGGTGAACCGCAGCCGCACCCGCAGGTGCGTCTCGTCGGGTACGGACGGGTCCTGGACGAGGAGTTGGCCGCTCATGCCGAGGTGGCCGATCAGCGAGAAGCCCGCGCCGGACCCCGCCAGCGGCACCCACAGGTACTTGCCGCGCCGCTGCGCGGTGCCGAGGGTGGTGCCGGTCAGCCGGGCGGTGAAGTCGGCGGCGCCGGCGGGCTGGCGGCGCACCGCGCGCGGGTGCAGCACCTGGACGTCGGCGACGGTCCGCCCGGCGACCCAGTTCGCCAGACCGCGGCGGACGACCTCGACCTCGGGAAGTTCGGGCACGGGAACAGGCCTCCTGCGGAAGGGATCAGCAGGAGGAAGGCTACTGCTCCCTCACGCCCCGGCGGGCAGCCGGTCGGCGTACTTCTCCTTGATCGCCCGCCAGGCGCTCTCGGCGGCCTTCTGCTCGGCCTCCTTCTTCGAACGGCCGACGCCGCTGCCGAAGTCCTCGCCGGCCACCCGGGCCGCCGCGGTGAAGGTCTTCTCGTGGTCCGGACCGGACTCCATGACCACGTACTCGGGCACCCCGATGCCCACCGAGGCGGTGAGCTCCTGGAGGCTGGTCTTCCAGTCCAGGCCTGCGCCCAGCTGGGAGGACTCCTCGATCAGCGGGTCGAACAGCCGGTGGACGAACTCGGTGGCCGCGTCCAGACCCTGGTCCAGGTAGACGGCTCCGATCACGGCCTCGACCGTGTCGGCGAGGATCGACGACTTGTCGCGGCCGCCGGTGCCCTCCTCGCCCTTGCCGAGCCGGATGAACGTGCCGAGTTCCAGGCCCCGGCCGACGTCCGCGAGCGCGCGGGAGTTCACCACCGCGGCGCGCAGCTTGGCGAGCGTGCCCTCCGGCACGTCCGGGTGGACGCGGTAGAGGGTGTCGGTCACCACGAGGCCCAGCACCGAGTCGCCGAGGAACTCCAGGCGCTCGTTGGTGGGCAGGCCCCCGTTCTCGTACGCGTACGAGCGGTGGGTCAGGGCACGCACCAGAAGGGCGCGCTCGAGTGTGTACCCGAGGCGCCCTTCCAGGACGTCGTATTCGGTCGAAGCCGGCCCACCGGCCCTGCCACCGCCCAAAGAGGAACCCTTCGGGGCGGAGGACGCCTTGCGGGTGGAGTTACCGTCCGACATCGATCCGTGCACCCCGCCGATCAGACCGAGAGGACCTGGCGACGGTTGTACGTGCCGCAGCTCGGGCACGCGATGTGACCCAGCTTCGGCTCGTGGCAGCGGTCGCACGCCACGAGGGCCGGAACAACGGCCTTCCAGTTGGACCGACGGTGGCGCGTGTTGCTGCGCGACATCTTCCGCTTCGGAACAGCCACGGCTACTTCTCCTGGTTCTCGGCGAGACCCTCACGGGTGTCGCTGTTCTTGATCCCGTCACCCTCGTCGCCGGGGGCGGCGGAGAGTCCCTGCAGAGCCGCCCACCGGGGGTCGGCGGCGTCGTGGTGGTGCGTCGGGTCGTCGCTCAGGCGCGCTCCGCATTCGGAGCACAGGCCCAGGCAGTCTTCCTGGCACACCGGCTGCAGCGGCAGTGCGAGCACCACCGCGTCACGCAGCACCGGCTGGAGGTCGAAGAAGTCGCCCTCCAGACGGTAAGTATCTTCTTCCGAGTCCTCGTCGAGGTCCTCGGCCCCGGCGGTCCGGGCGCGGTGACGCTCGTCGGACTCCGGGTAGTAGTACAGCTCCTGGAAGTCGACGTCGAGGTCGTCCTCGACGGGCTCCAGGCACCGGGCGCACTCGCCCTCGACCTGGGCCTCGGCGGTGCCGGTGACCAGCACGCCCTCGACCACGGACTCCAGGCGGAGCTCCAGCCGGAGCTCGCTCTTCTCGGGGACGCCGATCACGTCGATGATCCCCAGGCCCGCGGGGGCCTCCAGAGTGCGGGACACCTTGCGCAGCGAGCCCGGGCGACGTCCCAGCTCGTGCGTGTCGAACACGAGGGGGTCGCGGTGGTCGAGGCGGTTCAAGGTGTCCTGACTTCCATGGGGAATCTTCGATCGCGGTGCCTCCGCACCAGCGGTGCGCGGGCAAGCCGACAGTCCGACACGAAAAGGCCGGAGTGGTCAGCCTACCGGAGTCTCCCGCCAGGCCCAACTTCGCTCCCGTCAGGAGCTCGCGCCGGGCCCGCGCGGGGCCGGCTCAGCGGCCGCCCAGCTCCCGGAGCCGGGTCATGTCGATCATGCTGGTGTCGAAGAAACTGGTCTCGTCCAGGCCCGGCTGCTGCTGCTGTTGCTGCTGCGGCACGGCCGGCGGGGCGGCGGGCTGCTGCGGGTAGGTGTAGGCGTCGTACTGCTGCGCGCCGTAACCCGGCTGCTGCTGTTGCGGATAGCCGTAGTCCCCGTGCTGCTGCTGGGCCGCGTAGTCCGGCTGCTGCTGCGGGTAGCCGTCCGCGGCGCCCTGCTGCTGGTGCCCCCACTGGGCACCGTACGGGTCGCCCTGGCCGGCCGGGTCGTAGCCGCCGGCGTACACCTCGGCGTACTGCCCCTGCTGCTGCCCGCCCTGCTGCTGGGCGGCCGCGTACTGGTCGACGCCGGGGGCCTGCCAGCCCGCCGCGGCCGGGGTCTGCTCCGGCCAGGTCTGCTGCTGCGGGACGTCCTCGCGGTACCAGGCGATGTCGTCGCCGTTGGCGTCGCCGTCGGTGGCGAAGCCGGCGGCCACCGCCTCGGCCCGCTCCTTGGCCTGCTGCGCCTCGTCGGCGGCGGCCAGGTAGGCACCCAGCTCGTCGATCGGCCGCTTGCCGAGCAGCTTGTCGCGGCCCTTGCCGACGGCCTCCAGGGTGGCGCTGAGGACGTTCTCCAGCGTGGCGAGCTTCACATCGACGTACTCGTCGACCTCGGGGCTGGGGGTGATCCGCTGCGGCTGGAACTCCTCGCCGTCCGTCTCGCCGTCGAAGTCGGTCTCGAAGACGCTGGAGTCACCGCGCAGCTTGGTCCGGCCGCGGCCGACGGCGCCGAGCGTCTTGGTCAGCACGACCTCGAAGTTGGCGAGCTTGCTGTCCACGTAGTCGTCGGCCTCGGCGCGCTTGGCCTCGACCTCGCCACGGGCCTCGGCGAGGATCCGGTCGGCCTCGGCCTGGGCCCGGCGGACCACCTCGGTGTCCGAGATCAGCGAGCCGCGCTCGGCGTGTGCACCCTGGATGATCCGGTCGGCCTCGGCCTGGGCCCCGGCCACCACCTGCTCGTGGTCGGCCATCATCGACTGGGCCTGGGCGAGTTCGGCGGGCAGCTCCGCCTTGAGGGCGTTGAGCAGGCCGACCAGCTCGGCCCGGTTCACCACGCAGGAGGCCGACATCGGCATCGAGCGGGCGTTCTCGACCGCCGCGACGATCTCGTCGACCTTGTTCTGCACGTCCACGGGGCTTCGTCTTTCCGTGTGCCGCCGACGGTCCGGCGGAGGCAGGCCCGACGCGGTGAACCTCACCGCAGGGGCAGGAATACAGACTGTACGGCCACCGCGCGGCGAGGTCACAACGCCCGAGCCGAACCGGTCGACCGGCCACCGGACAAGTCATGACGAACCGGCAGAAACGGACGGCCGCCCCGCGGCCACCGACGCTCCCGCCTACTGCTGGGCCTTGCGCTCCGCGATCCGCTCGACCAGCCGCCGGTGCACCGTCTCCGGCAGCAGGTGGGAGACGTCCCCGCCGTACGAGGCGACCTCCTTGACCAGCGTCGAGGAGAGGAAGCTGTACGTCGGGGAGGTCGGCACGAACAGCGTCTCCACCCCGGACAGGCCGTGGTTCATCTGGGCCATCTGCAACTCGTAGTCGAAGTCGCTGACCGCGCGCAGGCCCTTGATGATCGCGGGGATCCCGCGCTCCCGGCAGAAGTCCACCAGCAGGCCGTGGTACGACTCGACCACCACGTTCCCGAAGTCCGCGGTGACCTCCTCGATCAGGCCGATCCGCTCCTCGACGCTGAACATGCCCTGCTTGTTGCGGTTGATCAGGACCGTGATGTGCACGACGTCGTACAGCTTCGAGGCCCGCCCGATGATGTCGAGATGACCGTTGGTGATCGGGTCGAACGAACCGGGACAGACGGCGCGGCGCATGGCGTGGGTGCTCCCTCGGGGGGTGACGGCTGCTGCGGGCCTCGGCCCGCTACTCGTGCTGGCTGGTCTCGGCGGCGGCGCGACCGTACCAGAGCGTGCCCTCGCCGTAGCGGCGCGAGCGCAGCACCTCGAAGCCCTCGGGCCAGCCGAACTCGCCGCCACGGGTGCTGCGCTCCACGGTGACGAGTGCGTCCTCCGCGAGCCAGCCCCCGGCCAGGAGTGTGATCAGCATCTCGCGCAGCTCGTCGTCCGTCACGGCGTACGGCGGGTCGAGGAAGACCAGGTCGTACGGGGTCTGCGGGGGCGGGCCCGCGAGCACCTGCTCGGCCCTGGTGGCCTTCACCTCCACGCCGGGCAGGCCGATCGTGCGGACGTTCTCCCGGATCACCCGGGCCGCCTGGCCGTCCGCCTCGACCAGCAGGACGTGCTCGGCGCCGCGCGACAGCGCCTCCAGGCCGACCGCGCCCGATCCGCCGAACAGGTCGAGCATCCGGGCCCCGTGCAGGGTGCCGCGCAGCGCCTCCAGGGTGGAGAACATCGCCTCACGGGCCTTGTCGGAGGTCGGGCGGGTGCCCCGGCCTGGCGGTACGGCCAGCCGGCGGCCGCCGGCCAGCCCGGCGATCACGCGGGTCATGGTGGGGGAAGGTCCTTTCGTCGCTGCCCGACCACGCTATACGGGTCGAGGCCCCACCGACGGATCGGTGGGGCCTCGGGGTCACGGCTCAGCTCGCCCCGGAGCCCGTCCCAGCCGGCCTCGGGGCGCCTTTCAGCTCGCCTTTCAGCTCGCCTCGGAGCCCGCCGGCGGGACCGGGGCGGCCGCGCCGAGCAGCGCCGGCGAGGCGTAGCGGGACCAGGACAGGCAGCCGTCGGGCGGGCAGAACTCAGGGCGGCGCGGGTCGTGCCCGAGCTCGCGCAGCTTGGTGCGGACGGAGTCGGGGGTGCGGCCGAAGCGGGCGGCGATCCGGGCGATGGTCTCGCCGTCGTGGAAGCGCCGGACCAGCTCCTCCTCGTGCTGCGGGACCCAGGGGGCGCCGTGGCCGGGGTACAGCTCGCGCAGCACGTCGCGGTCGGGGATGGGCTCGGAGACGTCGGCGACGATCGCCAGCGCCCGCAGCGCGCGGTTGAGCGCGATCCGCAGCGAGGCGACGTCCTCGACCGGCAGGCGGAGCTTGCCCGAGGCGAGCGGCTGGGCGGCCGCCCCCTCGCGCCAGCCGGTCAGGGTGAGGGTGACCTCGCGGTCGTCGTCGCTGGCGAGTTCGATCCGGAAGACCTTGTCGCCCAGCGGGAGCTCGTTGAGATGACGGAATGCCATGGCAGGACCCCCAAATGTCGTGCCAGGTACGCACCTTGGGGGTGCGCCCTGAACACCTTCATTCTCTCGCGGGGGTCTGACAATTCCGGGGCCGGCGGCGGCCGCTCAGCCCTTCTCCATGTAGGCCGCGCGGTCCTCGTCGAGCAGGCTCTCCAGCGCGGTGCGCAGCTCCGGGTGGGCGGCCAGCTCGCGGTCCTCGGCGACCAGCCGGGTGGCCTCCGTCCGGGCGGTGAGGATGACCTCCTCGTCCTCCAGCACCGAGAGCACCTTGAGCGAGGACTTCACCCCGGACTGCGCCTGGCCCAGCACGTCGCCCTCGCGGCGCTGTTCGAGGTCGATCCGGGACAGCTCGAAGCCGTCCAGGGTGCTGGCCACCGCGTCCAGCCGGGCCCGGGCGGCGCTGCCCGCGGGCATGTCGCTGACCAGCAGGCACAGGCCCGCGGCGCTGCCGCGGCCGACCCGGCCGCGCAGCTGGTGGAGCTGGGAGACGCCGAAGCGGTCGGCGTCCATGATGACCATCGCGGTCGAGTTGGGGACGTTGACGCCGACCTCGATGACGGTGGTGGCGACCAGCACGTCCACCTCGCCGGCCGTGAACCGGCGCATCACCTCGTCCTTGGCCTCCGGGGCCAGCCGGCCGTGCAGGATCTCCACCCGCAGGCCCTGCAACGGCCCCTCGACCAGCTTCCCGGCGGTCTCCACCACCGAGAGCGGGGGCCGCCGTTCGTCGCTCCCGGCACCGGCGTCGGCGACGTCCTCCAGGTCCTCCTCGGCCGCCTTCCGCTTCTTCTTCGGCTCGGCGGCGGGCTCCTCGTCCCCGATCCGGGGGCAGACCACGTACGCCTGGTGGCCCTTGGCGACCTCCTCGCGCACGCGCTCCCAGGCCCGGGTGAGGAAGTTGGGCTTCTCCAGCGCGGGGACGACGTGGGTGGAGATCGGCGAGCGGCCGGCCGGCAGCTGGTCGAGGACGGAGGTCTCCAAGTCCCCGAAGACGGTCATCGCGACGGTGCGCGGGATCGGGGTGGCGGTCATCACCAGCAGGTGCGGCGGCTGTTCGCCCTTGGCGCGCAGGGCGTCCCGCTGTTCGACGCCGAAGCGGTGCTGCTCGTCGACCACGACCAGGCCGAGGTCCTGGAACTGGACCTTGTCCTCGATCAGCGCGTGGGTGCCGATGGCGATGCCCGCGTCGCCGCAGGCCATGTCGAGCAGCGCCTGGCGGCGGGCCGGGACGCCCATGGAGCCGGTCAGCAGCACCACCCGGGTGCCGAGGTCGGAGCCGCCGAGCATGCCGCCCTCCGCCAGGTCGCCCATCATCTCGACGATCGAGCGGTGGTGCTGCTGGGCCAGCACCTCGGTGGGCGCGAGCAGCACCGCCTGGCCGTCCGCGTCGACCACGGCGAGCATGGCGCGCAGCGCGACCAGGGTCTTGCCGGAGCCGACCTCGCCCTGGAGCAGCCGGTGCATCGGGTGCTCGCTCGCGAGGTCGGCGGCGATCTCGGCGGACACCTTCTGCTGGCCCTCGGTGAGGGTGAACGGCAGCCGGGCGTCGAAGGCGTCCAGCAGGCCGCCCGCGCGGGCCCGGCGCGGGACGGCGGGCAGCGCGGACTCGGCGGCCCGGCGCTGGGCCAGGGCGACCTGGAGGACGAAGGCCTCGTCCCAGCGCAGCCGGCTCTGGGCGAGCTCGCGGTCGGCCTGGCCGCGTGGGCGGTGGATCAGCTCCAGCGCCTCGGGCAGCGGGATCAGCCCGTGCCGCTCGCGCAGTTCGGCGGGCAGCGGCTCGCCGACGTCGCCCAGGTGCTTGGTGAGGGCCGTCTCGATGCAGATCGACAGCTTCCAGCTGGGCATCTGCGCGCTGGCGCCGTAGACCGGGATGAGCCGGCCGGCGAACTGCCGGGCGGCGTCCGACCCGGCCTCCTCGTCGAGCAGCTGGTAGTCCGGCGAGACCAGCTGGCGGCTGCGGTTGAAGACGCCGACCTTGCCCGCGAACAGGCCCTGGGCGCCGGACTTGAGCTCCTTCTGCCGCCAGCCCTGGTTGAAGAAGACCAGCGAGAGCCGGCTGCGGCCGTCGGTGACGACGACCTCCAGCCGGTCGCCCTTGCGGCCGCGGAACGGGATCAGGGTGACCTTCTCGATCCGGGCCAGCACGGTGACGTGCTCGTCGATCTCCAGCTCGTCCAGGCTGGTGAGCTGGCCGCGTTCGACGTAGCGGCGCGGATAGTGGTGCAGCAGGTCCCCGACCGTGCGCAGCTTGAGGCTGTCGGCGAGCACCTTCGCGGTGCGGTCGCCGACGAGTTTGGTCAGTGGTTCATCGAGAGCGCCCATCAGGCCCCTGTCTACACCACGGGGCCGACATTCCGGGCCCCGCGGCGTGCCCTACTCCACCCCGATGAGCAGCGGCGCGGACTCCTGGCCGCCGTGGAAGACCACCGCGTCGACCTCGGGCCGCCGGTGCCGGGCGTGCGTCACCAGGCGGTCGGCGAGCGCCTCGTCGGCTCCCTCGCCGAGGACCAGGGTGACGAGTTCGCCGCCCGCGCCGAGCATCCGGTCCAGCACGCTCGCCCCGACCTCGGCCAGCCCGGTGCCGATCACCGCGACGTCGCCGTCGATCAGGCCGAGCACGTCCCCGGCCTGGCAGACCCCGGCCATCGTCCAGGACTCCCCCTCGGCCACGGCGAGTTCGGCGTACCGGGTGGCGCCGGCCGCGGAGGTCATGGCGACCACGTCCTCGTCGAAGCGGCGACCGCCCTCGTGCACCGCGAGCGCCGCCAGGCCCTGCACCGGCGAGCGGGTCGGCAGCACGGCGATCCGCACGCCCTCCTCGCGCAGCTGGTCGGCGGCGGCCCCGGCGGCGGCGCGCAGTTCGGGGTCGTTGAGCAGCAGGACGACCTCGCGGGCGGCCGAGCGGCGCACGGCGGCGGCGAGTTCGGCACTGGCCGGCGGGCGGTCCGGGTCGGCGTGCAGGGCGACGGCACCGGCCTGCTCGCACAGCTCGGCCAGCCCCCCGCCGGACACCACGCAGAGCACCGCGCGGGCCCGTTCCCGGCGTTCGCCGCGCTCGGCGGCGCTGCCGGCCCGGGCGGCGGCCTCGGCGAAGTGCGTGATCCGGATCTGGTGCGGCCGCCCGGCCTCGACCCCGGCCTCGACGGCGGCGCCCGCGTCGTCCACGTGGACGTGCACGTTCCACAGGCCGTCGCCGCCGCCGACCACCAGGGAGTCGCCGAGCGCGCCGAGCCGCTCGCGCAGCGCGGGCAGGGCCTCGTCGGGCGCGTCGAGCAGGTAGATCACCTCGAACGCGGGGTGGCCGGGGCCCGGCGGCCTCAGGTGCACCGCGCAGCTCTCGACCGCCCGGACGTCCCCGCGCAGTGCGACCGGGCCCATCGGCTGCTGCCCGGCGACGGCGTCGGCGAGCGCGCCGAGCACGGCGACCAGGCCGCGCCCGCCGGCGTCCACGACCCCGTTCTCGGCCAGCACGGCGAGCTGTTCGGGGGTGTGCCGCAGCGCGTCCCGGGCGGCCCGGTAGGCGGTGTCGGCGACCTGCGCGAGCCCGTCCCCGGCC
The DNA here is from genome assembly GCF_040687675.1 of Kitasatospora sp. NPDC056731. NCBI lineage: Bacteria > Bacillati > Actinomycetota > Actinomycetes > Kitasatosporales > Streptomycetaceae > Kitasatospora > Kitasatospora sp. NPDC056731. The sequence continues at coordinate 77,901 of NZ_JBFBNR010000032.1, forward strand.
CGGACGGCCTCCCGGGCGGCGACCCGGGCGACGGTCAGCAGGGTGCCCTCGACGGGCTCCGCGACGGCCTGGTAGGCGGAGTCGGCGGCCCGTTGCAGGGCGGCCCGCAGCTGGTCGGCGCCGCCGCCCTCGGCGAGCGTCTCGGCGGTGCCTCGCAGCCACTGGGCGAGGATCACCCCGGAGTTGCCGCGGGCGCCGATCAGCGCGCCGCGGGCCATCGCCCGTGCGGTGTCGGCCAGGCCGGGGGCCGGGTCGGCGGCGGGGTCGGCGAAGCGGCTCTCCACCTCGGCGGCGGCGGACTCGACGGTCAGGTAGAGGTTGGTGCCGGTGTCGCCGTCCGGGACGGGATAGACGTTGAGCGCGTCGATCTCCTCGCGGGCCTGGCCGAGCGCACGCAGGGCGAGCTGGCACCAGGTGCGCACGGCCGGGGCGTCGAGCGTGTGCAGCACCAGGTCTCCTCCGGGTGGGACGCCGCGACGGCCTGCGGGGCAGCAGCACGGCCAAGGCCGCGGCGAGGGGTGATACCGGCAGGTTATCGGGGGCCGGGGAGGGTCGCCCGGACCGGCGACCGGAGCGATCACCCTGCCGGACATGGTAGTTTCGTTGAACCGGAACAGGCGTTGTATGCTCTTCCGGTTGCCTGGAACAATCCAGGCTCACCCCTCGGTCCGGTCAGGTTCACGCGAGTGCTCCGCTGGTCCAGCGGGGTTGTCGAACGTAAATGATCTGAAGTCTTGGAGTGACTCCTGTGGCTGCCAACTGCGACGTCTGCGGCAAGGGGCCGGGCTTCGGCAACAGCATCTCCCACTCGCACCGCCGTACCCCCCGTCGTTGGAACCCCAACATTCAGACGGTGCGCGCTGTGATTGGGCGGACGCCGAAGCGGCTCAACGTCTGCACCTCGTGCATCAAGGCCGGTAAGGTCTCGCGCTGACGCGCAGACCGGCATGCCGGTCCTCCAGTGAAGCCGGTTCATCCTCGGATGAACCGGCTTCACTGTTTTTCCTGCCGCGCTTTCCGGCCGCCACTTTCCCGCCGCTGCTGTCCCACCGCACCCGTGTTTCCCGCCACACCCGTGGTGGTGGGCGGGCCCGGGGGCCCGCCCACCGGCCGGGTCAGCGCCAGCGCCAGGCGTGGTCGACCGGGCCGATCCCGGCGCCGAGCGCGAAGCCACCGGCGATCGCGCCGGTGATGTACGCCTTGGCCGAGCCGACCGCCTCCGGCAGCGACTCGCCCTTGGCCAGCCCGGCCGCGATCGCGCTGGCCAGGGTGCAACCGGTGCCGTGGGTGTGCCGGTTGTCGTAGCGCGGCGCCCGGTACCAGTGCACCTCGCCGGGCCCGCCGTAGAGCAGGTCCGCGGCCTCGCCCTCCAGGTGGCCGCCCTTGACCAGCGCCCAGCGCGGCCCGAGGTCGAGCAACGCCTTGGCGGCGTCCAGCATCTGCCCCTCGCCTTCGACGGTCCGGCCGGTGAGCTGGGTCACTTCGTGCAGGTTGGGGGTGGCCAGGGTGGCGACCGGCAGCAGCCGCTCGCGGACGGTGGCGACGGCCTCGGCGGCCAGCAGGGCGTCCCCGTGCTTGGAGACGCCGACCGGGTCGACGACCACCGGGGCGTCCACCCCGGCCAGCAGTTCGGAGACGGTCTCGACCAGTTCGATCGAGGCGAGCATGCCGGTCTTCACGGCCTGCACCCCGATGTCGTCGACCACACTGCGGAACTGCGCCCGGACGGCCTCGGCGGGCAGCTCCCAGTAGCCCTGGACGCCGAGCGAGTTCTGCGCGGTGACGGCGGTGATCACGCTCATGCCGTGGACGCCGAGGGCGAGCATCGCCTTGAGGTCGGCCTGGATGCCGGCGCCACCGCCGGAGTCGGAGCCGGCGACGGTGAGCACGCGGGGAGGGGCAGTCGAAACCATGAGGTCAACCTACCTGCGCACGTTCAGAGCACGGCCTCGGACTCCACCCAGCGGTCCTCCGGCACCGTCTTCAGCCGGGTCACCGCGTCGGCGATCGGCACCAGCTCGATCCCGGTCCGGCGCAGCGCGGTGAAGTGGCCGAACGCGCCCTGGTGGACGGCCTCGACGGCGTGCCAGCCGAAGCGGGTGGCGAGCACGCGGTCCCGGGCGGTCGGGGTGCCTCCGCGCTGGGTGTGCCCGAGGATGACCGGGCGGGCCTCCTTGCCGAGCAGGTTCTCCAGTTCGTGGGCGAGCCGGTTGCCGATCCCGCCGAAGGTCCGGTGGCCGTACTGGTCGACCTCGCCGTGGTCGAAGCGCATGGTGCCGGGCATCGGGGCGGCGCCCTCCGCGACGGCGATGATGGCGAACTTCTTGCCGCGGTCGAAGCGGTCGTCGACCATCCGGGCCACCGCCTCGATGTCGAAGGGCTTCTCCGGGATGAGGATGCCGTGCGCGCCGCCGGCCATGCCCGCGGTGAGGGTGATCCAGCCGGTGTGACGACCCATCAACTCGACGACCATGACGCGCTGGTGGGATTCCGCGGTGGTCTTGAGCCGGTCGATCGCCTCGGTCGCGACGTGCACCGCGGTGTCGAAGCCGAAGGTGGCGTCGGTGGCGTTGATGTCGTTGTCGATGGTCTTGGGCACCCCGACGACCGGCAGTCCGGCGTCGCTGAACAGCCTGGCGGCGGTCAGCGTGCCCTCGCCGCCGATCGCGATGAGCGCGTCGATGCCGATGTCCCGGGCCAGCGTCTTCGCGTTCTCCACCGCCCAGGAGATCCGCTCGCGCTGCACCCGGGCGGAGCCCAGGACGGTGCCTCCGAGGGTGAGCAGGCCGGTGACGTCGTCGTGCGAGACCGGCCGGGTGCGGCCTTCGATCAGGCCGAGGAAGCCGTCCAGGATGCCGACGATCTCGTCGCCGTGCACGTCCGTGCCCCGGTGCACGACGGAACGGATCACCGCGTTGAGGCCGGGGCAGTCGCCGCCGCTGGTCAGTACACCGATACGCATGACTGGGTGCGCTCCCGCTCGCAGTGGTTCAGACCACCCACACCAGACGGCGGGCGGGCTCGGTTGTCGCCAGCCTACGCAAAACGGACCCGCGAAGCCCGTGCGCCGCGAGTGCGGGGGTCACGCGCCGCCCGCCGCGCGCCGGTGTCCGGGGGTCACCCGCCGTGTGCCGTACGACAATCGGCGCGGCCGCCCGTCACTCGGCGAAGTGGTCCCAGCCGCCGACCCGGTCCCAGGGCGCGCCGTCCACCGTCACCCGGCCGCTGCGGCTACCCCGGGGGCGGCCGGTCACCTCGCCCACCACCCGCCAGCGGGCCGGGAGTTGGACCCCGCGCGGGAAGGTCGCCACGATCGCGTGGTCCTCGCCGCCGGACAGCACCCAGACCAACGGGTCCACCCCGACCGCCTGTCCGATGTCGGCCATCTGCGCCGGGACGTCGAAGTCGGCGGCCTTCAGGTCGATGTCCACCGCGCTGGCCCGGGCCACGTGGCCGAGGTCGGCGACCAGTCCGTCGCTCACGTCGATCATCGAGGTCGCGCCCAACTCGGCGCCGGCCGGGCCCGCGTGGTACGGCGGCTCGGGCCGACGGTGCGCCTCGACGAAGGCGCGGGGGGAGCGGAAGCCGCGTTGCAGCACGGTGAGTCCGGCGGCCGACCAGCCGAGCCAGCCGGTCACCGCGACCACGTCGCCGACCTGCGCACCGGCGCGCGTCACCGGCGCGCGCCCCTGGAGGTCGCCGAGCGCCGTGATGGCCAGCGTGACGGTGTCGCCGCGCACCACGTCGCCGCCGACCACCGTCGCCCCGGCCACCTGGCACTCGTCGCGCAGCCCGTCCATCAGCTCGGTGGCCCAGGTGGTGGGCAGGTCGGCGGGGGCGACCAGGCCGAGCAGTATCGCGGTGGGCACCGCTCCCATGGCGGCCACGTCGGCGAGGTTCTGGGCGGCGGCCTTGCGGCCCACGTCGTAGGCGGTGGACCAGTCCCGGCGGAAGTGCCGGTTCTCGATCAGGACGTCCGTGGTGGCCACCACCCGGCCGTCCGGGGCCTTCACCACCGCGGCGTCGTCACCGGGGCCGAGGTCGACCGCGTCGGTGAGCGGCACCCGGGCGGTCAGCTCCCTGATGAGACCGAACTCGCCGAGCTCGCCCACGGTCCCCTGCATCTGCCGTCCTCTCGCATGTCCATACTGAACTCGTCCCCGTCGCGCCCCCGCGCGCAGCGTACGCCCTTCCGGGGTGTCGGGGTCTCCCCTCCCCGGCCCACCGCGCGGTAGCGTGGTGATCAGACTGCCGGTGAGCCCGTTCCCACCCCGACGACCGTCCGGGCGCTCACGGCGGCGATCCCCGTAACCGGCCGCCGGAGGTCCCCGTGGTACAGGCATACATCCTGATCCAGACCGAGGTCGGCAAGGCCACCGCCGTGGCCCAGTCGATCTCCGAGATTCCCGGCGTCCTCCAGGCCGAGGACGTCACCGGCCCGTACGACGTCATCGTCCGGGCCGAGGCCGACACCGTGGACGACCTGGGCCGCCTGGTGGTGGCCAAGGTCCAGCAGGTGGAGGGCATCACCCGCACCCTCACCTGTCCGGTGGTGCACCTGTAAGGCCCGGCTACCATCGGCGGGTGGCCAGAGAACTCCGAATCCCCCGGGCACTGACGGCACTGCCGGCGCCCGTCCGCTGGCTGGCCCTGCCGCTCGCCCTGACCTGCACGGTCGTCGTGCTGCTCGGCAGTTGGGGCTCCGCCGACGAATCGGTGGCGGCCCCCCGGCCGGGCGGCAAGGCGGCCGAGTACTGCCGCGCGCTGGCCGCGGCCCTGCCGCAGGAGCTGCTCGGCCACGCCCGCAAGGACCCGTCGCCCGCCTCTCCGTACGTGGCCGCGTGGGCCAGCTCGCCCCGCACGGTGCTGCGTTGCGGCATCGACCGTCCGGAGGAACTGGACGGCGAGCACGCCAAGGACTGGTCGCCGACCGTGGACGACGTCACCTGGTGGTCGCAGAAGCTCACCGACGGCGGCTACCGCTTCGTGACGACCATGCGCGCCGCCTACGTCGAGGTGACCGTCCCGGCCGGGGCCGCGGCCAACCCCTTCGACCCGGCCGCCGCCCTCACCGGCGCGGTGAAGGCCACCGTCCCGGGCTGACCCCGCGAGGGCGCCGAGAGGGCGGGCCGGGAGCTTCCCGGCCCGCCCTCCGTCGTTCGCGTGCGGCTACCGCAGGCCGGTCGAGCGGCGCAGCGCCGCCTGGAGCAGCCGGTCGATCAGCTCCGGGTAGGACAGCCCGGTGGCCTCCCACATCTTCGGGTAGGCCGAGATCGGGGTGAAGCCGGGCATGGTGTTGATCTCGTTGACCATCCAGGTGCCGTCCTCCAGCAGGAAGAAGTCCACCCGGGCCAGGCCCTCGCAGCCGAGCGCGTCGAACGCGGCCACCGCCTGGCGGCGGATCTCGGCGGTCTGCCCGTCGTCGAGCTTCGCCGGGATCTGCACCTCGGACGAGTCGATGTACTTGGCCTCGAAGTCGTAGAAGTCGAAGCCGTCGCCGACCAGCACCTCGGCCGGGAGGCTGGCCTTCGGGCCGTCCTCGGTCTCCAGCACGCCGCACTCGATCTCGCGGCCGCTCACGCCGGCCTCGATGATCAGCTTGGGGTCGTGCCGGCGGGCCTCCTCGATCGCGGCGTCGAGGTCGGCGAGGTCCTTGACCTTGGTGATGCCCATGCTGGAACCGGCCCGGCAGGGCTTCACGAACAGCGGCAGGCCGAGTTCGGCGGCCCGCTCGCGCACCGCGGCGCGGCCGGCCTCGCTCTCCCAGTCGCGCGGCCGCACGATGGTGTACCGGCCGACGCCCAGGCCGTGCGAGGCCAGGATCCGCTTGGTGAACTCCTTGTCCATGCCGACCGCGCTGGAGAGCACGCCGTTGCCGACGTAGGGCACGCCGGACAGCTCCAGCAGGCCTTGCAGGGTGCCGTCCTCGCCCCAGGGGCCGTGCAGCAGCGGGAACACCACGTCGACCTCGCCGAGGGCCTTGGGGGTGCTTCCCGGCTCGCTCAGGACGACCTCCCGGTCGCCCGGGGCGATCGGCAGCGCGACCTGCCCGTCCACGGATTCGGCGACGCCCGTGACGTCCGGCATCCGGCCGTCGGTGATGGCCATCCGGGCGGGCTCGTCGCTGACCAGCGCCCAGCGGCCCTCGGGGGTGATCCCGATCGGGAGCACCTCGTACTTCTCGCGGTCGATCGCCTTGAGCACGCTGCCGGCGGTGACCACCGAGACGCCGTGCTCGGAGCTGCGTCCGCCGAAGACCAGCGCGACGCGCGGCTTCGCAGCGGACGGGTTCGGGGAGGACTGTTCGATGCTCATATCGGGTTTGAGACTACCGTGCGAAGGGTTTCCGGGGCGTCAGCCGCCCCCGGCCACCGCCCCGGACCACCGCCGCGCCGTCAGCGCCGCTCAGCGCCGCTCGGCCTTCGCCGAACGGGACATCAGGGCCTGGAGCGCCTCCTGGGTGGGCCGCCCGTTGTGCACGACGTCCACCACCGCCTCGACGATCGGCATGTCGACGCCGTTGCGCCGGGCCAGGTCGAGCACCGACTCGCAGGACTTGACGCCCTCCGCGGTCTGCCGGGTCGCCGCGATGGTCTCCGCGAGCGACATGCCCCGGCCCAGGTTCATGCCGAAGGTGTTGTTGCGCGACAGCGGCGAGGAGCAGGTGGCGACCAGGTCGCCCATCCCGGCGAGCCCGGCGAAGGTGTGCGGGTCGGCGCCGAGCACCTCGCCGAGCCGGGTGGTCTCGGCCAGCCCGCGGGTGATCAGCGTCGCCTTGGTGTTGTCGCCGAGCCCCATGCCGGCCGCCATGCCGACCGCCAGGCCGATCACGTTCTTGACCGCGCCGCCGAGCTCACAGCCCAGCACGTCGGTGTTGGTGTACGGGCGGAAGTACGGCGTGTGGCAGGCCGCCTGGAGCCGCTTGGCGACCGCCTCGTCCGCGCAGGCGACGACGCTGGCGGCGGGCTGCCGGTTGGCGATCTCCCGGGCCAGGTTGGGCCCGCTGACCACTGCGACGCGCTCCGGGCCGACCTTGGTGACCTCGTCGATCACCTCGCTCATCCGCTTGGCGGTGCCGAGTTCGATGCCCTTCATCAGGCTCACCAGCACGGTCTGCGGCTCGATCAGCGGCGTCCAGGCGGCCAGGTTGTCGCGCAGCGTCTGCGAGGGCACCACCAGGACGGCGAAGTCGGCGCCGGCCAGCGCCTCGGCGGCGTCGGTGGTGGCCCGGACGGAGCCCGGCAGCGGCACGCCCGGCAGGTAGTCCGGGTTCTCGTGCGTGGTGTTGATGGCGTCGACGAGTTCCTGGCGGCGGGCCCACAGGACGACGTCACTGCCCGCGTCGGCCAGCACCATCGCGAAGGCGGTGCCCCAGGAGCCCGTCCCCATCACTGCGCAGCGGGTCACCGGCCGCCCTCCTCGTCGTCGTTTCCGCCCTTGGCGCGCCGGCGTTCGGCGGCGGCCGCGGCGGCGCGGTTCCGGGCGGCCTTGCGCATGTCGTAGCGCTCGGCCGGCGGCTCCTCGCCGCGGACGTCGGCCAGCACGGCGGTGATCGCCGTCATGATGTCCTCGGTGGCGTCGCCCAGCACCTGGGCGGTGAGCTCCTGGCCCCGGTACTTGCTCAGGTCCACCGCGGGCCCCGCCGCCACGGTGACCCGGTGGCGCGGGAAGAGGTTGAACTTGCCCTTCCCGAAGCCCGGCCGGCCGTACGGCGGGATGATCTCGTGCGCTCCCCAGTGCGCGACCGGGATGACCGGCGCGCCGGTCATCAGCGCGACCCGGGCGACGCCGCTCTTGCCGGTCATCGGCCACAGGTCCGGGTCCCGGGTGAGCGTGCCCTCCGGGTAGAACTGCACGCACTGGCCGCCGTTGACGGCGTCGATAGCGGCCCGGAAAGCCTGCGCGGCATCGGTGGACTCGCGGAAGACCGGAATCTGGCCGGTCTTGCGCAGCATGAATCCGATGAAGGGAATCGAGAACAGCGAGGACTTGCCGAGAATGCGCGGCGGACGGCCGCTGTTGTACTGCCAGTGCGCGTAGATCACCGGGTCGATGATCGAATTGTGGTTCACCGCGGCGATGAAGCCGCCTTCCTTCGGAAGGTGCTCCCAGCCCCGCCAGTCGGGCTTCACCAGCGCGGTCGTCACCGGCTTCACCAGCACGGCCGCGAAGCGGTACCAGATGCCGTAGTCGGCGTTGCCGAACTTGGCGTTCGAGCGGCGGGCCACCCCAGGTCCTCCTCATCCGAGCGGCACGTGGGGTGCCGCGGTCATAACCTCCCGGTGTCGCGCACCGGTACGGGACCGGTGCCCGGATCACGGGTGCGGAACAGTCTCGCCCGGCTGCTCACCGGCTGTCGAGCGACCGCACCAACCCGCCCGGCAGGCGTGATCAAACGCACGTCCGCACAGATCGGACGGCCTGGCGAGGGCTCCGGGACCGGCGTCACAATGACGCCGATGACCCAGGACACCGTACGCCCCAACGGGCCCGTCGCGCCCCCCGCACCCACCACCGACTGGTCGCTGGTGCTGCCGCTCAAGCCGCTCGCCCTCGCGAAGAGCCGACTGGCCCCGTACGCCGGGCCGCACCGGGCGGACCTCGCGCTGTCCTTCGCGCTCGACACCGCCACCGCCGCGCTGGCCACCCCGGGCGTCGCCCGGGTCCTGGTGGTCACCCGGGACGCGGCGGCCGGCGCCCGGCTGGCGGCGCTGGGCGCGGTGGTGGTCGCCGACGAACCCGGCGAGGGCCTCAACGAGGCACTGGTGCACGGCGCGGCGGCCGCACTGGCACTCGCCCCGCGCTCGCCGCTGGCCGCCCTCTCGGCGGACCTGCCGGCCCTGCGCCCGGTCGAACTGGCCCGGGTGCTGGGCGCGGTGCCACCGGACGGCCGGGCCTTCCTGCCGGACTCCCCCGGCCTGGGCACCACGCTGCTCGCCTGCACCCCCGGCCGCCCGCTCTCGCCCGCCTTCGGGGACGGCTCGCGGGCCCGGCACGCGGCCGGCGGAGCACTCGAACTGCGCCTGGCGGACGTGGAGTCGGTACGCCGGGACGTCGACACCGGCGCGGACCTCGGCGAGGCCGCGGCGCTCGGCCTCGGCCCGTACACCAGCGCCCTGTTCGCCCGGCTGGCACGGGCCTGACCGCCGCCCCGCGGGACGCCGCCCGGCCGGTCGGGGCCGCTCGCTATGCTGCTGCCATGCAGGCCACCGCGTTCACCTTCGACCCCGCCACCCGGGCCGGCTCCGTGCTGCTCGACGACGGGACCCCGGTGCCGTTCGACGCGGCCGCCTTCGACGCCGGCGGTCTGCGGCTGCTGCGGCCGGGCCAGCGGGTGCGGATCCGCACCGAGGGCGCCGGCGAGGCCCGCCGGGTGGTCTTCGTGACGCTGCAGACCTTCCCCGACCCCGCCGCGGGCTGACCGTCCTCCGCTGACCGTCCCCCCGCTGCTCCGCCCCCGCCGTCCGGCACGCCCGCCTTCGCGTTCGTGCCTGGTCACCGTCGGTCGGAGAATCCTGACTAAGCGCCCGGAAATCGAAAGAGCCGCGGCGACCCGGTCTCCGCAATTCACGGAGGGGGGGTGCCGCGGCTCTCTGCCGAAGGCCGTCCGAGGACCGCTGCGCGGGACTACTTGGCAGAGGTCTTGCGCGCGGTGGTCTTGCGGGTGGCGGTCTTCTTCGCCGGAGCCGTCTTCTTGGCCGTCGCGGTCGCCTTCTTGGCGGTCGCGGTGGTCTTCTTGGCGGCGGCGGTGGTGGTCGCCTTCTTGGCGGCGGCGGCCGTCTTCTTGGTCGCGGTCGCGGTGGTCTTCTTCGCGGCGGCGGTGGTGGTCGCCTTCTTGGCGGCGGCGGCCGTCTTCTTGGTCGCGGTCGCGGTGGTCTTCTTGGCCGCGGCCGTGGTGGTCGCCTTCTTGGCGGCGGCCTTCTTGGCCGGAGCAGCGGCGGCGGCGGCCGTGGCGGCACGCTTGGTCGCGGCGCGCTTGGCGGCCGGGGTCGCGGCGACGCCGCTCTTGCCCGGGGTGAGGGAGCCCTTGGGGGCCTTCTTCACCGAGGGGCCTTCCTTCGGCAGCTTCTTGCTGCCGCTGACCAGGTCCTTGAAGCCCTGGCCGGGACGGAAGCGGGGCACCGAGGTCTTCTTGACCTTGACCTTCTCGCCGGTCTGCGGGTTGCGGGCGAAGCGCGCGGAGCGCTCCACCTTCTCGAAGGTGCCGAAACCAGTGACCGAAACCCGGTCACCGGCCACAACGGCACGGACCATGGTGTCGAGCACTGCGTCGACGGCCTCTGCGGCAGCCTTGCGACCGCCCAGCTGCTCGGCCACCGCTTCGACAAGCTGAGCCTTGTTCACGTCTTCCCCTTCGGAAACGGGCGCCGGATGATTCCATCCGTTCTTTTCGCACGTTAGGTATGTATCTGCGGACTTTCAATTACCAAACGCGCGAATCACCCTAGTGTCGCAATGGATTTGCGCGTCGGCGACCTCAGGCGACGGGCGGGCGCCCCTCGTCGAGGTCATGTACAAAGCGACTCAACCGCCTTGCCGCCTCCGGAAGATCGCGCTTGGCGGTCTCGGTGACGATGAGGAGTTGACGGGAGAGAGCGGTCTTTGCATCGGCAGACACGTTCAGCGCATGCACGCGGGCGTGAGCTTGCTTCAACCGCTCGGCCACAAGCGCGTAGAGCGCTGCGACTTCCTGGTCGTCCGGCCCCTCAGCTGGTGCGGAGGCGACGTCCGGCCGATCGTCAATTCGGCGTTCGGATCCCCGGCCCACGGACTCCGGAGCCGCGGGTTCGCCGCCCGCGTACGGAGGTTCATGGTGCCGGTGCATGTACTGATTGTGCCATCTACCCGCAGTTGTACTTGCGCGGGGCCCTCTCCGGCAAAGCCAAATGGGCAATCCGGGGTGGGCCGCGGCGCTAACTCGTGCTCCGGAACGGCGGATGGCCCGCCCCCCCGAAGGGGAGGCGGGCCATCCGGTGGATCGCCAGAATGCTTGTTCTGAGGGGATCTCAGGCAACCGGCAGAGTACGGGGCTTGAAGGCCGGACGGGTCGCTTCGAAGGTCGCGATGTCGGCCTCGTTCCGCAGGGTGATGCTGATGTCGTCCAGCCCGTTGAGCAGCCGCCACCGGACGTTGTCGTCCAGTTCGAAAGACGCGGTGACGCCCTCGGCCCGGACTTCGCGGGCTTCCAGATCAACGGTGATCTCGGCCGAAGGGTTACTCTCGGTGAGCGCCCAGAGCCGTTCCACGGTCTCTTGCGGCAGGACGACCGTCAGCAGTCCGTTCTTCAGGGAATTCCCACGGAAGATGTCCGCGAAGCGCGACGAGATGACCGCGTGGAAGCCGTAGTTCTGCAGCGCCCAGACGGCGTGCTCGCGGGAGGAGCCGGTGCCGAACTCCGGGCCGGCCACCAGGACCGTGGCACCCTGCCGCTCGGGCCGGTTGAGGATGAACGACTCGTCCTTGCGCCAGGCCTCGAAAAGGCCGCCCTCGAAACCGGAACGGGTGACCTTCTTGAGCCAGTGGGCCGGGATGATCTGGTCGGTGTCCACGTTCGAGCGCCGCAGCGGAACGGCCCGGCCGGTGTGGGTGGTGAACTTCTCCATGGTTCTCAGGCCTCCACAGCCACGTTGGTGTCCGCCAGGTCGGAGGGCAGATCGGACGGTGCGGCCAGACGGCCCAGGACGGCGGTCGCGGCGGCGACCTGCGGGGACACCAGGTGGGTCCGGCCGCCCTTGCCCTGCCGGCCCTCGAAGTTGCGGTTCGAGGTGGAGGCGCAGCGCTCGCCGGGGGCGAGCTGGTCGGGGTTCATGCCCAGGCACATCGAGCAGCCCGCGTGGCGCCACTCGGCGCCGGCCGCGGTGAACACCTTGTCCAGGCCCTCCTCCACGGCTTGCAGGGCGACCCGGACGGAGCCGGGGACGACCAGCATCCGTACGCCGTCGGCGATCCGGCGGCCCTCCACGACGGCGGCGGCGGCGCGCAGGTCCTCGATCCGGCCGTTGGTGCAGGAGCCGACGAAGACGGCGTCGACGGTGACCTCGCGCAGCGGGGTGCCAGCCTCCAGCCCCATGTAGGCGAGGGCGTTCTCGGCGGCCGCGCGCTCCTGCGGGTCGGTGAAGGAGGCCGGGTCCGGCACGTCGGAGCCCAGCGGGGCGCCCTGGCCGGGGTTGGTGCCCCAGGTGACGAACGGGGTCAGCGCGGCCGCGTCGATGAAGATCTCGTGGTCGAAGACCGCGTCCTCGTCGGTGCCCAGGGTCGACCAGTACGCGACGGCGGCGTCCCAGTCCTCGCCCTGCGGGGCGTGCGGACGGCCCTTGAGGTAGTCGAAGGTGGTCTCGTCCGGGGCGATCATGCCCGCCCGGGCGCCGGCCTCGATGGACATGTTGCAGATGGTCATCCGGGCCTCCATGGACAGGCCCCGGATCGCCGAACCGCGGTACTCCAGGACGTAGCCCTGGCCGCCGCCGGTGCCGATCTTGGCGATCACGGCCAGGATCAGGTCCTTGGCGGTGACGCCCTCGGGCAGTTCGCCCTCGACCGTGACGGCCATGGTCCGGAAGGGCGCCAGCGGCAGCGTCTGGGTGGCCAGCACGTGCTCGACCTGGCTGGTGCCGATGCCGAACGCCAGTGCGCCGAAGGCGCCGTGGGTCGAGGTGTGGGAGTCGCCGCAGACCACGGTCATGCCGGGCTGGGTCAGGCCCAGCTGCGGGCCGACCACGTGCACGACGCCCTGCTCGATGTCGCCGAGCGAGTGGATCCGGACGCCGAACTCGGCGGCGTTGCGGCGCAGCGTCTCCAACTGCACCTTGGACACCGGGTCGGCGATCGGCTTGTCGATGTCCACGGTGGGGGTGTTGTGGTCCTCGGTGGCGATCGTCAGATCGGTGCGGCGGACCGTCCGGCCGGCCAGCCGCAGCCCGTCGAAGGCCTGCGGGCTGGTCACCTCGTGGAGCAGGTGGAGGTCGATGAAGAGCAGGTCGGGCTCTCCCTCCGCGCGCCGCACGACGTGGTCGTCCCAGACCTTCTCTGCGAGTGTCCGTCCCATCGGATTCCCTCCAGCCGGCCGCGTTGCCGGCCTTCTCGTGTCGTCGAGGTCGGAGCTCCCGCCGCCCTGTGGCGGGCGCGTTCGCGCGACCTGCACGCCGGATCGCTGTCCACGATGCGGACACTCTGGTGAGGTCGCATCCTGGATGTCTCCCGGGCTGCTGCATCCAGGGTGGCGCTTTTCCCGGAAGATTGAACTTGCGTCTCGCGGAATGAGACTGCAGTCTTAGCGCATGGACAACTCTAGCGGCGTCGGCGTTCTCGACAAGGCCGCTCTGGTGCTGAGCGCACTGGAGTCGGGCCCCGCCACGTTGGCGGGGCTGGTCGCCGCCACCGGCCTGGCGCGCCCCACGGCCCACCGGCTCGCCGTCGCACTCGAACACCACCGTCTGGTCACCAGGGACATGCAGGGGCGATTCATCCTCGGCCCCCGTCTCTCCGAACTCTCCGCCGCGGCGGGCGAGGACCGGCTGCTCGCCACCGCGGGCCCGGTCCTGACCCACCTGCGCGACGTCACCGGCGAGAGCGCACAGCTCTACCGCCGCCAGGGCGAGATGCGGATCTGCGTAGCCGCCGCCGAGCGGCTCTCCGGCCTGCGGGACACCGTCCCGGTCGGCAGCACCCTGCCGATGAAGGCCGGCTCGGCCGCCCAGGTCCTGCTGGCCTGGGAGGAGCCCGAGCGGCTCCACCGCGGCCTCCAGGGCGCCCGTTTCACCGCCACCGCGCTCAGCGGCGTCCGCCGGCGCGGCTGGGCCCAGTCGATCGGCGAGCGCGAGCCGGGCGTCGCGTCCGTCTCCGCTCCCGTGCGCGGCCCCTCCAACCGCGTGGTGGCCTCCGTCTCCGTCTCCGGCCCGATCGAGCGGCTGACCCGTCACCCGGGCCGCCTGCACGCCCAGGCCATCATCGAGGCCGCGAACCGGCTCACCGAGGCCCTCCGCCGCGGCTGACCGCCGCCATCCGGAAAGGGCCCCGCGCAGCACCACCGCGCGGGGCCCTTCGGAATGCTCGGGGAAATACAAAAAAAGACCCCGGAAACCGGGGCCTTGAATTTCTGGCTGGGGTACCAGGACTCGAACCTAGACTAAATGAACCAGAATCACTCGTGCTGCCAATTACACCATACCCCAACGCAAAGCAAGGGCCGATGGGATAACCCACCGGCTTCATGCTCTGAAGTACCCCCGACCGGATTCGAACCGGCGCTACTGCCGTGAGAGGGCAGCGTGCTAGGCCGCTACACAACGGGGGCTTCCTGGCGATCCCTTGCGGGATCAGTACCCCCGACCGGATTCGAACCGGCGCTACTGCCGTGAGAGGGCAGCGTGCTAGGCCGCTACACAACGGGGGCTTTCCAGGTGATCCCTTGCGGGATCAGTACCCCCGACCGGATTCGAACCGGCGCTACTGCCGTGAGAGGGCAGCGTGCTAGGCCGCTACACAACGGGGGCTTGTTCTTCACTTGTACTGCTGGACTTGCGTACTGCGCTGGGGTACCAGGACTCGAACCTAGACTAAATGAACCAGAATCACTCGTGCTGCCAATTACACCATACCCCACCAGAGTTGAACCCCTGTCGGGTCCTTCTCAGGCGTTGCGCCTCTCGTTCGGGGCCGGGCGGAGGGTTTCGCTCCCTCGTCCGTTCCCTCCCGGGCGGCGCAGAAAGAACATTACCCGACGCCGGCCCCGGCTCCAAAATCGATAACCCCAGGCAGCGGCCGGGCGACCTGGCGGTGACGTCCCGGCGGTGACGTCCGGGCAGGCTGCGGGCCCGGCACGAGGCCGGGCCCGCAGCCTGCTCAGCGGCCCGCTCAGGCGGCCGGCAGGGCCTCCAGGGCGGAGTTCAGCCGGCGCAGCGTCTCGGGGCGCCCGAGCAGCTCCATCGACTCGAACAGCGGCGGCGAGACCCGGCGGCCGGTGACGGCGACCCGCAGCGGCGTGAACGCGAACTTGGGCTTGATGCCCAGCCCGTCCACCAGCGCCTCGCGCAGCGCGGCCTGGATCGGCTCCGGGCTGAAGTCCGCGAGCGCCTCCAGCGCCTTGACGCTGGCCTCCAGCACCGGGCGGGCGTCGGCGGTCAGCGCCTTGGCAGCGTCGTCCGGGTCGACGGTGAAGTCGGCCGGGTCGACGAACAGGAAGCCGGCCATGTTCACGATCTCGCTCAGCACGACCATCCGCTCCTGGGTGAGCGGCGCGATCTTCGCGAGCAGGTCCAGCTGCTCGGCGGTCGGCTCGGCCGGCAGCAGGCCCGGGGCCTGCAGGTACGGCACCAGGCGGCGGACGAAGTCCTCCGGGGCCAGCTTGCGGACGTGCTCGGCGTTGATCGCCTCGCACTTCTTCAGGTCGAAGCGGGCCGGGTTGGCGTTCACCTTGGCGATGTCGAAGGCGGCGACCATCTCGTCGATGCCGAACAGGTCGCGGTCGTCGGCCAGCGACCAGCCCAGCAGGGACAGGTAGTTGAGCAGGCCCTCGGGGATGAAGCCGCGCTCGCGGTACAGGTTGAGCGAGGCCTGCGGGTCACGCTTGGAGAGCTTCTTGTTGCCCTCGCCCATCACGTACGGCAGGTGGCCGAAGCGCGGGGTGGTGCCGTCGCCGACGCCGATCTCGGCGAGCGCGGCGTACAGGGCGATCTGCCGCGGGGTGGAGGAGAGCAGGTCCTCGCCGCGCAGCACGTGGGTGATGCCCATCAGGGCGTCGTCCACCGGGTTGACCAGGGTGTACAGCGGGGCGCCGTTGGCCCGGACGATGCCGTAGTCCGGCACGTTCTCCGGCTCGAAGGTGAGCGTGCCGCGCACCAGGTCGTCGAAGCTGAGGGTGCGGTCGGGCATCCGGAAGCGCAGGATCGGCTCGCGCTTCTCCAGCTTGTAGACGGCGACCTGCTCGTCCGTCAGCTCGCGGCAGTGGCCGTCGTAGCCGGAGGGCTTGCCGGCCGCGCGGGCGGCCTCGCGGCGGGCGTCCAGCTCCTCGGTGCTGCAGTAGCAGTGGTAGGCGTGGCCGGCCTCGTGCAGGCGGCGGGCGACGTCGGCGTAGATGTCCATCCGCTGGGACTGGCGGTACGGCTCGTGCGGGCCGCCGACCTCCGGGCCCTCGTCCCAGTCGAAGCCGAGCCAGCGCATCGCGTCGAGCAGCTGGTCGTACGATTCCTCGGAGTCGCGGGCCGAGTCGGTGTCCTCGATCCGGAAGACCAGCGTGCCGCCGTTGTGGCGGGCGTAGGCCCAGTTGAAGAGGGCCGTGCGGACCAGGCCCACGTGCGGGTTCCCGGTCGGGGACGGACAGAAACGAACCCGGACGGCCGGGTTGCCCGCGGCGGAGCCGCTGAGCTTTTCACTAGCCACGCTTGATCACCTTGTTGGTGAGAGTGCCGATGCCTTCGATGGAGACGGCGACCTCGTCGCCGACGTTGAGCGGGCCCACCCCTGCGGGCGTGCCGGTGAGGATGACGTCGCCGGGCAGCAGCGTCATGGCCTCGGAGATGTGGACGATCAGCTCGGCGACCGAGCGGACCATCTGGGAGGTGCGGCCGGCCTGCCGGAGCTCGCCGTTGACCGTGCAGGTGACGGCGAGGTCGGCCGGGTCCAGGTCGGTCTCGATCCACGGGCCCAGCGGGCAGGAGGTGTCGAAGCCCTTGGCCCGGGCCCACTGGCCCTCGCGCTTCTGCACGTCCCGGGCGGTGACGTCGTTGGCGCAGGTGTAGCCGAGGATCACCTCGGGCACCCGGTCCAGCGGCACCTCGCGGCACATCCGGCCGATCACCACGGCGAGTTCGGCCTCGTGCTGGACGTCCGAGGAGAACGGCGGGTACGCGATGTTCTCGGTCGGGCCGATCACCGAGGTGGACGGCTTGAAGAAGGTGAGCGGCACGTCCGGGACGTCGTTGCCCAGTTCGGCGGCGTGCGCCGCGAAGTTGCGGCCGACCGCCACGATCTTGTTGGGGAGCATCGGGCTGAGCAGCCGGACGTCCTGGAAGCGGTAACTCTCGCCGGTCGGCTGGGGCTGGCCGAACGGGTGGCCGGCCAGCGCGTGGACGACCAGCGAGTCGGGCTGGGAAGGGTCGCCCTCCACCACGCCGAAGGAGACGCTGCCGGCGGCAGGGCTCCCTTCCCGGACGGAAAACCTGGCAATGCGCACGGCTGGGATACCCCTCGCTTCGTCGACCGCCCGGGGCGCGCCCGGGCGCTGGTGGGCGCCTCGCCCACGGTGGGCGCGGCCCCGTCAATCGTCGTCCAGGCTATCGCGTGGGGCCCCGGCTGACCGCTTTGCCCTGTTCAGCGCGGTCGGGCCGCGAGCCCCGGCAACCGCCCGGGAACGCCGCAGGGCGCCGCGGCCGCCCTCGGTGGCTCGGCCGCGACGCCCTGTCGGAGCGGGGTCGGGTCAGTCCTGCACGACGACGGGCGCCGGGGCGACCATCAGCTGGGTGCGGCGCGGGTTGGCGGTGCTGGCCGGCAGTTCGGTGCCGTAGGTGACGGCGTCCTCGGGCTTGCGGGCGCCCGGGATCGTGCTGAAGTCCGCGACCGAGGCCAGCGTCGTCCGGCGCGGGTTCGCCGTGGAGCGGCAGGGCAGCGTGGACTTGGTGGCGGCCTTCTTCGCCTGGGACATCGAGAGCACCTCGTGGTCGCGGCCGGTCGGATCGCGGCGGATCGTCACCGGCCTGATTGATTCCGAATGATTCGGAGGGGTTCTGGGCAGGCTGATCGGGGCCGTGCTCCGGAGACAGCCAGGTTACGAGATCTCATTCCACAGGGACCGTGACCAAAGCTACACATTAGACTGTGATTTTGATCACAAATTCATGAGCGAATTGCAGATATCCGACATATCGCCGCAACGGTATTTTCCGGCATATCTCCGATAACGGTCATTCCGGAAGGTCTGTGACTCTTTTCGATCTCGGGCCGGGTTGGCATGTATCCGGCGAGTGTCCGAAAAATGCGGTATTCCGGTCCTGTTACGGCACAGTCAGTGAAGTCACGCACGCGTTCGGTAGCGCCGCGCGGCGTGTCCTGGCGGCCCTTGTTGGGATTCCCCGGCTGTGCTGGAATGCCACGGACCGTGGGTAGGGAGAAGTCCACCCCGGCGACGCGCTCACCCGGACCAGCCGGGGAGCGGAAGGAAACTCGACACCGTCCGGTCCGCGGCGACGCGGCGGGACGCCCGGTCCAGAGGTTGCGACGCCAGTGCAGGGACGTTTCAAAAGGGGTAGCGGCGCCGCGGGTAACCCGGAGTCGCACGAGCCCGTGGCAGCCCCCCAGCAGGCGGCGGCTCCCGGCGGCCCGGCCGAGCCGGTGGTCCCCGAGGCCCCCGGCCACCCGGAGGACGACGGCCAGGAACGGAAGTCCGCCCGGGACAAGCTCCGGACCACCCTGACCCGGCGGCGGGCCACCGGTCTGAGCCGGCTCGCGATGCGCAACTGGCGCATCCGGACCCGACTGATCGCCCTGCTCGCCCTGCCCGTCCTGGTCTCCCTGGTCCTCGGTGGCCTGCGGATCCAGGCCTCGATGCAGAACTCGCAGCAGCTCTCCCAGATGGCCAACCTGTCCGACCTGGCCAAGAAGGCGACCAACCTCGCGGACGCCCTGCAGACCGAGCGCGACATCAGCGCCGGCTACATCACCGCGCGCCCCAACGACCCGCTCGACGACGACATCGTCACCGCCCGCAGGGCCACCGACGACCTGAGCCGCACCTTCACCGCGTCCTCGGACAAGTTCGAGAACCTCGAACTCTCGGGCGGGAAGGCGCTGCTGTTCCAGATCCGCAGGGACCTGAACTCGATCTCGGACGCGCGCAACACGCCGTACCAGAACAACCAGAACATCCAGTCGACGATCACCGCCTACGACGTGATCATCCGCGACCTGCTGGCCATCACCCAGGACATCGCGCTCGCGTCGAACAACACGGACCTGCTCGTCGCGACCCGCTCGCTGCAGCAGTTCTCGCTGGCCAAGAACGCCACCTCGCAGCAGCGCGCCCTGATCGGCGCCGCACTCGCCAACCCCAAGGGCCCCGACCTCAGCCCCAGCGACGAGTCCTTCGGCATCCGCCTGCGCACCTCGTACGACAACTCGCTCACCAGCTTCAACAACATCTACACCGCGCACGACCTGGACAACCTGCGCGGCCAGCTCAGCTACAACTCGGTGATCGCCGACGCCGACCGGTACGCGCGCTCGATCCTCCAGCCGAGCGGTATCCACCAGACCGACCCGGTGACCTACAAGGACTGGTACGAGAAGGCCAGCGCCAAGATCACCGCCGAGCGCCGGATCGAGTCCAAGCTCATCGAGGACCTCGACGGCAAGGCCCAGGACCTCCAGTCCCAGGCCGACACCGAGGCCATCATCATCGGTGCCGCCATCGCCCTGGTGCTGCTCGTCGCCCTCGGTGGCGCCGGTCTGATCGCCCGCTCGATGGTGCGCTCGCTGACCCGGCTGCAGGCCGCGGCCGAGGACGTCGCCGAGCGCCGCCTGCCCGAGCTGGTCAAGACCCTCTCCGAGAGCGACCCGCACGACGTCGACACGACGGTCGAACCGGTGGCCGTCGACTCCACCGACGAGATCGGCCACGTGGCGCACGCCTTCGACATGGTGCACAGCGAGGCCGTCCGCCTCGCCGCCGAGCAGGCCCTCCTGCGCGGCAACATCAACGCGATGTTCACCAACCTCTCGCGCCGCAGCCAGGGCCTCATCCAGCGCCAGCTGTCGCTCATCTCCGAACTGGAGAGCCGCGAGGCCGACCCGGACCAGCTGGCCAACCTCTTCAAGCTGGACCACCTCGCCACCCGCATGCGCCGCAACGGCGAGAACCTCCTCGTCCTCGCCGGTGAGGACCCTGGCCGCCGCTGGACCAGGCCCGTCCCGCTGGTCGACGTGCTCCGCGCCGCCGCCTCCGAGGTGGAGCAGTACGAGCGCATCGAACTCGCCGCCGTGCCGTCGGCCGAGGTCGCCGGCCGCGTCGTCAACGACCTCGTCCACCTGCTCGCCGAGCTGCTGGAGAACGCCACCTCGTTCTCCAGCCCGCAGACCCGCGTCCGGGTCACCGGCCACGCGCTGCCCGACGGCCGCGTCCTGGTCGAGATCCACGACACCGGCATCGGCCTGAGCCCCGACGACCTCGCCGAGATCAACGAGCGCCTCGCCAACCCGCCGACGGTGGACGTCTCGGTCTCCCGTCGCATGGGCCTCTTCGTGGTCGGCCGCCTGTCCCTGCGACACGGCATCCGCATCCAGCTGCGCCCCAGCGACTCCGGCGGCACCACCGCGCTGGTCATGCTCCCGGTCGACGTCACCAACTCCGCCGACCGCCGCGGCCCCGCCCGGCCCGGCCCCGCCCAGGCCAAGCAGCAGCGCGGGGTCGCCCCGACGCCGCGCCAGCAGCGCCAGGTGCCGCCCGGCCAGGGCGGCCCGGCCGCGCTCGGCCAGGGCCCGGCCGGCGGTGCCCCGCAGGGCGGCCGCCCGCAGCTCGGCCAGGGCGGCCCGACCGGCCCGACCGGCCCCGGTGCTCCGACCGGACCGAACGCTCCGGGTGCTCCGGGTGCTCCGGGTGCTCCGGGTGCTCCGGCCGGACCGGGTGCGCCTGCCGCGCCCGGCGGCCGGGCCGGCGGCCTGCCGACCCGCCAGGTCGGCAAGTCGCTGCGCGAGAACCCCGTCCAGCCGGGCCAGCCGGGCCCGGGCCAGCAGCCCCAGGGGCCCCAGGGACCGGGCCGGCAGGCCCCGCAGCCCCAGCCCCAGGGCCAGAAGCCGACCCAGCAGTCCCCGCAGTCCCCGCAGCCCCAGCAGTCCCCGCAGGGCGGCCTGCCGCAGCGCGGCCCGAACCGGCCGGGCCCGGCGCAGGGCGGCCCCGGCGGCCTGCCCCGCCGCGGCCAGCAGCAGCCCGCCCAGGGCCACCCCGGTCAGCAGCAGCCCGCCCAGGGCCGCCCTGGCCAGGAACGGCCGCGCCCGGGTGGCGAGTTCGACGGCGGTCCGGGCCCCCGGACCGGCGAGCAGCCGCAGCACGGCCGGCCGGGCCGGCCGGGCGGCGCTCCGCAGCAGCAGGGCGCCCGCCCGGGCAACCGCCCGCAGGAGGGCCTGCCGCAGCGTCGGCCGGCCCCGCAGGGCCAGGGCGGCCCCGGTCAGGGCGGCCCGCAGGGCCAGCCCGGTCCGCAGGGCCAGCGCCGCCCGCAGCGCCCCGGCCCGGACGCGCCGCAGCGCGACCGCCAGCCGCAGCTGCCGCCGCAGCAGCAGGCCCAGCCGCTGCCGTCGGCCGAGCCGGCGCCGATGGAGAGCACCCAGCAGTTCGCCCGGCCGCGCTTCGAGGCCAGCCAGATCGACCCGCGTGACCCGCTGGGCCTCGGCCTGGTGGAGCCGGTGCTGCCGAACCCGGCGCGTCCGGAGCCGGTCCGTCAGGAGCAGGCCCGGCCCGAGCCGGTGCGCCAGGAGCAGGCCCGGCCGGAGCCGATGGCGCTGCCGACCGGCCCGTCCGGGGGTGCGGCCGAGCAGCCGTGGTACCCGCAGGAGGGCGGGCAGGAGGCGCGGCCGCGGACGTACCAGCCGCGCCGGCCCGGCACCTCGGCGCCGGAGTTCCAGCCGTCCGACCCGCAGCGCCGACAGGGCCGGCCGGCCCAGGCCCAGCAGCCCCAGGCCCCGCAGCAGGCCGCGCAGCCCGCGCAGGCCCAGGCCCCGCAGCCCCAGGCCCCTCAGCAGGGCCAGCAGCCGCAGGGCCAGCAACCGCAGCCCGGCACCGGGGACGCCCCCTGGCGCCCGTCCGCGAACGACGAGCGCTGGCGCCGCGCCGAGCAGGTCCGCGAGCCCTCGACCAGCGGCGTCACGATGTCCGGTCTCCCCCGGCGGACCCCGCAGGCCAACCTGGTCTCAGGCACCGCCGAGGCCTCGCCGCTGACCGGTCCGCAGGTCTCCCGGGCCCCCGAAGAGGTCCGCGGCCGGCTGACCAACCTGCGCCGCGGCATCCAGCAGGGCCGCCGGGCCGGGGCCGAACAGGCCAACCAGCCGGGCTCCCAGCATGGTGCCCAGCAGCCCGGATTCGATAGTTTCGGGGGCCGGACCGACGGCAACGGCGCAGATCACCAGGAGCGTTGAGTTGAATCAGATGAGCCAGGCCGCACAGAACCTGAACTGGCTGATCACCAATTTCGTGGACAACACCCCCGGGGTGTCCCACACCGTGGTGGTCTCCGCCGACGGCCTCCTGCTGTGCATGTCCGAGGGCTTCCCCCGCGACCGCGCCGACCAGCTCGCAGCCGTCGCCTCAGGCCTCACCTCCCTCACCTCCGGCGCCAGCCGGATCTTCGAAGGAGGCGAGGTCAACCAGACCGTCGTCGAGATGGAACGAGGCTTCCTCTTCCTCATGGCCGTCAGCGACGGCTCCGCCCTCGCCGTACTCGCCTCCCCCGACTCCGACATCGGCCTCGTCGGCTACGAGATGGCCCTCCTCGTCGACCGCGCCGGCGCCGTCCTCACCCCCGCACTCCGCGCGGAACTCCAGGGCAGTCTCCTGCACTGACCGGAGTCCGAGCGGGATCCGTCCACCGTCCCACCTCCCCCGCCGGGTCCGACCCGACCGGCCCCGGCGTCTCACCCTCAGCTACCCTCAGGCAGCTGATCCCGCCTCAGCTGGCACCGCCCCAGCTGGAACCGGCTGCCCAAGGCTGCAGCACAAGGAGGACCCATGACCCCGCCCTCGACACCCGCCGGCTCGTACGGCAACGGGTACGGCAGCGGCTACGGCGGGCAGCAGTCCGACGGCTACGAGCAGCAGCCGCTGGTCCGCCCGTACGCGATGACCGGTGGCCGCACCCGGCCCCGGTACCAGCTCGCCATCGAGGCCCTGATCTCGACCACCGGCAACGCCGAACGGACCGGCGGCCTGCTGCCCGAGCACGCCCGGATCGTGAACCTCTGCCGTGAGGTCAAGTCCATCGCGGAGATCTCCGCACTGGCCGGCGTCCCGCTCGGTGTGGCCCGCATCCTCGTGGCCGACCTGGCCGAGGCCGGCCTCGTCGCCATCCACCAGCCCGCCGCCGCGGGCGAGTCGGGCGGAACGCCCGATGTCACGCTGCTCGAAAGGGTCCTCAGTGGACTTCGCAAGCTCTAACGCGGCCGCCCCCACCCGCGCCACCACCTCCGCGAAGATCGTCGTCGCGG
>NZ_JBFBNR010000033.1:0-93191 GCF_040687675.1 Kitasatospora sp. NPDC056731
CCACCGGACCAGCCCCTTCGACTGATGGTCAGCCGCCACCTTAGTCGGCGGGTCCGACTTCCTGCGCACACCGATGGCTTCCGCGGAACGAGCACTGCTTGCCGCCCGCATCCGCGACGCCCGCTGCCCCGTCCTGCCCCGCATAGGCTCACGCATGTGCCTGTCCCCGTCCCGGTCCCAGTCCCCGTGTCTGCCTCCGCCGGTCGGCCGCCGGCCCAGGCCAGCCTGACCACCGGTGCCCTCGCCCGCATGCTCGGCGTCTCCCCGGCCACCGTCCGCTCCTGGGAACGCCGCTACGGCGTCGGCCCCGCCCGGCGCGACCCCGGGCGCCACCGCCAGTGGAGTCCGCGGGACGTCGCCGTCCTGGCGGAGATGTGCCGCCTGACCGCCCGCGGCGTCACCCCGGCCGAGGCCGCCCGCCTCGCCCTCGCCGCCGAGGCCCCAGGGCCGCCCGGGCGATCCGGGCCGTCCGAGCCGCCGGGGCCGCCGGGGCCGCCGGGGCCGCCAGAGACGTCCGAGGTGTCCGGGCCGTCCGAGCCGTCGGGGTCGCTTGCCGGCGGGCCGGCCCGCGGCGGCGGGAACACCCTGCCCGTCGGCACCGTCCGCCCCGAATGCCGGGGGCTGGCCCGCGCGGCCGTTCGCCTCGACGCCCCCGAGCTCGCCCGGATCCTGCGACACAGCGTCGACACCTTCGGCCCGGTCGCCGCCTGGACCGAGGTGATGATGCCCGCCCTGCGCGCCGCCGGCCGCAAGTGGGCCGCCGAGGGCGAGCGCTACGTCGAGGTCGAGCACCTGCTGTCCTGGCACGTCGCCGCCGCTCTGCGCCGCGCCGCCGACCGGGCCGAGCCGTCGCAGGGTCCGGCCGTCCTGCTCGCGGGCATGCCCGCCGAACTGCATGCCCTGCCACTGGAGGCGCTGGCCGCGGGACTGGCCGAACGGGGTCTGCCGTTTCGGATGTTCGGCCCGGCCCTGCCGACCGAAGCCCTGTTGGAAGCGGTCCGCCGCACCGGCCCGCCCGCCGTCCTGCTGTGGTCCCAGGTCGCCCGCACCGCCGACCGGGCCCTGGCCCGCCGTGTCGCCGAGACCGCCTGGGGCCCCCACGGTGCCCGCACCCGTCCCGTCGTCCTGACCGCCGGCCCCGGCTGGACCGGCCCCCGCCGCCCCCCGGGCGCCCTGCGCCCCCGCGACCTGCCCACCGCTCTCGACCAGCTGGAGCACCTGCTGCGCTGAACCCCGCCTGCCGGTGTGGTCATGTGGCGCGGTTCCACAGGCCGGCTCGTGCCGCTGGCTTCGGGCATGAATATACCGACCGGTCTACAGATTTGATCGTGCCCGCAGTGCCCGCAGGAAGTCGGCCTGCCCGACTTCCTGTGCGGGGCGCCTCGCCCCTCGGCTTCGCCACGCGGCGGGGCCTCGAACGGGCCTGCGAAACGGAAAAATATATCGGTCGGTCTACATATTCGGCTGCGCGTACGGCGGGCGGGCGGGGAGCCGGAAAGCGGGAGCGGTTCGGCGTGCGCGAGAAGTCGGACCTGCCGACTTCTCGCGCGGCTGGAATCGTGGCGTAGAAGAAATATGCCGGTCGGTCTACATATTTTTCTTGGCGAGAGCTGCCGTGCCGCGTCAGCCGCCATGCCCACCATGCCACCGTGCACAGGAAGTCGGCGGGTCCGACTTCCTGTGCACGGTGGCACGGCGACGTCAGGCGTTCGAAGCCGCACCCGGCGCGGATTGCCCGCGAAGGACACCGGATTCCCGGCCCTGCGCCCGCACGCCCAGGCGCCCGCAGGAGACCCCTGGAAGACTCGAATCCCCGCCCCCGTCCAATCTCTGGCCGCGTCCGCTCCGAACACCCCGGCAGCGCCCCCCGCGCCTGGCGGGGCACGGGGGGCGCACCCGCCCGCACGAGAGGAGCCGCAGGTGGACGAGCCGACCCGGACGCGCCCGCACTGCCTGGTCACCGGCGCCACCGGCTACATCGGCGGGCGCCTGGTGCCCGAACTGCTCGCCGCCGGGTACCGGGTGCGCTGCCTGGTCCGCGACCCGCTCCGGCTGCGGGACCAGCCCTGGCGGGCCGACGTGGAGGCCGTCACCGGGGACGTCACCCGCGCCGAGACCCTGCCCGCGGCCTTCGACGGCATCGACGCCGCCTACTACCTGGTCCACTCCCTGGGCACCGGGCCCGGCTTCGAGACCCGGGACCGGCAGGCCGCCGAGGCCTTCGCCGAGGCGGCCGCCGCCGCCGGCACCCGGCGCATCGTCTACCTCGGCGGGCTGCTGCCCGCAGGCGTGCCCGAAGCGCACCTGTCGGCCCACCTGCGCTCGCGCGCCGAAGTGGGCCGCGCCTTGCGCACGGGTGGTGTCCCCACCGCCGAACTGCGGGCCGCGGTGATCATCGGCTCCGGCTCGGCCTCCTTCGAGATGCTGCGCCACCTGACCGAACGGCTCCCGGCGATGGTCACCCCCCGCTGGGTCGACACCCGCATCCAGCCGATCGCCGTACGCGACGTGCTGCGCTACCTGGTCGGCGCCGCCGCCCTGCCCCCCGAGGTCGACCGCACCTTCGACATCGGCGGGCCCGACGTGCTCACCTACCGGCTGATGATGCGCCACTACGCCGAGGTCGCCGACCTGCCCCGGCGCCTGATCGTGCCGGTGCCCGTGCTCTCCCCGCGCCTGTCCAGCCACTGGGTGGGCCTGGTCACCCCCGTACCGGGCTCGCTCGCCCGCCCGCTGGTGGAGTCGCTGCGCCACGAGGTGGTGTGCCGCGAACACGACATCGCCCGCTGGATCCCCGACCCGCCCGGGGGCCTGACCGGCTTCGACCGGGCCGTGGAACTGGCCCTGCGGCGCATCCGCGACGCCCAGGTCTCCACCCGCTGGTCCTCCGCCTCCCTGCCCGGCGCGCCCAGCGACCCGCTGCCCACCGACCCCGACTGGGCCGGCGGCAGCCTCTACCAGGACCTGCGCCGACGCCGGGTGGCCGCCGACCCGGCCGCGCTGTGGCGGGTGGTGGAGGGCGTCGGCGGCGAGAACGGCTGGTACTCCCTGCCGCTGGCCTGGGCCCTGCGGGGCCGTCTGGACCGCCTGGCCGGCGGCGTCGGCCTGCGCCGGGGCCGCCGCGACCGCCACCGGCTGCGGGTCGGCGACGCGCTCGACTTCTGGCGGGTCGAGGAGATCGAACCCGGACACCTGCTGCGGCTGCGCGCCGAGATGCGCCTGCCGGGCCTGGCCTGGCTCGAACTGCGCGTGACACCCGACGGCGACGGCGGCGCGCTCTACCAGCAGCGGGCGCTGTTCCACCCGCACGGACTGGCCGGCCACCTCTACTGGTGGTCGGTGGCGCCCTTTCACGCCCTGGTGTTCGGCGCCATGGCCCGCAACATCACCGAACGCGCCCGACCCGCCGCCTGACACCCCTGTCCCCATCCCCACCCGCACCCGCACCCCACCGCACGAGGCCCCCGATGAGCACCGCCGTCGTCCTGTTCACCCAGGACCTGCGCCTGCACGACAACCCCGCCCTGTACGCCGCCCGCACCCGCGCCGACCAGGTCGTCCCCCTGTTCGTCCTCGACCCGGCCATCGCCCGGGCCGGCTTCGCCGCCCCCAACCGGCAGGCCTTCCTCGCCGAGAGCCTCGCCGACCTCGACCGGGCGCTGCGCGCCGCCGGCTCCCGCCTGGTCCTGCGCCACGGCGACCCCGCCGAACAGGCCGCCCGCCTGGCCGCCGAGTGCGGCGCCGACACCGTCCACACCAACGCCGGCGTCTCCGCCTTCGCCACCCGCCGCGAACACGCCCTGCGTCGTGCCCTCGGCGAGCGCCTGCACCTGCACGACGCCGCGCTCACCATCGTCCCCGCCGGCCTCGTCACCCCGGCCGGGCGCGACCACTACGCCGTCTTCACCCCCTACCACCGCGCCTGGCAGCAGGCCCCCCGGCGCACCGTCCTGCCCGCCCCGCGCACCCTCGCCACCCCCGACGGCCCCGCGAGCGCCCCGCTGCCTGCCGCCCCCGCCGGCACCTCCCCGGGCCGCGCCCCCGGCGGCGAGAGCGCCGCCCGCCGCCGCCTGCGCGCCTGGAACCCGGACGACTACGAGCAGTTGCACGACGACCTCGCCGCCGATGCCACCTCCCGCCTCTCGCCGTACCTGCACTTCGGCTGCCTGTCCGCCACCGAACTCGCCCACCGCGCCGGGAAGTCCGACACCCCCGGCGCGGCCGCGCTGGTGCGCCAACTCGCCTGGCGCGACTTCCACCACCAGGTCCTCGCGGCCCGCCCCGACGCCGCCCACGCCGACTACCGCCCCCGCCCCGTCCGCTGGTACGACGACGAACGCGAGCTCCAGGCCTGGCGCGAGGGCCGCACCGGCTACCCGATCGTCGACGCCGGCCTGCGCCAACTCGCCCACGAGGGCTGGATGCACAACCGGGCCCGCCTGCTCACCGCCTCCTTCCTCACCAAGAGCCTGCGCCACCACTGGCGCCCCGGCGCCGCCCACTTCCTCTCCCTGCTCGTCGACGGCGACCTCGCCAACAACCAGCTCAACTGGCAGTGGGCCGCCGGCACCGGCACCGACACCCGCCCCAACCGCGTCCTCAACCCGCTGCGCCAGGCCGACCGCTACGACCCCGACGGCGCCTACGTGCGCCGCTGGGTCCCCGAGCTCGCCCACCTGCCCGCCCGCGCCGTCCACCGCCCCTGGGAGCTCGCCGAGCCCCCGGCCGGCTACCCGGCGCCCCTGCTGCCCCCCGACGCCCTCGGCACCCGCCTGCGCGAGAGCGGCTGAACCGCCCTCGTCCTCACCCGCACTCATCCGCCCTGACCCGAAACTCATCCGCCCTCGCCCGAACTCACCCGAACGGCGTAGCGCCGCGTCCGCTCCCGCCCGGGCCCCGGCCGCCGCGGGATGCGGGCCCCACCCGCCTCCCGTTGGATGAAACCCGCGGCCCGGCAGGCCGCCGGGCAGGCCGCCCCGGCAGGTCACGCCGACAGGCCGCCCCACCCCCGGCGCACCACCCGAAGGAGCAGGAGCATGCCCATCTCCAGGACCCGCGACGGCGTCGAGATCTTCTACCAGGACTGGGGCAGCGGGCGCCCCGTCGTGTTCATCCACGGCTGGCCGCTCAACGGCGACGCCTGGCAGGACCAGCTGAAGGCCGTCGCGGACGCCGGCCTGCGGGCCATCGCCCACGACCGGCGCGGCCACGGCCGTTCCGCCCCGGTCTACGGCGGCTACGACTTCGACACCTTCGCCGACGACCTCGACAGCCTGCTCACCGGGCTCGACCTGCGCGACGTCACCCTGGTGGCCCATTCCATGGGCGGCGGCGAGCTCGCCCGCTACATCGGCCGCCACGGCACCGGGCGGATCCGCTCCGCCGTCCTGCTGTCGGCGATCACCCCGTCCATGCTGCAGGGCCCCGACAACCCGCACGGCGTGCCCGGCAGCGTCTTCGACGACATCAAGGCCGGCATCCTCACCGAGCGCTCCCAGTTCTGGCAGGACACCTCCGTCAACTTCTTCTCCGCCGACCGCCCCGGCTCCCGCGCCACCCAGGGCAACCGGGACGCGTTCTGGTTCATGGCGATGCACCAGACCATCGAGGGCGGCGTCGACTGCGTGGACGCCTTCGGCTACACCGACTTCCACGAGGACCTGGCCGGGTTCGACATCCCCACCCTGATCGTGCACGGCGACGACGACCGGATCGTCCCCGTCGAGGCCACCGCCCGCCGGGCCGCCCGGATCATCCCCGGCGCCGTCCTGAAGGTCTACGAGAACGGCTCGCACGGCATCGCGATGGTCCCCGGCGACAAGGAGCGCTTCAACGCCGACCTGCTGGAGTTCCTCAAGCGGTGAGGGCGCCTCAGGGCAGCCTCAGGGCGCGCGGCGCAGGGACAGCGCCGTGACGTCGTCGCGGCTGCGGCCCCCGCTCCAGCGGCGGGCCTCGCGGTCCAGGGCCTCGGGCAGCAGGGCGGCGGGGGCGGCGGCGAGGGCGGCCAGGCCCCGCTCGACGGGGTAGAACGCGCCGGTGGCGTCCTGGGCCTCGGTGATCCCGTCGGTGAGCAGCACCAGCACGCCGTCCTCGGGCAGCGCGAACCACCGGACGGTGCGCACCTCGTCGGTCAGCTCCGCCAGCCCGAGCGGCACCCCGGCCGGCAGCGGCACGGCCTCGACCCGGCCGCCGTGCAGCAGGTAGGGGGCGAGGTGGCCGCAGTTGACGGCCTGCACGTCCGTGCCGCGCTCCACGCCCAGCACGGTCGCGGTGACGAAGCGCTCGCTCTCGCCGCCCTGCACCGCGTACGCGTTGTGCCGCTCCACCGCCGCCTCCAGGGCGTCCGCGACGCCGGTCAGCGCCGGCTCCCGGAAGGCCGCCTCCCGGAAGGCGCTCAGCACTGCGAAGCCCGCGCCGATCGCCGGCAGGCCCTTGCCCTGCACGTCGCCCACCAGCACCCGGGTGCCGTACGGGGTGTCGGCGACGTCGTACAGGTCGCCGCCGACCAGGGCGTCCTCCTCCACCGGCCGGTACAGCCCGTACAGCTGGACGTCGGGGGTGAGCACCGGCAGCGGGCGCAGCAGCTGGCGTTGCAGGGCGACGGCGGTCTGCCGCATCCGGAACAGCTCCTGTTCGCGCCGCACCCGTCGCGCGCACAGCCCGACCACGGCCGCCTCGGCGCCGATCACCCCCACCAGGGTGCCCATCCGGGCGGCCAGCGAGGACGGCGGGAACAGCACCGTGCTGACCGCCACCACCCCGGCCACCCACACCGAGACCGCGACCGTCTGCGCGACGGTGCCCAGCCCCGCCAGCAGGGCCGGCAGGAACACCAGCAGCAGCACCAGCCGGGCGCTGGTGCCGCTCGCCGCCTGGGCGAGCAGCACCACCGCGGTGGAGGCCAGCACCCCCAGCACCACCGCCCGGTTGCCCGGCGCCCGCGTCCCCCCGTCGTCCCGGTCCCCGCTCCCGTCCGCGTCCGCGCCGCCCACCCCGCCGTCCTCTCCGCCGCCTCGCCGTCCCCCCAGGCATACCGGCGGCCCCACCCGGCCGCCAGCGCAGCCCGCCCGGACGGGCGAGCGCCCGCCCGGGCCCGGACGCCCGGCGCCCGGCTGCCCGCCGCCCGGCCGTCAGGCGCAGGTGCTGTCCGCGCAGAGCTGCCACGGCTCCCAGGAGACGAACCGGTCCACCTCGGTGGTCCGCCAGTAGCGGTCGCGGTTCCACTCGCGGACGGTCACCCGCAGCCGCCCGTCCGGCAGTTGGACGACCGAGGTCGGCGCGCCCAGGCCCGCGTTGGGGTCCGGCAGCCTGGGCAGCCGGCGCACCGGGCCCCAGGAGTCCTGGGCGTCGACGTCCTGGCTGCGCACCTCCATCGCCGCGTTCGTGCCGGCGCCGGAGGCGAAGGCGTGCAGCCGGCCGTCGCGTTCCCTGAAGAGCGTGAGCCCGCCGTGGTACGGCGGCGGTGACAGCTCGAAGTTCTCGGTCGGGGTCCAGGAGCCGCCGGGCGCGGGCAGGACGGTGTGGCAGAAGCCGCCGTAGGAGGCGAAGAACACCTCCAGGCCGCCGGCGCTGTTCTCGACGGCGCTCACCTGGTACAGCTTCGGGCCCACGGGGGTGGCGCTGACGCGCTCCCAGCCGCCGTAGGCGCCCCCGGGCGCGTCCTGGGAGCGGTGCCAGACGAAGGGCAGGAGCGAGGCCGCCGAACTGTCGTAGAACTGCTGGAACTGTTCGGTCCGCCCGTCGGAGCGCGGCGTCTCCACCAGGGTGTTCGGGAGGGCGGTGCTGGCCAGGCCCTGGGCGGCCGCGTCGGCCCCGCACCCGGCGGCGACGCCCGGCGCGGGGGCCGTGCCCGCGCCCCTCGCCGTGGTCGTCGTGGCCCACGCGGTCGTCCCCGCGAAGGCCACGACCAGCACACCCGACAACACGGCTTGCGGAAGTCTCCTGTACACGGTCGGTGAACCTCCCCATTCGGTAACGGAAAAGGAGTGCCCGGTACGGGAGTTGGCCGCTTCGCCAGCCCCTCGCGCGGGACCGGCACATTCTCGTGCACCGGCGCCGGGGCGGACAGGGCGCCTGCGGGGCGGCCGGACGCGATCCGGCCGAACGGCGGCCCGCCCCGGCGGCGGCGGGAGGCCGGCCGGTCGGGGGGACGCCGGTCAGGCGGTCGGCAGGGCCGGGGCGTCACCGCGGGGGCGGCCGCGGAACAGCTCGTCCAGGTGGTGGGTGAGGATCGCCAGCGCGGCGTCGCCGGTGCGCTGGCCGCCGAGCACGCTGGAGCCGAGGCCGTTGACCATGGCCAGCAGCCCGGCGGCGGTCATCTCCGGGTCCCTGGCGGGGTCGATCTGCCCGGCCTGCTGGGCCGTGCGGACCTGCTTGGCGAGGAAGCCCTCCAGCAGGTCGGGCTGGGGCGTCCCGTGCTTCTCCACCAGCGCGGGATCGCTGAGCACCAGCGTGTAGTACGCGGCGTAGGTGCGGGTGATCCGGCGGCTCTCCGGGTCGGTGGGCAGGATGCTGGACAGGACCGCGGTCACCAGGCCGCGCGGCGTGGACGGGGTGGCGGCCGCGGTGATCCACGCCGCCATGCGGGCCTGGAGTTGGGCGCCGAGCCGCTCCAGCGCGTCCAGCAGCAGCCCCTCCTTGGTCGTGAAGTAGTACTGCACCAGCCGCAGGGAGACGCCCGCCTCGGTGGCGACCGCCCGCATGCTGGCGGCCTGCAGCCCCTGGGTGTCGGCGATGCGCAGCAGTGCTTCGGCGATCTGTCGCCGGCGTTCCTCGTGATCGACCCGCGCGTTCATGTACGACCTCCCTGGTACACCCGTATCATGCCGTGATACACATGTATCATGCGAATCAGCCAGTTCAAGAACGACCAGGCCGGGGACCGGTTTCGCGCCGCCTACGAGCGGGCCCTGACGGAACTGTGGCCCGGGCCTCGGACGGCGCTGGACCTCACGACCGCGTTCGGGACCACCCGCGTCTACCGCACCGGCCCGCAGCACGGCGAGCCGATCGTGCTGCTGCCCGGCTCGGGCGGAAACGCACTGATGTGGCACCGCTACATCGACACGCTGGCCCGCCACCGCCCGGTCATCGCCGTCGACACGGTCGGCGAACCGGGCGCGAGCGTGCAGAGCGCCCCGATCGCCGACGGCCGGGACGCGGCCGCCTGGCTGGACGAACTCCTGGCCGCACTGGAGGTGACGGACGCCCAGGTCGTCGGCTGCTCCTACGGCGGCTGGCTGGCGCTCCACCACCAGATCCACCACCCCGGGCGGGTCGCCTCCCTCACCCTGGTGGACCCGGCGGGCTTCGCCGACATGGGCGCCCGGTTCTACGCCTGGGTGATCGCCGGCGGCCTCGCCGCCACCGCGCCGCGGGCGCTGCGCCCCCGACTGGCCCGCCTGGTCGGCAACAGCGCCATCCTGGAGACCGAACTGATGGCCCTGATGCGCGCGTCGATGGGGTTCCGCCGCGCCCTCCCGGTGCCCCCGGTCCTCTCCGACGAGGAACTGCGCCGCCTGGACGTCCCCGCACTGTTCCTGCTCGGGGAGCGCAGCGCCATGCACGACGCGCACGCGGTCGCCGAACGCCTCGGCCGCCTCGTGCCCTCGGCCCGGACGGAGATCGTGCCCGGCGCCGGCCACGCCCTGCCGACCGACCGGCCGGACCTGGTGGCCGACCGCGTCCTGCACCCCGCCGGGCGGTAGCGCCACCGGCCGCCCCCGGGGGCTCCCGCTGCGCACCGTCCCGCTGACGGAGCACCACGTGAACCGCGCCGAGCCCTGCCGAGGCCCGTCGAACCCGAGCCCGTGCCCGCGACCGGACGAAAACCGGTTGCGGGCGCGGCCGCACGCCTGCGACCGTACGGCTCCCGCCAACACCCCCTCCACGAGGCCCCGATGACCATCTACTTCTACGGCGCCGACGAAGCCCCGCACGGCTGCTTCTCCAACTTCTCCCCCCACCCCCTCCACCTCGACGGACACCTCTGGCCCACCTCCGAGCACTACTTCCAGGCCCAGAAGTTCGCCGGCACCCGCCACGCCGACCTCGTCCGCCGCGCCCGCACCCCGCTGCGCGCCGCCGAACTGGGCCGCGACCCGGCCGGACCGCTGCGCCGCGACTGGGAGCGCGTCAAGGACGACGTGATGCGCCGGGCGGTGGCGGCCAAGTTCCGGGAGCACCCGGACATCCGCGCCGTCCTGCTCGCCACCGGCGACGAGGAACTCGTCGAGGACACCGGCACCGACCACTACTGGGGTCGCGGACGCACCGGCACCGGCAGGAACATGCTCGGCCGCATCCTGATGCGCACCCGTACCCGGCTGCGCGCCGAGTTCCCCGCCGGACCCGCCGAGCGGGCGTGACACCGCAGCCCACCCGCAGGCGAGTTGACGGAACGTCAGGACGCGGGGGCCGCCATCAGGTCGTGCAGCAGGTCGTCGCCCAGGCCCAGGCCGGTCTTCGACTCGTCGGGCAGGTGGTAGTCGCGGTACCAGTCCGCGGGGGCCTCCGGGTGCGGGCCGCTGACCGCCACCCGGCCGGCCCCGTAGGGGGCGGTGACGGCGGCGGCGCGGCCGTTGGAATAGCGGGCCAGGACGTCCACGCCCGGGCCGTCGACGTCGAAGTACGGGCCGTCCTGGAAGTACATCCGCTGCGGGCGGCCGCGCCAGGCGACGTCGACGAGGCGGTCCTGCTCGTCGGTGACGGTCGCCCCCCGGGAGTGGATGTACTGCCCGGAGTCGCCCGGCAGGAGGTCGTAGCCCGGGTCGCCGGCCAGGTAGCCGCCCATGCACAGGCCCAGGTAGCGCCCGCCGCCCCGGACGAAGTCGCGCACCAGCTCCGGCGAGAAGCCGGGGTCGCGCCGCAGCAGGCCCCACGCGGTGCTCACCTCCTGCCCGTTGGTGCCGCCCGGCTGCACGTACAGCGCGGCGCCGGCCAGCACGCCCGCGCCGAAGCGCAGCCGCTCCTCGGGCCCGACGTAGCGCACCGCGAAGCCGTCGCGCTCCAGCAGCTCCCGCGCCGCCTCCGGGCAGCCCTCGCAGGCCGCCGGGCCCCGGTAGACCAGAGCGAGCGGCCGCCCGTCGGCGGCGGCGACCGCGTCGTCGGCCGCGCCGTCCGGCACGGGGGAGGCGCCGCAGGCGGACGCCGTCAGCAGCGCCGCCGCCACCGCCAGGGCCGCAGCGGCCCGCCCGGGCCGCCGCCCACCCCTCATGACCGGCACTCCCGCCATCGCTGACACCCTCCCCGGACAGGACCTACGCCGTGTGCAGCGACGACGCTACGGGCACAGCGGCCCGCGCCGCACGTCCGCCCCCCGAACGGGTGCCCCCGCGCCGTCCGCGTTGACGGGAGGCGGGCCCGGCCGTGGCCCGCGCCGCCTCACCCGACCACGCGCGACAGGTCCTCCTCCGCGATCGAGGGATCGGCCAGCAGCACCTGGCGCGCCGCCGACAGCACCGGGCCGCCACCCGCCAGGGCGAGATCCTTGGCCGCCAGCCGGATCGGGAAATCCGCCTCCCGGCTGCGCGCCCGGGCCACCACCCCCGCGAGTGGCCCGGCCGCCAGCGCCTCCATCGCCAGCTCCCGCGGCACGCCCAACTCCCCGGCCACCGCCAGCGATTCGCCCACCACCGCCACCGACGCCACCACGGCGCCGATCACCACCACCTTCAACGCCGCCCCCGAACCGGGCCCGCCGCAGCGCAGCACCCGGCCCAGCTGCTCCAGGACGGGCTGCGCCCGGTCCAGGTCGGCGTCCTCGCCGCCCGCGTAGACGACCAGGTCGCCGGTGGCCGCCGGGCCCACACTGCCCAGCACCGGCGCGTCCACCATGGCCACCCCGGCCGGGAGCCCGGCCCTCAACTCGCCGGCCGCGCGCGGGCCGATCGAGGACATGTCGATCCACAGCGTGCCGGGCGCCAGCCCGGGCCCGAACCGGCCGGCCACGTCGGCCACCGCCGCCGGATCGGACAGCATCGTGACCACCACCCCCGCCCCCCGCACGGCCTCGGCCGGGCAGGCCGCCTCGACGAGGCCGCCGGCGCGGCCCGGCGTGCGGTTCCAGACGGTCAACGGGTGGCCGGCGGCGGCGAGGCGACGGGCCATCGGCAGGCCCATCCGGCCCAGTCCCAGAAAAGCGATCTTCTCCATGGCCACCACGCTAGGCAGCCACCAGCCAGGCGACAAACGAATGTCCCGCATGATAGCCATGCCGGATGGACATGGCTTGGCTGGACGTCTTCCGCACCGCGGCCCGCCTGGGCTCCTTCACCGCCGCCGGCGAACGCCTCGGCTACACCCAGTCCGCCGTCTCCCGGCAGATCTCCACCCTGGAGGCCGAACTCGGCGCGGTGCTCTTCGACCGCCTCGCCCGCGGCGTCCGCCTCACCGAGCACGGCCGCACCCTCCTGCCGCACGCCGAAGCCCTGCTCGAACGCCTCGACGGCACCCGCCGCGACCTCGCCGCGCTCACCGAACTCAGCGCCGGACGGCTGCGCGTGGGCGCCTTCGACAGCGCCAACGCCGCCCTCGTCCCCGGCGCCCTCGCCGCCTTCCGCGCCGCCCACCCCGACGTCGCCATCACCCTCACCGAAGGGCTCTCCGCCCACCTGCTGACCCTGCTGGGCGACGGCGCCATCGACCTCGCCGTGGTCGCCGCCTACCCCGAACACCGCTATGACACCGAGCAGTTCGACCTCCAGCAGCTCATCGACGACCCGGTCCTGGTGGCCCTGCCCCGCCGGCACCGGCTCGCCTCGCGCCGGCGCCTGCGGCTGGCCGAACTCGCCGACGAACCCTGGATCGCCGCCAGCCGCCGCACCGAATCCACCCTCCTCGCCGCCTGCGTGCGCAGCGGCTTCCAGCCCCGCATCGAGTACGAGGTCGCCGGCTGGACCGCCAAACTCGGCCTCGTCGCCGCCGGGTTGGGCGCCACCCTGATCCCTTCCCTCGCCGCCCGCGCCGCCCGCCCCGACGTCGCCCTCATCGCCCTGCACCCCGACGACACCTCCGTGCGCCACGTCCACACCGCCACCCGCCACCCCCACCGGCCCCCACCCGCCGTCACCGCCTTCCTCACCCACCTGCGGGCCGCGGCGAGCCCGGGCCCGGGGGAGTAGCGCGGACGGACGGGTCAGGCGGACGCGGCCTCGGCCTGCCGTTCGTCCTGGTGCCGCAGAAGATCGTCCGTCGTCATCGGGCCGGTCTGCCAGCGGCCGCCGGCCCGGGAATTGACCCGTGAAAGTGGCATTCAATTGCCACCTGATGGCGGGTCTTTCCGGTTCTAGCCTGGTCCCATGACGACGACGAGCAACACCGCCACCGCCGCCCCCGTGCTGACCCGCCACGCCGAGGCCGAGACCTGCGCCGACCCGAGCAGCACCATGACCCTGCTCGCCGACTCGGCGCACACCGAGGGCGGGTTCACCAGCTACCGCTCCACCTTCGCCAAGGGCGCCGTCGGGGCCCCCGCGCACTTCCACACCCGGGCGTGGGAGCTGTTCTTCGTGATCGGCGGCTCGCTGCAGGTGCTGGTCGGCGAGGAGGTCACGATCCTGGGCGAGGGCGATTTCCTCGCTGTGCCGCCGCACACCCCGCACGCCTTCGCCGCCGCCCCGGGCGCCGAGGCCGACGTCCTGTTCGTGTTCACCCCGGGCATGGACCGCTTCGACTACCTGCGCCTGCTGGGCAGCGTCATGCGCGGCGAGACCGACCCGGGCGCGATCGCCGCCTCCGCCGGGCGCTTCGACAACCACTACGTCGACAGTCCTGCCTGGCGCGCCGCCCTCGACCGGAGCGCCGCCCCCGCCTGAGGCCCCGCCCGGGGCCCGTGACGGCCGATCCCGGCGG
This sequence comes from Kitasatospora sp. NPDC056731, assembly GCF_040687675.1. Classification (NCBI taxonomy): domain Bacteria; kingdom Bacillati; phylum Actinomycetota; class Actinomycetes; order Kitasatosporales; family Streptomycetaceae; genus Kitasatospora; species Kitasatospora sp. NPDC056731. The sequence continues at coordinate 13,852 of NZ_JBFBNR010000033.1, forward strand.
GCCGGTGCGGGCCGGGTGTGGAACGGTGGAAGCCGGGGGTGTCCTGGTTGCGAGAGGAGTGGCCATGTCGTCGAAGCGTCGCCGCAAGAAGAAGGCCCGGGCCCGGCGCGGGGCCAACCACGGCCGCCGGCCCCAGTGCTGAGCGCCTGAACCGTGCGCGCGGCCGGGGCGCCGCCCCCGGCCGCACCGGGCGCTCAGCCCAGTTCGCGCCCGCGCCCGCGCCCGTGTTTGCGTCCGCGCCCGCGCGGCACGGCGTGGTACGTGCAGGTGTCCGTCCAGTCGCGGCCGAAGGTGAGCACCAGCACCGGGCCCCGCCCCTCGGCGCGGGCGGCCCGCAGCAGCGCGGCCGGGTCGCCGTCCGCCGGGATCTGCTCGTGCCGGAAGTACACGTCGCTGCCCGGGCGCGGCCAGTACGGGTCCGGGCGGGGGATGCCGGGCAGGTCCCAGGCCAGGGTGGCGTCGGCGGTGGACAGGTTCGGGCCGGGCATCCGCCGGCCGTCGGGGAAGAGGCCGCGGTCGCGGTGGTAGCGCAGCGCGTAGCCGACCGTGCCCGGTGAGTACGGCGGTTCGTCGCCCCAGGTGTTCGGGAAGCCCCAGTCGGCCAGGCCCGCCGCCTCGATCCTGGGCAGGACGGCGGTGATGTCCTCGCCGGTGGCGAAGTAGGCGGCGGCGCTCATCCGGCAGACCAGCACGCCGCGGCCCTCGGCGGTGGTGGTGAGCAGGCCGAGCGAGGAGGGGCGGTTGCAGTGGTCGGCGACGCGGGTCAGCAGGTGCGCCACGCCCTCCACCGCGGCCAGGCCCTCGACCATCCGGCGGATCCGCTCGCGCTCGGCGGCCCGCAGCGCCTCGACCCGCGGCGAGGAGGCCAGGGCGCGCAGCCGGCGGGTGGTGGGCAGGCGGGCGCGCAGCGCGTCCCGGGCCCGTACGGGCTGGGCCAGCAGCATGCCGACCAGGTACTCGAAGCCGTTCACCGGGCGGGGTCCTCTCGGGCCGGGTGGCGCCCGCGCGGGTCGCGGCGTCCGCCCCACAGGCTGGCCCGGCGGCGGCCCGCACCGCAATGCGCCGCCGTACCCGAATTCCGCCGGCCGCCGGGTTCAGTCGAGGGTGCCGACCGCCGTCCGGACGGCCTGCGGCAGGCCGAGCAGGTCGGTGCTGTCCGTCCACTGGTCCACGCCGCCCACCGGCGGCAGGGCGCGCAGCCGCGCGTCGGTGACCGTATCCAGCAGTGCCCGGGCGAAGCGGCCGGCGTCCAGGACGAGGTAGGGGCGGCCGTGGAACGGCCGGCGGGCCGCCGCCAGCGGTGCGGTCAGCCCCAGGGCGTTGTGCCGGCGTGCCGCGGCCTCGTACGCCTCGCACAAGTACCGCTCCCGCTCCGCGACATGACTGGACGTCAGCGCGCCGTGCAGCAGCGGCCCCAGCTCCCCGGCGGCGCCGGTGCGCCCGAACGCGCTGCCCAGCCACTTGCCGTACGGGGCGTAGCGGCGCTCCATCAGCAGGGACAGCCGCATCACCTCCCGGACCAGGCGGGCGGCCACCACCATCGAGCCGAGCTCGTCGCCGACCTCGGCGCAGCGCCCGACGAACGCCTCCTCCTGCTCGATCCGCCGCCACTGGCAGGCCAGCAGGTAGCGCCACACCTGCTCCGGGTACCAGGCCAGGTGGCGCCGGGCCGCGGTGAGGTCGCCCGGGCCGTCGTGGAACACCGCGCCGCCGGTCACCTCGGCCAGGCGCTGCTGCGGCAGTGCCAGCCAGTCACCGGCCCCCGGGTCCGTCCGGTACCACCCGGCCGCCGCCGGGCCCAGCCGGGCGGCCAGCCAGGAGGGCACGTCGTGGACCTCGACCAGGTGGTCCACCGGGCCCTCGGTCCAGTCGGGGTGGCGCACCGGGTCGAGGGGGTCCGGGCCGCGCCGGAAGTGCGTGGAGCGGCCGCGCACCTGCCGGGGCAGCCGGTGCGCCAGCACCTCGCGCAGCCGCTCCCCGTGGCGGGCGGCGTCGCCGGGGGAGAGGAACAGCTCCAGGCGCGGGCCCCAGTCGTGGTCCGTCGAGCGGGCGGTGTCGAAGCCCAGCACCTCCGAGCCCGCGCCCACCCGCGCCGCCGCGTACCCGAGTCCGGGGAACGCCTCGGCCAGCAGCGGGCGCACCGCCTCCTCGTGCAGCGTCCGAGCCAGCTCCAGGCCGGGGACGAACGCGCCACCATCATCGGGAGTCGTCATGGGGCCCACTGTGCCAACACCCCGCCGCCCCGGGCCACCGGATTCCGGACCACCGCTTCCCGGAAACCCCTTCCGTCGGCTGCCGTGTTCGCTGCCCGCCGCCTTTTCCCGGCGGACAAACACAGAGAGACCGCTCGGGCCGCTGGGGCCGGGCGGTCTCTGCTGTTCGGACGGGCCCATGCGCCAACACGGCCCGCTGCCGGTGTTCCCGAGAATTTGGAGTAGACAGCGCCCCCGGGCTCCTGACCCGCAGGTCTGGATGACGCTGCTGCACATCGTCACATTCAGCCAGGACGGCTACAAGGGCGAGTTGCACAAAAATGCATCAAATTCCGGTTTCGAGTTCCTGAACTGCACTGATGTCACAGGGTTGTGACGAGATTGCGGGCCGGGCCCGGGATTCTGGCGCATCAATCTTCGCGATGTTCACCGAACCGATTGGGAATCACCCGTACGCCTGACAGAGTGTTGCGCGAAACGGGTTCCTCGCGTGACGCCAACCACCGAAGTTCCCGTCCGTTGGAGTAGACGGTGATATAGGAGGTCCTCGATGACGAGGAAGCGGAAGAAGAAGCGCGCCCCCGCCCACTGCGCCGCCGGCCACCCGGCGCCGCCGCGACCGGGCCTGCCCTGGCCGTCCGGCCCCGTGCGGACGGCCGTGGTCGTCGTCGTGGTCGTCGTGGCCGCCGCCCTGGTGAGGACGGGCATGTCGGCGGGAGCGGCGCTCGAACTGGCCACCGGCGGACTGCTGTTGAATGCCAGGCTCCAGCAGGGGCGGGCCTAGAAGGAACGCCGGACCGCGATGGGACGCCAGGAGAAACCGATCGCGGCGACCGAGCCGGCCCTGGGCCGGCTCGCCGCGTTGCTGCGCGAGCAGCGTGAAGAGGCAGGGCTGACCTACCGTCAGCTCGCCGACCGGACCAACTACCACCCGACCACCTTGCAACGGGCCACCAGCGGCCGGACCATGCCGAACTGGGAGGTCGTCGAGGCCCTCACCCGGGCCTGCGACGGCGACCTCAAGGCGGCCCGCCGCAAGTGGACCCTGGCCAACTACTGGGCCCACGTCCCGCGCCCCTCCGGGACCCAGCGCCGGGCGCCCCGACGGCTCAACCCCGAGCAGGTCGACTCCCTCGCCGACCTGCGACGGGCGATGCACGAGATGCGGCGCAAGGCCGACTGGCCCTCCCTGGAGGAACTGGACCGCCGGGCCCGGGCCGGGGGAGGGCGCCTGCCCTCCAGCACCCTGGCGCTGGTCCTCAGGGGTGAGGCCCCGCTGCGCAAGGCGGTGTTCCTCACCTACATGGAGGTCTGCGGGGTCAAGGAGGCCCGCCGCGCACTGTGGGCGGCGGCCTGGGAGCGGACGAACAACGCCCGCACCCCGGCACCGGTCAACTCCCGCACGTACCAACGGGAGTTCACCCGGGCCATGCAGTCCTCCAGCAGCGGCACCCCGACGGACACCCTGTTCAAACTGTGGGTGACCCTGCGCAACAGCCTGGCCGCCGACCGCGCCGAGGACGCCGGCCACCCCGGCTACCCCGGCCACTCCGGCCACTCCGCCGCGACGGGCCGCGACGGCACCGGCGACAGCCCACCGGTACTCGTGTGACCCGGTCCGCGGACGGGAACGCGCCACCAGCGCCCCGTCCGCGGACCAGCACCCACCCGCGCCACCTCGGGAATCAACCATGCCGACACCACCACGACAGCCGACCACCGCCACCGCCACGACCACCGCCACGACCACCGCCACCGGACCGGCGCTGGGCCTGTGGGCGCTGTACGACCTCCACCTGCGCCACTACCTCGACTACGCCGCCCTGCTGCTCCCCGCGGCCGACGCCCCGCTGGCCGTCCAGGGCGCCTTCGACGACCTCAGCGGCCACTGGCTCGACGCCCTGGCCACCGCCAGCCCGGCCGCCTGCGCCTGGCAGGCGGTCCGCCGACGCGTCTGCGCCCTGGCCGGCCCGCGCCCGCTCGGCCCGGTCGCCCACCTCACCGCCCCCCAGCAGGACGTCCTGCTGCTGCACCTGGTCCTCGCCCTGCCCGCCGCCGAGGTCGCCGCGCTGACCGGTACCGAACCGGGCGCCGTCCACGTGCAGTTGCGCTCGCTGGCGGCTGTCCGCCGGTAGCGGCCGCCGCCCCGGTCTGCTCCCGCCGTTCCACCGGCCGGGTTGCCCCCGGCCGGTCCGGCGGCTCACCGCACGGGGCTCGCGACCGGGTCGGGGGCGCTGGGGGAGGGGGCGGCGGCGCGGGCGCAGGCGCGGACCTCGGCGACGGCCGGGCAGGTGGCGTAGACGCGGGTGAGGTGGGCCAGGTGGTCGGCCTCGGACTCCAGGTCCGGCCCCAGGGCGTGCGGCGGTTCGGCCGTCGGGGCGGTGCGCGGGGTGTCGGGGTTGGGCCGGGCGCCGGCGGCCGCGCGTTCCAGTGCGGCGGCCAGCGCGGCGGCCTCGGCGGTGGCGGCCTTGGCGGTGGCGTCGGCCCGGGCGGCGGACGGGGGGAAGCGCGAGGTGGCGGCGGCGAGCCACTGCGGGGTGCGCGGGTCGAGGTGCTGGCGCAGGATCAGCCGGGCGTCGTGGATCTCGATGATCCGCCGGTACAGGGCGAACTGCGGGTCGCGCGGCGGCAGCAGCGGCAGACGGCGGGCCGGGGCGAGCGCGATCTCCGGCAGCACGGTGTGCAGGTCCCGCCAGAGCGGGGCCAGCGCCCGGTAGCGGCGGTGGGCGCGCAGCCAGCCGCGGACGGCGGCGTGCGCGGCCGGCCACACCGTGGTGCCCAGGCCGGTCGCCAGCAGCGCCACGCACAGCAGGCCCAGGACGCCGCACAGGGCGTCCTCGGCGCCGGCCTGGGTGCCGGTGGCCGCCGCCTGGACGACGTCGTCGACGCCCCAGGCGTTCCACAGCAGGCCCGCGACCAGGCTCAGGGTGAGCAGCCGCAGCCCGCTGCGCTGCCGCCCGGGCGCGGCGGCGCGGGCGAGCCGGGCGAGCTGGCGCAGCAGGGCGGTGAGGCAGTAGGCGAGGTAGAGCACGCCGGCGGCGGTGTACCCGGCCAGCGCCAGGCGGGCGCCGGTGGAGGGCGCGGCGGTGAGGTCGGAGGCGTCCAGGCCCGGCGCGGCGGCGACGAACAGGACCGCCCGCACCCCCAGGACACCGGCCAGCAGGGCCAGCTGGCGCCGCACCGCGCGGCGAGCGGGCTCGGGCGTGCGCAGGACGCCGGCCAGCAGCCGGATCGCGCAGGCCGCGCCGATGCGCAGCGTGTCGCCGAGCAGGACGGGCAGGGCGGGCGCGATCCCGAGCCGGTGCAGCCGGTCGGCGGCCTGGACGGTGGGCGGGGCGAGCAGCAGCAGGGCGGCGGCGAGCAGCGCGGTGGCGTAGCAGCTGTAGCGGGCGATGGCGCGCGGGTTGGTCCGGCGGCCGCGGGCGAAGTGCCAGGCGCTCAGGGCGAAGAACAGTGCGACGCCGTAGAGGACGAGGCCGCTCACGGACGCCCCGCCGCCCGGTCGCCGGCCGCCCGGTCGCCGGCGGGTCCGGGTCCGGGCTCGCCGGTGAGCAGGACGTCCAGGACGTCCAGCGAGTCCGGGTGCGGGGCGGGGCCGGGCGGGTGCGCGGCGTCGGCCTTGGCGGCCCGGCTGAGGATGAGGGAGGCCAGCAGCTCGGCCTCGCGCTCCTGGGGCTCGTCGTAGCCGGTGCGCCCGAGCACCCGCCGGACCAGGTCGGGGGACAGGTGCGGCAGGAGCTCCGCGGCCGGGCCGAGCGGCGCGGAGCCGGCGTGGTCCAGGAGCAGGTGGGCGATCTCGTGGACCAGGATGTGCCGGCGGTGCAGCGCGCTGGTGTCGGCGGTGTACAGGATGTAGTCCGCCTCCCGGGTGGACACCAGCAGCCCGCAGGGCGCGTTGGGCCGGGCGGCCACCGGCAGCAGGTCGATCGGCCGCCCCCGCCGGCGGGCGATCTGCTCCAGTAGCACGGTGGTGTCGAACGGGTTTGGCAGTTCCAGCTGTTCGGCCATCCGCCGGCAGCGGCGCAGCGCCGATCGGTAGCACCTGTCGTCCCGCACGCTGTGTTCCCCTTCTCGATCAGCGGCCCCGTTCCCCCCGATCTCCCGACCGCCGTGGTTCCGCCTCCGTGCCTGGCCCCCGTCTGCGCCCCCGTCTTCGTAGCCCCGCGCCCCGTCAGCCCCGCCCGCGGCCCGTACCCCCGTCCGCGCCCGCGCCGCCGGCGTCAGGGCGCCGGGTGCCGGCGGGCCGCGTCCCGGCGGGCGATGACGTCGATCAGCTCGCTGACCGTGTCCAGGCCCTCGGAGGAGAGGCCGACCGCGCGCAGCGCCAGGCTGCGCACGCCCGCGTCGCGCAGCGCGCCGAGCAGGGCGAGCTCCTTGGCGATCTCCGCGCCCTGCCGCTCGTCGAAGAAGTACGCGGGCGGGACCTGGAAGAACTGGGCGAGCGCCTCCAGGTGGCGCTTGGTCGGGTTGTCCCGGCGCCCGGTGCGCAACTGCCACAGGTAGGTGGTGGAGAACGACTCCCCGGTCGCCTCGCGGCAGGCCCGGGCCACCTCTTCGTTGGTGTACTGCTCGCGGTCGGGCCTGCGGACGGTGTGGAACAGCGCCTCGATCCTGGCCGCGAGCCCGGACAGTTCCACCGGTCCGTCCTCCCGGTTCGATTCCGCCATGGCCCGCCCTCCTCACCGGGGCCCCGCACGTCTCCTCCTGGCGGGCGGGCAGGGCCGGCCAGGTCACGATAGCCCAACGGCATCAGCTGGCGTGGATCACAAGATACCGCCAATCAACGTCAGTTGACCCCTCCACCGGTGGCTGACATCCTGGACCGCAGGCCGGCCGGTCGAACTGACTAGCCATCAAGTCCGTTCGTGTTAAAGACATTTGACGTTTCCCCCGGATCATCCGAATGATCTCGGCAGGCCGGTAGTGTGACCGACTCCCCTGGGACCACCAGGCATCGACACCCGAGACGGGACCGGCCGGACCGGCCGGCCCCACCGACGGCACGACATGGGAAGGGAGCGCCCGTGAACACGGCGCCGCGACACCAGACGGTGCGGCTGGGCTTCCTGTGGCGAGCCGCCGGCGCCCCCGTCGGCTGCGTGCTCGCCCTGGCGATGGGCGTCGTGCTCGCCGACACCGGGGCCGCCGGCCGGATGGGCGCCGTCCCCGCGCTGCTGCTGTCGAGCGCGGCCGTCCTGGGCGTGGCCCTGCCCGTCCCGTACGGCTTCTGGCTGCGCGCCGACGACCACGGCCTCACCCTCGTCCGGGCGTTCGTCCCGCGCCGCTACCGGTGGCGCGACATCCAGGGCCTCACGATGGACGCCGGGCAGGACGCCGACTCCGGCGCCCACCGGCTCGTCCTGCTGCTGCGCCTGACCCCGGCCCCCCGCCGTACCGCCCGTATCGTCCGCATCGCCCGCGGCGCCCGCCTGTACGGGCCGGTCCTCGGCATCCTGGGCACCACCCGCGACGGGCTGCCGCGCGGCACCGAACACCGCCGCCTCGCCGAACTGTTCGACCTGCTCCGGCGCCACGGCGTCCCCTTCGACGACCGCCGCTACGCCGACCTCGTCCTCACCGCGCACGGCTACCCGGCGCTCGCCCACACCGCCCCCGGCGAACCCGCCCGCACCGCCCGGCCCGCCGCCCGCCCCGACGCCGCCTGAACCGGGCCCGAACCGCCCGAGCCGGGTCCGCGCCGCCCGCCCCGGCCGGCCCGGCCCTTTGAGCCGCCCACCGCTGAGCCGCCCACCGCCCCGCAGCCGTTGACCCCGACGGAAGCGCGCCCGCCCGGACGGCGCGCCAGGACGTCAGGAGTGCGGCGATGCTCAGGTTCCACGGCGCGTGGCGGATCACCGTGGTCGGCAAGAACGCCAGCTTCGACCAGCGCGCGGTGGTGCGCGGCCCCTACGGCACCCGGATTCTGCCCGGCCGGGTCGGCGCCACCCTGGAAGTCGACGAGGACAGCTGGACGCTGACCCTGGAACACCACCTGTGGGGCCGCAGCTGGCAGCCGAACCTGCGCGTCACCCCCGGGCCCGTCACCGAACGCGACGGCGTCCGCAGCCGCCTGCTGACCAGCAACGACTGCCACTGGCCCGACAAGCCCCTGGACTACGTCAACTTCGTCGTCCGCCTCGACCAGAGCCTCGCCCCGGCCCCCGTCCTCGCCCCCGTCCGGGCCGTGCGCGCCGCCGACTCCCTGCAGCCCTCCGCGCCCCGGGCCATCCGCACCTCCTCCTCCGGCGACGTCGGCGACTTCGGCGCCCCCGCCACCCGGCCCGCCCCCGCCACCCGGCCCGCAGCCAACCCCGCGCCCAGGCCGGCGCAGGCCCCGGGCACCAACGCCCGGCCCGCCGCGACCCCCTGGTAGCCCGCCGCCGCGCCCGGGGGCTGTCCCCCGGGCCCGGCGGCCCGCTGCCCGGATGTCCCGGACGGGCGCCGCAGGGTTGGCTGGACGCATCCGAACCAACCGATCCGAAAGGCCGTCACCCGTGCTCCTGCGCAAGACCGTCCGCCGCCGCGCCGCCCGCGCCACCGCCGTCGCCGCCCTCGCCGCCGCCCTGGGCGCCACCGCCATGACCGGAAGCGCCCAGGCGATCGTCAACGGCCACGACTCCACCGAGCGCTACCCGTTCATGGCCACGATCCCGATGAGCGCCAAGCAGATAGCCGACGGCACCTGCGGCGCCACACTGATCGACCCCCAGTGGGTCCTCACCGCCGCCCACTGCGTCCAGGGCTACCCGGGCAGCGAGCTGACGCTCGACGGCACCGTGCGCATCGGCAGCGCGCACCGCAAGAGCGGCGGCACCGTCCGGGCCATCACCCGCACCGTCGTCCACCCCGGCTTCAGCTTCGGCGACGGCCAGACCCGCCCCAACTACGACGACCTCGCCCTGGTGCGCCTGGACCACCCCGTCGCCCAGCGGCCCATCCCCGTCGCCCAGCGCCCCGGCCCGCCCGGCACCCCGACCCGGCTGCTCGGCTTCGGCACCGTCGTCGACACCCCCAAGTTCGAGGAGATGGTCTTCCCCGACCGCCTCCAGGAGCTCGACACCCGCCGCGCCGCCGCGGCCGACTGCGCCCCCGGCTACGCCGGCCCCACCCGCCTGTGCACGACCAGCCCCACCCCGAAGGCCATGGCCTGCTTCGGCGACTCCGGCGGCCCGCAGATCCAGCGCGGCCGCGGCGGTCGCTGGGAACTCATCGGCACCACCTCCGGCCCCGGCGCCCCGGGCGTGCCCTGCTCCGAAGGCCCGGGCCTGTACACCGACGTGCGCGCCTACGCCGACTGGATCCGGGCCACCATCGCCGCCGGCTGACCCGGCCGGCCTTGGCCTGACTGACTGACTGACCGGCCTGGCTGACCGGCGTATCCGGCCGACCGCCCGACCCCGGCGGCCGGATGCGCCGGCCGACCCGACGGTAAAGTCCCAGGTGAGCACCGTCGCGCCCGAGGAGACCCCGCCATGCCGACCGACCCCGCCACCGGAGCCGCCGCCGACCGCCCGCCGATCGCGCGGTACGGCCTGGGCACCGCAGCCGTCGGCCGGCCCGGCTACATCACCCTCGGACGCGACGGCGACCTGCCCGCCGAACGCACCGTCGAGGCACTGCGCGACCGCACCCACGCCCTGCTCGACGCCGCCTACGCCGCCGGCGTGCGCTACCTCGACACCGCCCGCTCCTACGGCCGCGCCGAGGAGTTCGTCGCCCAGTGGCTCGCCGAACACCCCGAGGCCGCCGCCGAGGTGACGGTCGGCAGCAAGTGGGGCTACACCTACACGGCCGACTGGCAGACCACCGGCGTGGCCGCGCACGAGGTCAAGGAGCACTCCACGGCGGTGTTCGACCGTCAGATCCACGAGACCCGCTCCCTGCTGGGCCCGCACCTGGACGTCTACCTGGTCCACTCCGTCACCCCCGACAGCCCCGCCCTGACCGACACCGCCCTGCACGCCCGCCTGGCCGACCTGGCCGGGCAGGGCGTGCGGGTCGGCCTGTCCACCAGCGGTCCGGCCCAGGCGGACACCATCCGTGCCGCCCTGGCCGTCACCGTGGACGGCCGCCCGCTGTTCACCGCCGTCCAGGCCACCTGGAACCTGCTCGAACCCTCCGCCGCCCCCGCCCTGGCCGAAGCCCACGCCGCCGGCTGGCTGGTCGTCGTCAAGGAGGGCATGGCCAACGGCCGCCTCGCCGGGCGCAACGCCACCGGGGACGACACCGCCGCACTGCGCGCCCTCGCCACCTGCACCGGCGCGCCCCTCGACGCCCTCGCCCTGGCCGCGGCCGCCGCCCAGCCCTGGGCCGACCTCGTCCTGTCCGGCGCGGCGACCGTCGACCAGCTCGCCTCCAACCTCACCGCCGCCACCCTGCACCCCACCCCCGACGACCTGGCCGCCCTCGCCGTCCTGGCCGAACCCGCCCCGGCGTACTGGCGCACCCGCGCCGCCCTGCCCTGGGCCTGAACCGCCCCCGCCGCACCGCGGGCCCGAACCCCGCCGCCCGACCCCCCTGCCCGAACTCCCGTGTCAGTGACCGCCCCTACGGTGGCCGCATGACCTCGGACCTGTCCCGTCTCCTGCCCGCCACCCTCCCGCCCGGCCGCCTGGTCGGCGGCGAGGACGGGCCGGAGCCGCTGCTGTGGATCAGCGACGCCCCCGCCCCCGCCGGCCTGTGGCAGCAACTCCACCGCGCCCACCCGCAGTCCGGCCTGTGGCCGCTGCTGATCGTCCCCCTCGGCGACGGCGCCGACTACCGCCCCTGGCTGTCCGGCGAACTCTTCCCGGCCTCCGCCTCCGACCCCACCCTCTACGACCCCGACGCCCTGCTGCGCCGCTGGTGGCAGCAGCTCGGCGGCGCCGACGAGGACGCGCCCGAGGGCCCGCTCGGCTCCGAGGACGCCGCCGAACTCCACGCCGCCCTGGCCCCCTTCGGCCCCGCCTGGCCCGGCACCGCCCCCGCCGCGGCCGTCCCCGACGGCGCCCCCGGCATCGAGGCCCGCGGCCTGGCCGACGTGCTGCTGTCCGTACGGGACGCGCGCCTGGGCCTGGTCGAGGCGGGCAGCGGCGCCGAGGCGCTGGCCGCCTGCGGCTGGAGCGGCCCGCTCAACCACGAGGACGACACCGCCAAGATCGCCGCCGTGCTCGCCGACTGGGAGCGCCGCTTCGGCGCCCAGGTCATCCAAGTCGGGTTCGACACCCTGGAGTTGAGCGTCGCCGCCCCGCCCGCCACGCTCGCCGAGGCCCTCCCGCTGGCCGCCGAGCACACCGCCTTCTGTCCCGACCTCGTCTTCCAGGGCACCGGCACCCTGACCGCCTACGCCGAAGGCCTCGTCGCCGCCCACCAGTGGTCGTTCTGGTGGGACTGACCCGGCCCCCGTTCCCGCCGCCGGGCCCGGATCCACCGGACCAGTACGGCTGAAGGGGCTGGACTATCCGTTGTGCGCTTCGAGCTCGGTCGCCGGCGCCTGCTGGGTGGCCGCCCACGACGCCAGGAGCGCCAGATTGTCAGCGGCCGGTGTGCCCGCGGGTGCGGTGTAGACGTTGAGGTGCAGGCCGGGTTCGGCGGGCAGTCCCAGGGACTCGACGTCCAAGTCGAGCCGGCCCACGATCGGATGGCGCACACGCTTGCGGCCGGACCGGTGCAGCCGCACGTCCTGAGATGCCCACCGCTGCCGGAACAGCTCACTGGACGTCGACAGTTCGCCGACCAGGGTGATCAGCTCCTCGTCGTGCGGATCGCGGCCGGCTTCCATGCGCAGCTTCGCGGCCACGCCACCGGCAATGTGGTCGTAGTCGACAAAGAAATCCCTGGCCGCCTCGGGGTTCAGATAGACGAACCGCGCCGTGTTCGCGGGCCGTCGCGAGTCGGCCAGCACCGGCGAATACAGCGCGCGAGCGAGTTGATTCATGGCGAGCACGTCATAACGGCCGTTACCGATCCAGGCCGGCGCAGCGGAGATCGCGTCGAGCACCTGCTGCAGCGTCGAGCGCACCGTCACGGCAGGCCTGCGCCGGCGTGGGCCGCTGGGCGCCGTGGATCGGCGCGCGAGGTGGAACAGGTGGTCGCGCTCGGCCTCGTCGAGTTGCAGGGCGGAGGCCAACGCGTCGAGCACGCCATCGGAGGCACCGGCGAGCCTGCCGCGCTCCATGCGCACGTAGTAGTCGACCGATACCCCCGCCAGTAGCGCCACCTCCTCGCGGCGCAGACCTTTGACCCGACGGTTGCCGCCGTAAGCGGGCAGGCCCGCCTGCGCGGGTGCGATGCGGGCGCGACGCGAGCTGAGGAACTCCCGGATCTCGGTGCGCAGATCCATCGTGGCCATCCCCTCACCGTAAGCCGGTCCCGCAGTCTAAGGGGTGCCCGATGCGGTCGTCGCGATGCCGCCGTCCACCGGGATGACGGTGCCCGTGAGGTAGGACCCGGCCCGGCTGGCGAGAAACACGGCGACACCCGCCATGTCGTCGTCGCGGCCGATCCGGCGCAGAGGGGCCGCCGCCGCGATCGTGTCGCCGACGGCATCGAGCGTGGACGCCGTCATCTGCGACGGGAACACTCCCGGTGCCACCGCGTTCACCGTGACGTGCTGCGGGCCCAGTTCCCTGGCAAGCACCCTGGTGAGTTGATGAAGAGCCGCTTTGCTGCTGGCGTACGAGTAGTTGGGCGACTGGGCGACGTGGATGGCGGCGATACTGCCGATGTTGATGATCCGCGCGGGATCATCCGCGGTGCCCGCCCTGCGAAGTGCCGGGAGCAGCGCCTGCACCAGCCAGAACGGCGACTTGAGGTTGAGATCGATCACCGCGTCCCAGGCCTCGTCCGGGAACGTCGCCAGCGGCTCGCGCCACATCGCCCCCGCGTTGTTGACAAGGATGTCCAGGCGTCCCGAGCCGGCCTCGACAAGATCGGCGAGGCGCTGACACTCGTCGTGCCTGGAAAGGTCGGCGGGGATCGCTTGAACGTCGCCGAATTCGGACAGCAGCTGCTGTGCCTCCGCGCACGCGTCTGCCTTGCGCGAGCTGATGACGACGCGGGCGCCCGCCTGGAGAAGGCCGCGCGCTATCATCAGCCCGATTCCCCTGGTGCCGCCGGTGACAAGGGCGTACTTCCCGCTCAGATCGAAAAGTTCCGTGTGAGTGGTGAATTGATTGTCCGCCATTGGTCTCCGTCCCTTCTGCCGTCGAAGAACGCGCCGACACGGTCGCGCATTCGGGGCAGCTGAATTGAACTGATGGGGGTGAAGCTGCAGCGTGTGTCCATGGTGACAGGCGTTTTGAACGTCTGGGAGCCCCTGGTGATACAGGTACTGCGAGAGCCACCCTCGCAGCCATCCGCGTAGGTGGATCAGTTGGTGCTGAATTCGCTGGCTCGGATGGCGGTCTGAAAGAGGCTCTGCCCGCGCTTTCGTGAATGATCTTCGAGGCGCTTGCTGCGGATTGAGTAGCCTCTCGCCATGACCGAGATCAAGCCGACCAATCCTCAGACCGAAGCCGACCGTGGGCGCGTGGCACTCTGGCTGGATCCTGGCGATCTGGCCTGGCTGGCTCGGCACTGCTGCTGCCCGGATGACGCGACCGAGGAGGTGAAAGACCGCTGCGGCCGTATCCGCTTCCGCGCGAGCGCCGCGCTGCACAAGAGTGGTCGAACGAGCTGACCACAGCCCTCGCGGCCTACCTGAAGATCATTCACGGAACTGCGGTCAGAACGCCACCCGGTGACAGACGCGGCCCGAAACTCCCTGGACCGTCCGACCCGTCTCGGCCATGATCCTCACGTGGCCACCTACCTCGAGTCCGAGCGCCTGACCCTCCGCCCCTTCGCCGCCGCCGACGCGGACCTGCTGATCGAGCTGGACAGCGACCCGGCGGTGATGCGCTACCTGAACGGCGGCGCTCCAACCCCGCCAGAGGAGGTCCGCGACCTCGCCATCCCCAGCATCCTCGCCGGCTACGAGCGCTGGAACCATGACCTCGGCCTGTTCGCCGCGCACGAGAAGGACGGCGGCGCGTTCGTCGGCTGGTTCTGCCTGCGTCCGCGGCGCAGCGGCCCGCGTGAGGAGGCCGAACTCGGCTATCGCCTGCGCCAGGCGGCCTGGGGCCGGGGCTACGCCACCGAAGTCTCGCAGGCGCTGCTGGCGAAGGGGTTCGCCGAGCTCGGCATCCGCATGGTCTGGGCCGAGACGATGACCGTGAACCGCCCTTCGCGTAACGTCATGGAGAAGCTCGGGATGACGCTCGCGGAGAACATCCCCACGCCGGACGACATGATGGCGGTCGAGGGTTCCGAGCACGGGGGTGTGCGGTACGAGATCACGAAGGAGCAGTGGGAGCGGCGGCAGGCGTAGGCGGCGCGAGGCGCGGCGCCCGTGGATGTGAAGTCATCGGCCCGCGCGGCCTTGTCTCATCACGCCCTATCGGGCATATCCCGGCAGCATCCTGCCGAGCAACTGCGCTGCCGCCCCGGCGTCAAGGTGCATGTCGACGAGGGCTACCGGGGCCTCGCCAACCAGTTCCCACGCCAGGTCACCGCCCCACCCCGCAAGCCGAAGAAGGACGCGACCCTCGGCGAGCAGCACGCCTGGCGGCACGAACGCCGAGCGCAGTCCTCCAACCGGATCTGCGTGGAACACGCCAACGCCGAGTACAAGCAGTGGCGCAGCGCTACACCGGCCGCCGCGAATACTTCGCCGAGACCCAAGCCGCCATAGCCGGCCTGGTCTCCGACCGGTCAGCCCGCCGGGCCACCCGCAAGACGAGCAAAGAACTCGTCCTCGCCGCCGACGCCCGCCCGACGTCCTGCTGATCAATCCCAGGCGGATTGCTCAGCCGAGCCTGCCCAGATTCTTATCGCTCCCCAAGCCGTTAGCCCCCGTTCTGCAGCTGCTGGAGCAGGTCGGCGTCGCCCTCCATCCGCAGCGAGCCGTTCGGGATGCGCATGTACATGAGCAGGGCCATCTCGCTCGCCGTGCCGTAGATGGCGGCGGTGGGCTTGCTCTCGGCGGCCTCCGCCGCGGTGAGGCGGGTGAAGCGGGAACCGGCTGCGTCCACCGTCTGGCGCCAGGAGCCGGCCTCGGCTGCGTGGTAGTCCATGGTGGCGGGCTCGTGCGGCCACGGGACGGTGACGGTGCAGACGGTGGCGAGGAACTCCTCGATGGCGTCGACCGCCTCGGTCGTCGGCAGCTCCTGCGGCGTACCGGAGGCCAGCTGGGCGTCGTAGGTGTGGATCAGCGACTCGTGGACGCGGCGGCGGGCCACGGCGGCCCCCGTGTGCGGCGAGGCCAGCGGCTCCCACCAGGCCCAGCAGGCCCGGTCCGGGCCGGCCTCGCGCAGAGCGGCAAGCAGCTGCTCCGTCGAGTCGGCCAGCCAGGCTATGAGGGCCTCGCGCTCCCTGGGCGCCGCCAGCCCGTCCTTGCTCGGCCGCTCGTCGCCCGGCGCGGTGTTCAGCACGATGTAGGCCCAGAAGCGGTCCCCCTCACTGAGGTGGTTCGCCAGGTCGTACAGCGTCCAGCCCGGGCAGGACGGGACGTCGGCGTCGAGGTTGGGGGCAGTGGCGACGGCGGCGCGGAACGCGGCGGACCGCTCGTCGATCATCTGCAGCAGGGTGGGGAAGGAGAATTGCTCAGTCACGCAGACCTTGTATCACCCGGACCGGAACTCTCGCACTCGATTTAAGGCCCCCCAAATGAGATTTCCTCTTAACTCCACTGCCAGCATGGCCAATTCACGACAACCTGATACGCGATGCCATCAGTACACCTTGGGTAGCCTGAAGCTCTAACCTGGTTCGGTGTTCGAGGGCGCCGGGCCGGGCCGGCTGGGTTGCGGAAGTGCAAGGGCTGCGGGATCCGACTGAGGTCGGAAGGTTTGGCCGGGGTGGCACTTCAGCGTGCGGTGACCCAGTACGCTGCGAGCGGGCGGTTGCCATGCGGTGCGGCGACGGCCCGCAGGACGTCGCTCTGGCTGAGGACGAGTTGCCGTACCGGTTCGGACAGCGCGGCCAACCGTTCTCCTCCGGTGATCAGGTCGAGACAGGCGGTGATCTCCCAGTCCGCGTCCTGGAGTGCGTCGGTGTCGACCGGCCCGTCGCCGTCCGCTGTCCAGCCCGCCTCGGGCAGGAGCCGCAGCAGCGCCTCGCGGGAGAAGGACGTGCGGATGTTGCCCTCGCCGTGTGAGCCTGCAGCCTCGATCTGGCCCTGGATCAATACTGCGAGCAGGTGCGCCAGCTGGTCGCCGCAGGAGGGCGTCAGGTCCCACTCGGTGAACCACAGCCGCCGCGCCCAGGGCCGCACCCGGGCCAGCGTGTCGCGCAGCTGCCCGAGCGAGGCGAAGTACCAGGAGCAGTGGGCGAGCACGACGTGGTCGAAGGTGTCGGAGGGGAAGTCGACCGACGGGTCGCGGACATCCGTGCTCAAGCGGAAGTCGATGCGCGGCCCGACCGGGCTCGCCGCGAGCCGGGCCGCCGATTCCCCGAGCGTGACCGGCGCCCCGTAGGTCGGATCGGCGACATCGACGGCCACCACGCGTCCCTGGGGTCCGACAGCCTCCGCGAGGACGGCGGTCATATCGCCCTGCCCGCAACCCAGTTCGAGGACGGTGGATCCGGGCTCGATGTCCCAGCTCTCCACGAGTGAAGCGCGGTGGCGTGTCTGTACCAGCTGAGCGTCCGGGCTGTGGTCGGCAGCGGCCATGGTCTTCACGAGCAACGGAATCCTGGCGTGGAGATCGAAGTGCTTCACACAATCCTCAGTGGCTATTCGGCGAACCGGTGAGGACGAGGGTACGAGACGCCCCTTGGCGGCGCCTGCGATTTCTCGCTCGAGTCCTGCTCACGACAACAGCAGATCCGATCGGACTTCAGTGAGAACCGGTCTACCTTCGGTGAGCGGGGACAGCGGCCGGCGAGCGGCAACACCCACTGCAGCCTCGATGAGTTGACCGCTCCGTGCTCCTTCTTCCCATGCAGGCGAAGGGCTGCCGGATCCAGAGCGAGAGTGTCAGGTGCCGCCGCCCCGGGCCGGGTCGGCGGCGCCATCGAGCAGTATCAGTTGGTGCCGAATTCGCCGGTGCGGACGGCGGTGACGAAGGCCTGCCAGGCGGGGGTGGGGAAGAGGAGGGCCGGGCCGTGGGGGTCTTTGGAGTCGCGGACGGGCATGACGCTCGGGAAGTCGGGCGCGACCTCGACGCACTGCCCCCCGTCAGTGCTGTGGGAGGACTTGACCCAGTGGGCAGAGGACAGGTCGGGGCGGGAGCTCATGGTGCCAGTTCCTTCCGGATGCTTGGGGTCCTGGGTTGTGCGGCGCAGCCATCCGCGATGGCTGCGCCGCGCAGGTGGATCAGTTGGTGCTGAACTCCCCGGCTCGGATGGCGGTGATGAATGCCTGCCAAGCGGTTGGTGGGAAGTTGAGGCGGGGGCCGTCGGGGTCCTTGCTGTCCCGCACGCGACCTGGCTGGGCATCGTCCACCTCAATGCACATGCCGCCGTCGTTGTTGCTGTGGCTACTCTTCCGCCATCTCTCCTGGTTCCCTGCTGGCACGACCGAACTCCTGTGAGATGCGCCTGATCATCGCCCTGGAGCCCCGGGGCGACCGGGCCATGGCCCTGAGGAGATCGTATGACCTGCGGCGAGCGGCAACACCCTCTGCACCCTCGATGAGTTCACCGCTCCGTGCTCCTTCTTCCCATGCGAGCGAAGGGCTACCGGGGACGGTGTAGAGGAAAAGGGAGCCGCCCATCTCGGGATGGGCACCAGCTGAAAACGGAAGTACTTGCACGGTGACGTGGGGACGGCGGTCCGAGGCCAGCGCCATGAGTTGCCGCTGCATCGCTGCGGCTCCGCCGATGGGGCGACGAAGCGCGGATTCATCAATGATGAACCAGCAGTGGGGCGGTGTGTCAGAGAGCAGACGCTTCTGGCGATCCAATCGGGCGTCGACTGAAGCACTGAGCTCCTGGGCGGTGATATCCGGACAGCCAGCTTGCAGTGACCAGCGCGCGGTCTCAGGGGTCTGTAGAAGACCAGGAATCGTCGCTGCAGCGTATTCCTCGATGACCGAAGCCTTGGCTTCAAGTTCGGCTGGCCGCCGGTACTTGCCGGCGAACTTCTCCTTCTTGGCAAGTATGTAGATGCGGCCGAAGAGTCCGTTGGTGCCGAACGCGACATCGAGTTTGGCCGGCAGGTCCGGCGGCGGCATCGACTCGGCGCGCTCGATCCTGGCCAGGTGCCCCTTCGAGAAGCAGCCGAGGATCTCGGTCAGTTGATCAAGCGACATGGAGCCGGCGAGCTCTCGGTGATTGCGCATCTCCCAGCCGAACAGGTCGCGGGCCGAGCGCCCCGGATCCAACTTATTGGGTTTGAAGGCCATGGAGCCCCTCCAGTGTGTCCAACCACAACGTGGCACACGTCCACGCTGGTCAGCCTAGCTGCGGTGAGTAACGATTGGGGCGCAGAAAGTGAAGTCGATCGTGAATCGGCTCGCGGGACTGCAGATTCGCGTGGAAGGCGATCAGTCATGACCATGAAGTCACCCCAGCCTGCCAAGCTCCACGGCTATGGCGTGCGCTGGGACACCGGGGCCCGCCTCTACCGGGTCCGCAACGAGGTCACCGGGGAGTGGCTGCGCCAACCGGACGGTGAGCTCCGCGGGTTCAGGTCCTTCTCCGAGGCCTGGAGCGCCTGGCGCGTCTTCGAGGTCCACAAGCGGCCGGGGGAGTGAGCGTGGCCTCGATGCTCTCCCGCGTGACCGCCGAGCAGCGGCGGCAGGCCGCCGACGTCCTGGACGACCTGACGGCCGTCCTCGCCCTGGGCGGGGTGAAGTTGCCGTCCGTCGGGGTGGATTGGGAGCACGGCCGCAGGACGGGCTGCTACCTCATCGGCCTGGGCTCGGCCAGCCCGTCCGCGCTCCTGCGGGTCGTCGACCTGCTCCGCAAGGGGCTGCGCTACGAGCGCCTGACGCGTGACGGCTGAACTCCTTGTCCGCCTCCTGTGGTTGGCGGGCTTCTCCCTCGTACTCCTCGCCGCCCTCAGGAAGTGAACCGCCCGATGCAAGACCCCCGTCTGCTCGCCAAGCCGCCGGTGTGCCGGCTCGGCTGCCTCGTCCTCGTGCGCAACCCGCGCGGCGACGTTCTCCTCGTGGACCCGGACTACATGGACGGGCTGATCCTGCCCGGCGGCGCCGCGAAGCCGAACGAGCCCCCGCACCTCGCCGCCGCCCGCAACCTGCACGCGGAGACCGGGCTCGACCTGCGCCTCGCCGACGTCCTCGCGGTCGACTTCACCCCCGCCGACCGCTACCTGGAGCGCCTCAACCTGGTCTTCGACGGCGGCACCGTGCACGACGACACCCACCTCACCGTCCCGCCCCGGCACCGCAGCGGCCTGTTCGGCGCCCGCTTCGTCCCCGTCCGCCAACTCCACGACGTCATGGCGCCCTCCCAAGCCGCCCGTGCCACGGAGGCGTTGGCGGGCCGCGCGCTGCCCGTCCTCCTCCACGGACAGCGCGCGACCTGATCGGCACCGCCGGGTTGGGGTGGTCAGTGCGCACATCGGCCCAGGCGGTGACGCGTTCGGCACTTCGGCACTTCGGCAATGAGAAGGGGCGGGCGCCGGGATCGGCGCCCGCCCTCCCTCGTCCGGGTGCGGTCAGCTCCAGGGGTTGGCCGGCTGGTCGGTGATGGCGGTCCAGAAGCGGCCGCCGACGGGCAGGGTGCCGTTGGCCCACAGGCCCCAGCCCGAGGCGTCGTGGAACTCGGCCATCCGGAAGCCGGCGCCGAAGTAGCCGGCGCAGAGCTGGTCGGCGGTGGCCCGGCTGGTGAGCTGGCTGCCGGAGGTGGGGATGGTGGCCTTCACCTCGCCGCCGGCCCAGCTGTGGAAGCCGCTGGTGGGCACGCCGGCGGGGGCGGGGCGGCCGTCCTGCTTGAGGCACAGCACGGGCAGCTGCGCGGAGGCGGGGGTGTCGCCGCTGTACGCGTTGCTGCTGTTGTCGTTGCCGACGTGCACGACGTTGTCGGCGCGCTGCTCAAGGGCGGCCCAGGTCATGCCCTTGTGGGTGGCGACCCCGCCGAACAGGGCCTCGTAGGTGCTGCGGTAGATGTCCCACTCCTGGTACCCGCCGTCGTTGCAGTCGAACATGTAGAGCCGCCAGCCGCCGCCGATCCTGTGCTCGGTGTTGTCCAGGCACTGGGAGGTGGAGATGTTCTGCAGCCGTATCCCGAGCATGCCGTAGCGCGAGACACTGTCGGCCGCGGTCCACGGCGTGACCCGCCACATCTGCGAGGTGTTGTTGGCGTAGCACTGGACGCCGGAGGGGGTGCTGTCGACCGTCAGGCAGGAGCGCTGGTCGGCGGCGTTGTTGAGGGTGTAGACGCTCGGCAGGCCCGGGACGGGCTTGAACACCCACTGGCCCGGGTTGTCGGACGGCGCGCAGGGGTGCAGACCCTGCCCGCCCCATATCGCGCCGTTGGGACAGCGCTCGGACTTCTGGTTGAACAGGACCGTCGAGGGGGTGTCGGCCGAGGCCGAGCCGCCCGGGACCAGCACCAGGCCGGTCAGGGCCAGCGCGATGCCGAGGACGATACGCCGGACTAGCGAACGCACAGAGCTCTCCAAGGAGGGGGACGACGAGGGGCGGCGGCCGGTCCGGAGGGCCCCCCGGGCCACCCGGTCCGTCCACCGCCGTCAGCTTGTCAGCGTCCGATCAATCGCCGGTATCCCAGCTTTCTGGGGGGTCGTCCGACACCCCGCCTGGTCAGGGGCGCGGCCAGGGGCGGCCCAGATTACGTACCCCCTACCGATCCGCGACGGATTCGCCCCCTCCGCCCCCGCCCGTACCGTCGGAGACCACGGACACCGGACCAACCCCCAGGAGAACAGCGATGACCGCCTACGCGATGGCCCAGGTCCACTCGGTCGAGTTCGGCCCCGACATCGTCGAGTACCTCCAGCGCATCGACGCCACCCTGGACCCCTTCGACGGCCGCTTCCTCATCCACGGCGACCGGATCGAGACCGTCGAAGGCACCTGGGGACAGGACCTCATCCTCATCGAGTTCCCCGACCACCAACGCCTGCGCGCCTGGTACGACTCGCCCGCCTACCAGGAGATCCTCCCGCTGCGCACCCGCCACATGACCGCCGACGTGGTCTTCGCCCAGGGCGTGCCCGCCGGCTACCGCGGCGCCGACGCCCTCAAGCACTGACCGGCCCGGGGGCTCAACGCCCCTGCGCCCGCTCGCGCCACCACCGCACCGTCGCCTCCACCTGCTCCTCCAGCGCGGTCGCGCGCACCGCGAACGCGGCCTCGTAGGCGCAGGCGTCCACCACGAACGGGCGGTCGAACTGGTAACGGACCTCCCACAGTTCACGCAGCAGCGGGGAGAACAGCCCCGCCGCGCCCAGCAGCGCCTGCGGGAGCCGGCGCACCGCGACCGGTCCGACGCCCGCCTGCGCGGCCAGCCGTTCCACCATCGCGCGCACCGGCAGCGCGGGGGCCGTCGGCACGTGCCAGGCCCGCCCCCAGGCCCGCTCCTCGCCCGCGACCTCGGCCAACGCCCGCGCCACGTCCGGCAGGTACGTCCAGCTGTGCGGCGCGTCCGGGTCGCCGAGCACCGCGATGTTCCGGCCCTTCAGCAGGCCCGGCATCACCCGCGAGGCCAGGTACCCGCCGTCCGTCACCCCGGGGCCGAAGAAGTCCGAGGCCCGCACCTCGACCGCCCGGATCCGCCCGGCCCCGTGCAGCGCCCGCGCCTGCTCCCACGCCGCCGCCCGCACCCGCCCCTTGGGGCCGGCCGCGGCCAGCGGCAGGTCCTCGGTCATCGGACCCCGCACCGGACCGTAGCCGTAGAGGTTGCCGAGCATGACCAGCACCGCCCCGGTGGCCTCGGCCGCCGCGCACAGCGAGGAGGCCAGCGCCGGCCACCGCGCCGCCCACTGCGGCAGCGGCGGCGCCGCGCAGCCGTAGATCGCCGCTGCGCCGCGTGCGGCCTCCGTCAGTCGCGCGCGATCGCCCGCGTCCAGCGCCACGTGCTCGATGCCGGGCACCGGAGTCTCGCCCCGCGCGGGGCTCCCCGCCCTGGTGACGACCCGTACGGCGTGCCCCTGCCCGGCCAGCAGACGGGCGGTGGCGGCCCCGGCGGGCCCGTATCCGACAACCACGTGGAAGCTCATCCGCCCCACCCTAGGGTCTGGGGCCGTGGATGTTGCGGGTGCCGTGGGTGCTGAGGGAGGTGCGGTGCGGGCGGCGGCAAATATTTGGTATGGCAACCGTAAAAGAAGATCTATGCTGACGGTCGTTCACAATCTCTCCGCACAACGCAAGGTGCTGAATGAAGCTGCCCCGGGTGTCCGCCGTCGTCGCGGCCGCCGTCCTGGCCCCCACCGTCCTCTTCCCGTCGATGGCCTCCGCCGCCGACAACCCCCAGCCGGCCGGCGTCTCCGGCCCTGACATCGCGTCCAAGGGCACCGAGGACCAGGGGACGGGCCAGGAGGAGCACGACCGCGCCGAGGTGCGGCGCATCCTCGCCGACAAGGAGACCGGCCCGGCCGTGCGTGCGGCGGGGGAGAAGGCCCTCGCGGGCACCGCCGCCGACGTGCGGCACTTCCTGGACGTCGAACTCGACGAGCGGCGCCAGCCCGACAACCGGCTGAAGGTCGTCTGGATCACCAACGGTGCCGGGCCGGTACTGAAGAAGGCGGCCGACAAGGCGCTGCGGGGCAGCTACCAGGACATCCTGGACTTCCTGAAGGAGGGTCAGTTCACGGCCCGCGCCGAGGACGAGGACCGGGCCGAGGTGCAGGGCATCCTGGCTGACAAGGAGACCGGCCCGGCTGTGCGCGCGGCGGGGGAGAAGGCCCTCGCGGGCACCGCCGCCGACGTGCGGCACTTCCTGGACGTCGAGCTCGGCGAGCGGCGTCAGGCCGACAACCGGGTGATGGTCGCCCGGATCTTCGACGGCGCCGGGCCGGCGGTGAAGGCGGCCGCCCGGAAGGCGATATCCGGCAGCAACCAGGAAGTCCTGGCCTTCCTGAAGGAGGGCCAGTTCATCGCCCGCGCCGAGGACGAGGCCCGCGCCGAGGTGCAGGGCATCCTCGACGACAAGGAGACCGGCCCGGGCGTGCGCGCGGCGGGGGAGAAGGCCCTCGCGGGCACCGCCGCCGACGTGCGGCACTTCCTGGACGTCGAACTCGACGAGTGGCGTCAGACCGACAACCGGCTGAAGGTCGTCCGGATCTCCGACGGCGCCGGACCGGCACTGAGCAAGGCGGCCGACAAGGCGCTGCGGGGCAGCTACCAGGACATCCTGGACTTCCTGAAGGAGGGGCAGTTCACGGCCCGCGCCGAGGACGAGGCCGCGAACAAGCCGGCCCCGCAGCCGGCCCGGCCCGCCGAGCAGCCGCAGACCGCCACCGGCGCCCAGCCGGCCGTCCGGCCCGCCGCCCTGACCACCACGACGGACACGACCGCGACGGCCACGACCGCGGCGGGCACCACCGCCGGGACGGCCACGGCCACCACGGGCGCCACCACGGTCACCGCCCGCCCCGGTCAGCTCGCCGCCACCGGCACCGAGGGCCTCGGCTGGGAGGCCGGCGGCGCCGCCGCGGCCCTGGCCGCGGGTGCGGCGCTCGTCGTCGCCTCCCGCCGCCGCTCTACCGAGAGCTGACGCCCCCGCGCCCCGGCCGCCCACGCGGCCGGGGCACACGGACGTCCGGGGCCGCACGCTCAGCCGCGGGGGCGGCGCCCGGCGATCGCCCGGGCGGCGAGTTCTGCGCGCCAGCGGGCCGCGTTGCCGCCGTCCAGTTGGTCGGCGAAGGCGCGCCGCGCGGCCTGCACCAGCTCGGCCGAAGCGTTCGGGTACGCCTCCCAGACCGCCCAGAGCGCGTTCTCGGTGTCCTCGTCCAGGCCCGTGCAGGTGAGCGGCCCGGTCCCGGACAGGGTCTCGGCCAGCACCGCCTCGAAGACCCGCCGCAGCCGCTCGTCGTCGTCGCGCCCGCGGGCGGGGCGCTCAGCCGCCATCGCTGCTGCCGCCGCCACCGCCATCCCCGCCGCCACCGTCGCCGCTGTCACCGCCGCTCAGGCTCCGGTTCCGGCGCCGGCTGCGCGCGGAGCGGCGCAGCAGGGACCCCGAGACGAGCGTCGCGGACGCCACGGCGCGCACCCAGCGGGGGCCGCCGCGTTCGGCCCACACCACGCACACGCACCCGCCGACCACGATCACCAGGACACCGACCAGCACGGTACCGACCACGTCTCACCCCTCTCCCGTCCATCCCGTTTCCGGGCCGATCCTCTCAAGCCGAGCGCCCCGCCCGCGCCCCCGACCCGCCCGAAACCGGGCCGATCCGCCATGCAAGCAGACAGTCCGCTTGCCGTGCAGGGAAGTTGGTGCCGCGCGGCATTTGCCGGGGTCGGGGCCCCGCGCCGGTGTGACCGGCGGAAATCGCCCCCGTCCGACCCGCGCCCCGGCCCGGCGCCGGGTGCGGTCACGAACCCGCTGTGTGCCAGGATGCCGACGCTGATCCCCTCTCCCGACCATCCGAGCAAAGGAGTCCGCCATGGCCAAGGGCCTGTTCGCGACCCTGCACACCACCCTGGGCCCGATCCGGCTGGAGCTGTTCCAGTTCCACGCGCCGAAGACGGTCCGCAACTTCGTCGAACTCGCCGAGGGCGCCCGGGAGTACACCGACCCGCGCACCGGCGAGCCGGGCAGCGGCCCGTACTACGACGGCACGCTCTTCCACCGCGTGGTGGCCGGCTTCATGGTCCAGGGCGGCGACCCCACCGGCAGCGGCACCGGCGGCCCGGGCTACGCCTTCGCCGACGAGTTCCACCCCGAACTGCACTTCACCAAGCCGTACCTGCTCGCCATGGCCAATTCCGGCCCGGGCACCAACGGCTCGCAGTTCTTCATCACGGTCGGCACGCCCGCCCACCTGAACCGCCGTCACACCATCTTCGGCCAGGTCGCCGACGCCGACTCCCGGGCCGTCGTCGACGCCCTCGCGGCCGTCTCCACGGACGGCGAACGCCCCGTCGACGACGTCGTGATCACCGAGGTCACCGTCGAGCGGCTCTGACGCCCGTCCCGGGAAGCCCTGCGCCCGTCGTCCGGCGGTGTCAGAGCCAGCCGCGGTCGTCGGCGGTGCGCAGGGCCTCGGTGCGGTTGCGGGTGGCGGTCTTGGTGATGGCGGAGGAGAAGTAGTTGCGCACGGTGCCCTCCGAGAGGTAGAGCTTGCCGGCGATCTCGGCGACGCCGGCCCCGGAGCGGGAGGCGTTCAGCACGTCGCGTTCCCGGGCGGTGAGCGGGGAGGCGCCGGCCGCCAGGGTGGCCGCGGCCAGTTCCGGGTCCACCACGCGTTCGCCCGCCGCGACCCGGCGGACGGCGTCGGCGAGCACTTCGGCCGGCGCGTCCTTGACGACGAAGCCGACCGCGCCCGCCTCCATCGCCCGGCGCAGGTAGCCGGCGCGTCCGAAGGTGGTGAGGATGACGACCCGGCAGCCGGGTACCTGCTGGGCCAGGACGGCGGCGGCGGCCAGGCCGTCGAGGCCGGGCATCTCGATGTCCAGGAGGGCCACGTCGGGCCGGTGTTCGCGGGCCGCGTCGACGACCTGGTCGCCGCGCCCGACGGCGGCGACCACCTCGAAGCCGTCCTCCAGGTCGAGCAGGGCGCACAGCGCGGTGCGGACCAGTTCCTGGTCCTCGGCGAGCAGCAGGCGGATCGTCATGTCGTCCCTTTCCGGGCGGGGGCGCGCCGGTGGCGGGCGCCCGGCGGGACGGTGACCAGCAGCCGCCACCCGCGCGGGCTCAGCGGGCCGGCTTCGACGGTACCGCCGGCCGCCGCGACCCGTTCCCGCAGCCCCCTCAGACCCTTCCCGATCCCGCTGCCCTCGCCGGTCCCGCCGGTCCCGCTGCCCTCGCCGGTCCCGCCGCCCCCGGCGGTCCTGCCGGTCCTGCCGTCCGCGCCCGTCCCGTCGTCGCGGATCTCCA
The DNA here is from genome assembly GCF_040687675.1 of Kitasatospora sp. NPDC056731. NCBI lineage: Bacteria > Bacillati > Actinomycetota > Actinomycetes > Kitasatosporales > Streptomycetaceae > Kitasatospora > Kitasatospora sp. NPDC056731. Next base: position 40,053 of record NZ_JBFBNR010000033.1, read on the forward strand.
CGGAGGAGCCGGTGACGGTGACGGTGCAGCGGTCGGCCCGGGCGTGCCGGACCACGTTGGTCAGGCCCTCGCGCACCACCCAGCCGAACAGTTCCCCGTCCTGCGTGGCGACGGGGTCGGTGGACGTCGGCAGGTCGGCGACCACCCCGGCGGCGCGCAGCAGTTCGCGTCCGCGCGCCAGTTCGCCGGCCAGCGTGACGTCGCGGTAGCCGGTGACCGCGGCCCGGACGTCGGCCAGCGCCTGCCGGGACAGCGACTCCACCGCGGCCATCTCCGCCAGCGACTGGTCGAGGTCCTTGGCGGCGAGGCGCTGGGCCAGGCGGGACTTGACGGTGATCGCGGTGAGCGAGTGCCCGAGCAGGTCGTGCAGGTCGCGCGCGATCCGGTTGCGTTCGGCCTCCGAGGCCAGCCGCGCCACCTCGGCCCGGGCGGCCACCAGGGCCTGGTTGGTGGTGGCGATCTCCGCGAACGCCCCCGTGGTGAGCACGGTGAACAGCAGCGCCAGCGCCTGGAAGGTGCCGGGCCCGGTGTGCCAGGCGGGCACCGCCCACGGCACCAGCAGGGCGGCCAGGGTGGCGGCGACGGTCACCCGGGTGGCGTGGCGGCGCCGCAGCACGGCGACGAAGGAGACCACGACGGTGGCGAGGTAGAACGCGTTCTCGTGGGCGAACGGCAGCGCGGCCAGGAACAGCGCGCTCATCACCGCCAGCAGCAGGAGCACCTGCCGCCGCCGGCCGTGGACCATCGCGGTGGCGGTGAGGACGAAGCAGAGGCAGAACGCGCCGACGACCGCGTACCCGGCGACCAGGGCCGCCCCGGACACGTTGCCGCTCACGGCGACGGCGGTCAGGCACGGGTAGACCAGCATCCCGGCGCCCAGCATGATCCGCCGCCAGCCCTGCACCCACCGCTGCGGGGCGCGCTCCCCTGTGGCGCGCTCCGCGGCGGCGTGCCCGGGGAGGGTCGCCTCCGTGTCCTGGTCCACCCTCGCCTGCCTCACGTCGCGTCGGATCGCGCGAACAGGGTACGCAGGTGGCGTCCGTTGATCACGGCGGCCACCCCCGCCAGCACCAGCCCGCACAGGGCCTGCTCGGCCTTCATCCAGAACGGGAAGGTCCCCGGCACGCAGATGATCACGACGATCGCGGCGATCATGACGGCCGAGATGATCCGCAGCCGCCGGTACGCCGCGTGCGAGCCGCGGGCGGCCCGGGTGGTGAACAGGGACGTGACCACGGCGCTGGCCACGACGAGGCTGCCGCGGATCCACACGGCCGGGTTCACCAGGTCGGGGTGGTCGCGCAGGGCGTAGGCGGCCGCCAGGGTGACGACGCTGAGGCCCAGGTAGGCGAACACCAGCCGCCGGATGGTGCGGAAGGCCCGAACGGTGTCGGGGTGGTTCACATCGGTGGAGGTCATGCCCCCATGCTGTCCGCGCCGAGCCCCCGCCCGGCAGTGTGCTGGCGCACCGGCCGACCGTGACAATTGTCAGCAGGTCAGGGCAGGTCAGGGCGGGTCAAGGCGGGGCAGGTCAGGGCGGGGAAGGGCTGGTCAGGGCCGGGGAAAGCGGGGCCGCCGCCCGGCGGGGCCGGGCGGCGGCTGGCTGTCGGTCGTGCGGTGGGGCTCAGGTGCAGCTGGTGAAGGTGGGGCTGGTGTTGGCGATGTAGAGGGTGGCGCCGCCGGTGGGGTCGGAGGTGAGCGGGACGGTGATGGTGTCCTCGGCGGTCCACGGGATGCCGCGGGCGTCGAAGGTCCAGGTGCCGGTGACCTTGCGGGCGAGTTCGGCCAGTGTCACCCAGCCGTACTGCTGGGGCGGGACGTTGACGGTGACGCTGTTGTTGACGGTGGTCGAGCCCTGCCAGATGTTGGTGTAGTGCAGGGCGGAGCTGATCGTCCCGGTCAGGACCCCGCCGGGGGCGCCGGCGGAGATCTGCGTCCCCATGTCGGCGCCGATGCTGTTGGACCAGCCGCTCATCGTGGTGACCGCGAAGTTCTGCTGGGCGGCGCTGCTGGTGTTGTTGAACCAGATCGAGGAGACGCAGACCTTGGGCAGCGGCGCCGCGGGGGCCTCGCTCTTCAGGGCCCAGGAGCAGGAGGAGACGTCCTTTTGGCACTGCTTGGCGGCGTGGTCGACGGCCAGGTTGCGGGCGGCCAGCGGGAAGCCGGTGGACCACTGCTGGTTGGCGGTGCCGTTGCAGGTGTACTGGTCGGTCCAGGCGTCGTCGTACTGGGCGCCGAGCAGCAGGTCCAGGCAGGTGTTGTCGCCCAGGTGGCGGATCATGAACGCGTCGTCGGCCCCGGCGACCGGCTGCAGGAACCACCGCTGGCTGGCCTGTCCGGCGCAGGTCTGCTGGCGCAGGGCCGGGGTGAAGAAGGCCAGGTCGATGCACTTGCCGGTGTCGTTGTTGACGATGGTGAAGGAGGAGTCGGAGGGGTCGACGCTCAGCCGCCAGGACTGGTGGTAGCCGGGTGCCGAGTTGGTGACGATGTAGGCGCCGTCGCCCATGGTGCCGTTCTGGACGTCGAGTTGGCGTCCGTTGCTGAGGGACTTGATGGTCAGGCACTGCTGCGGGGAGGCGCAGGCGGCGGCCGGCGCCGTGGCGGCGTGGGCCCGCGCGGTCGCGAACGGGGCGGCGGTGAAGCCCAGGGCGGCGCAACAGGTCACCAGGACGGCCGCGATCAGGCGCAGCCAGGGAGCCGGTCGGCTCGGGGTCGTGGCGGAAAGCACGGGGTCGGGTCCTTTCGTCGGGAACAGGGAGAGGGAGAAGGGAGAGGGAACGGAAAGCAGGAGGGCGGGCCGGTCAGGCGGCGGCGAAGGCCGCTTCCAGGCGGGGGACGTAGTCCACGAGGTCCTGCGCCCAGCAGCCCGCGCTGTGGCCGCCGTTGCAGGCGGTGCCCCAGCCGGCGCCGTTGCCGTAGTCGACGTAGTGGTAGCGGTAACCGAGGGCGTCCAGGCGGTCCTTGAGGCGCTTGGCGGTGCCCTCGGCCCAGAACTCCATGTCGGAGGCGCTGCCGTTGCCGTTGCCGGTGTAGACCGCGATGCCGGTGTCGGTGAGCGCGCCCAGGCGGGAGACCGGGTCCGCGGCGTTCCAGCGCCAGTCGGCGTTGAACACCGGGTACGGCGAGCCGAAGATCGCGTCGCTGGAGACCGTGGGGCCGAAGTCGAGGCCGCAGGGCTTCCCGTCGCTGGGCCCGCACAGCACGGTGCCGGCGTTGGTCAGGGTGGCGACCACGGCCCCGCGGATGATCATCTCGTTCACGGAGAGGTCGTTCGCGCCGGACATGGTGAGGACCTGGCCGAACAGCTGGGGCCGGTCCTGCGCGTAGTGCAGCGCGCCGAAGCCGCCCATCGACAGGCCGCCGACGGCCCGGCTCTTACGGCCCGTCAGGGTGCGCAGGTTGGCGTCGATGAACGGGACCACCTGGTCGAGGTGGAAGGTCTCCCAGTTCTGCGCCCCGGCGGCGGTGTTCTGGTCGAGCCAGTCGGTGTACCAGCCGCGCAGGCCGCCGTCCGGGATGACGGTGATCATCGACTGCGCGGCGGTGAGGGCGGGGTAGGCCAGGGCCGGGTCGCTCGGGTTGTCCGAGGCGCCGTGCAGGAAGTACAGGACCGGGTAGCGCTTGGCCGGGCTGGCCGCGTAGTCGGCGGGCAGCAGGATCCGGATGGTGTGCTCCCCGGCGACCTGGGGTGTGGTGACGGTGAGCACGAAGTTGGTGGCGCTGCCGGTGGCGGCGCCGACCTGGGTGAGCCCGAAGCCGTCCTTCATCGGCGGCGGGGCGGGGGCCTCGGCGTGCGCGGCGGGCACGCCCAGCAGCAGGAGGCAGGCGGCCAGGGCGGCGACGGCCGCCTTGGCGTGCCGGAGCCGGGCGCGCAGGGGCCGTACGGGCGGGCGCCGGGCGGGCTGGGCTGGTGTCATGAGTAGTCCTTGGCCGTGAGGGTGCCGCCGTTCCCGGGGGGAACCGCTGGAGCTGTCTGAACACCGACAACTCTTGCGAGATCACCTCGCGGTCCGCCAGAGCGCCCTGCGGCGCACCTGGGCCATTGGCGCATGTGCGCCACCGGCGTGGGTAGCCTCCGACGGCCCGTCCGGGCGGCGCCGGCACGACGACAAGCCGACAAACCGACGAGCGGACGGGCCGACACGCCGGCAGACGGACACACCGATACGCCGACACACCGATACACCGACACGATGACGGGGGACGTCGTGCACGACGTGCTGGATCCCGACTCCGAACGCGGCCGGGTCTACCGCTGCCTGGTCGGCCGTCCGCAGGCGCGGGCGGCGGAGCTGGCGGCCGGGGTCGGCCTCGGCGAGGGCGCCGTCCTGGCCGTGCTCAGGGAACTCGCCGACGAGGGCGTCGTCGTGGCCTGCAACGGCGACGGCCCGCGCGACGACGGCCATTGCGGCGACGGCCACCGCGACCGCGCCTGGGAGGCGCTGCCGCCCGGCCGGGTGGTCGAGGCGGTGTTGCAGAGCGACGCCGTCCGGCAGGCCACGGCGCGCCGGGCCGGGGCGGAGCTGGAGCGCCTCTACCGCTTCGCCCGGCGCGACGCCGGCACCTACGGCGCCCTGGAGGTGGTCGAGGACGCCGCCCAGGTGCTGGCGGCCAGCCGGCGCCTCCAGCTCGCCGCCCGCCACCAGGTGCGGGTCATCGACGTGCCGCCCTACTCCGGCAGTTCGGCCTACTACCTCGACCAGGAGGTGCTGCAACGCCAGCGGATGGCCGCCGGGGTCGTCTACCGCTCGATCTACCACGGCTGCGCCTTCGACGACCCGGTCGCGGGCCCCAATATGGCGCGCATGGTCGAGGCGGGGGAGCAGGCCCGCACGCTGGACGAGCCGCCGCTCAAGCTGGCCCTGGGCGACGACGACCTGGCGATCGTCACGCTGGCGGCCGACGGGCGCCCGGGCGTCGTCTCGCTGCTGATCCGGCCCTCGGGCCTGCTGCGGGCGCTGGCCGCGGTGTTCGAGACGCTCTGGCGGCTGGCCGTCCCGGCGTCGGTGTCCGCCGTCGACCTGCAGATCGGTGAGCGGGACCGCCGCATCCTGACCCTGATGGCCAGTGGTGCCACGGACGACGCCATCGCCCGGCGGCTGGGGCTGGGGCGGCGCACGGTGGTGCGCCGGGTCTCGGCGCTGCTGGCCCAGTTGGGGGCCACCACGCGTTTCCAGGCGGGCGTGCAGGCGGCCCGGCGCGGTTGGCTGTGAGCCGTCCGCGCCGGGCCGGACCCCTGGGGGGTGGGGGTCAGGGAAAAGTGGTCAGCAGGTGCCCGCCGCGCGGTCGCGCACGACCAGGTCGGTGCGGCCGGGGGTGGAGTCCAGCCAGACCACCCGGGTGCCCTGGTCGGCCGCGGGCTGGTCCTGGCCGCCCCGGTCGCAGGAGAGGCGCTGCGGGGTGCCGCCGCCGGTCGGGAGCTGCCAGAGCTTGGGCAGCGCGGCGTTGGTCCAGCCGCCGGCGGGCTTGGTGCTCTCGACCTTGTAGGTGACGGCCTGGTCGGAGGCGGTGAGGTCGCTGTAGCGCGTCGGGGCGTTCGGCGAATCGCCGGCCAGCACCTCGGTCACGCCGGAGCCGTCCAGGGCGCCGGAGCGGATGGAGGCGCGGGCGGTCGCGCCGGCGGGGGTGTCCAGCCACAGCAGCCGGCCGCCGGCGAGCCGGGCGGAGGAGGCGGTGCTCGCGGCGCCGGGGGCGGCGTGCGCGGTGTACTGCGCGGTGACCTTGCCGGCGGCGATCGAGTAGACGGTCGGCGCGGTGACGTACTGCTGCCCGTCCTGCCAGGACTCGGTCCAGGCGAGGTAGCCGTCCTTGAGGGTGAGGTCGTCAGGGTGGTGCCCGTCGGCCAGCGGCAGTTCGACCGCGGGGGCCCCGTCGTGGGACAGCCACAGGCTGGTGCGGCCGGCGGCGAAGTCGTGCACGGTGAAGGCGATGTCGCCGCCGGAGACCTGCGGGTTGCCGGGCTCCTTCCCGTCGGCGAGGAACAGGCTGCGGACCGGGCCGGCGCCGGACAGCGGTGCGGTCAGCAGCTCCCGGCTGTGGTCCTTGGCGGTGGTGCCGATGGCCTTCCACACGGCGTTGGTGCCGTCGGTGGAGGGCCAGCTGTGGTAGCGGCCGTCGTCGGGGCTGAGCCGGACGGGGGCGCCGCGCCCGGTGGTGGAGCCGGTGTACAGCGCGGTGGTGCCGGGCAGGGTGCCGCCCGTGCCCTTGACCGGGTCGGGGGCGGGGGCCATCGCCACCCAGTGCCCGCCGCCGGCGGCCGGGGGCGCCATCGAGTAGGAGAGGTTGCGCGCCAGCGTGCGGCTGTCCATACCGATCCGGCTCTCCCAGCCGGCCTTGATCCCGTGCGCGTCGAACGCGGCTGCCACGGTGCGCAGTTGGGCGTGGCTGAGGCCGAGGTCGCGGCCGGCCGCGAGTGCCGCGTTGCGCCCGGCCACGAAGTCGTCGAGCGGGGTGAGGTAGGCGGTGAGCGCCCGGTAGACCACCCGGTCGGCGGTGAGCGGGTCGAGGGTGCGCCGGATGTCCCACAGGGCGCCGCTGAAGATGGTGGCGTTGAGGTGCTGTCCGCCGTTGTCGACCGTGCCGCCGAGGTAGTCGTTCACGGTGGTGCGGTGGTCGTCCATCCGGCGGTCCGCGCAGGCCTGCGGGGTGCCGGTGCGGCACTTGCTCTCGCCGAGCAGCGCCGCCGCCGGGTCGTTCATGGACATGCCGCGGGCGGTGACCTCGATGGCATTGCCGAAGTAGTCGGCGAGCCCCTCGTTCATCGCGCCGGCCTGACCCATGCCGACCAGGTCGGCGGTGTTCGATATGACGCCGTGGGTCATCTCGTGCCCGGCGATGTCGAGGGCCGCGGAGAACGGGTAGTAGTTGGGGCCCCCGCTGCCGTAGACCATCTTCTTCCCGTCCCAGTACGCGTTGGCGTAGGGGGCGCCGCCCTGGGACACGTTGACGACGGAGGTGATCGCGCCGCCCTTGCCGTCCAGGCCGTTGCGGCCGAACCGGTCGTGGTAGAAGTCGTACACGATACCGGCGTTGACGCCGGCGTCGGTGGCGCCGCTGGTGCCGGCGGAGGCCGGGAAGTCCGGGCCGGGGGAGTGGGCCGGGGGGAGGTCGGCGGGGATGCCGCCGCCGAAGTCCATCTCGTCCCGGCCGCCCGCGTCGTAGGTGGTGATGGTGGCGGGCCGGGTGAGGTCGGTGAGCTGGTAACTGCCGTCCGGCAGGCGGGCGATGTTCACCTTGGCGGAGTTGCCGCGGGCGTCCGGCGCGGTCCCGGTGGCGGGTTCGAGGCCGGCCGCGGCGGCGCGCTGGTCGGTGCCGCCCGCCGGGAGCGGGGCGCGGGTGTCGTAGGCGAGGGCGACCACGCCGACGTTGGCGTCCACGAAGACCTCGCGGGCCGCCGGCCCCCCGGTCGCCGGGTCGGCGGCGTGCACGGTGAAGCGCTGGGCGAGCCGGCCGGCGCCGTCCGGCAGGACGACCAGGCCGTGGTCCTCGGCGGTGGCCGCGGCCCGGGCCTTCGGGTCCTGGACGGAGCCGAGCGCCAGGTCCCGCAGGGCGGCGGCCGGGACGGTGGCGGTGGTCGGCACGGTCAGGCCGGTGAAGTACTTGCCGCCGACCGACTCGACGCGCTGCCCGGCGCCCTCGCCCGTCAGGTGCACCAGGTACTGCGCGCCGAACACGGGCACGCCGTCGTGGCGCTGCTCGAACCTGACGGTGCGCCGGCCGTCGGGGGTGCTCTCGGAGCCGACCTCGGCCAGCTCGCCGGGGTCGACGTGGTAGCGGTCGGCGTGGGCCGCGAGGTGGGCGCGGGCGGCGTCGGCGGGGCTGCCGACGGCCGACTCGGCCAGGCCGGTGACCAGCTGCGGGGCGGCGGTGTCCTGACCGGCCACCAGGGAGGGCACCGGGTCGGGGGCGGCCGCGGGCCCGGCCAGCGCGGGCGGCGCGGCCAGGGCCAGCGCCACCACGGCGGTGGCGCTGATGCCGAGTGCTGTGGACGTGCGGGAACGACGGGGCACGGAGGTCCTCTCGCAGGGCCGAACGGTGGTCGCGGCGGGCCGGTCGCGCCGACCACCGCGACGATCACGATAAGTCATCCAACGTCATATGTCGATAGACTTTCTATGTGCCCCCGGGGGCCGGAACCCGACCCCCGCAACCAGCCCCGCAACCGGCCCCGCAACCAGCCCCGGAAACCCCAACCCGCCCCGCCCGGCGAGCGATTCGTTCAAGACGCCACCACACCCCCCGACCGACACTGACCCCCATGACCGATCGCGCCTTCACCCCCGCCGCCGGCCGCCTCGGCCCCGTACGCCTCTACGACCCCATCGTCTCCCTCACCCGCGAACGCCTGTGGCGCAGCCTGCTCGCCATGCACGTGGCCCCCCGCCCCGACGACGTGATCCTCGACGTCGGCTGCGGCACCGGCTCCCTGGCCGTCCTCCTCGGCCGCGTCGAACCACGCGCCCGCGTCATCGGCGTCGACCCCGACCCCACCACCCTCGAAGTGGCCCGCCGCAAGGCCGCCGCCGCCGGCGTCACCCCCGAATGGCACCTCGGCATGGGCGACGCCGTCGCCGACCTCGTGGGCGCCGAAACAGCCGACACCGTCGTCTCCAGCCTCGTCCTCCACCAGTGCCCCATCCCCATGAAACAGGCCGTCCTCGCCTCCATGCACACCGCGCTGCGCCCCGGCGGCAAGCTCGTCATCGCCGACTTCGGGCGCCAGCGCACGGCCGCCATGCGCCTGGCGTTCCGCATCGTGCAACTGGCGGACGGCAAGGAGGACACCCAGCCCAACGCCGACGGCATCCTGCCCCGGCTGATCACCGAGGCCGGCTTCCACGGCGTGCGCGAGACCGAGACCGTCGCCACGCTCACCGGCTCGCTGTCGTTCTACGTCGCCCGCCGCGCGTAGGCCGCGCCCGCGCCGCCCGTCGGGTTCCCCGCCCGTCGGGTTCCCCGCCCGTCGGGTTCCCCGCCCGTCGGGTTCCCCGCCCGTCGGGTTCCCCGCCCGCCGGGTTCCCCGTGCGACCGGGGGAGATGACGCGCCGACAGGCCCGCGCCTCCTGCTCAGCCGAGCGCCGTGTACTTCACCCGCTCCTGGAGCGGAGTCAGGCACTCCGTCAGCCGGCGTGCCTCGATGCTCTCCACGCGGTCGGGCGGTTCGTCCTCGTCTCCGGCCCAGCACATGTAGATGTCGACCGTCCCGTGCAAAAGGGCCGCGGACACCAGCGCCGCCAGGAACTCCCGTGAGTGCTTCTGCGCGAGGAACTCCTCGCGCTCCTCGTCCCGCATCGCGTCGACGAGCGCCATCGCGTCGGCCGTGTCGGTGAACCCCTCCCACTCGAACCGGGAGCTGTCGAACCCGCAGCCGCAGCCCTCGTGCGAGCCGACGTAGGTCACGTGCGGTGAAGTGAAGCGGGCTCGAACGGGCGCGTCGGCGGCGATCTCGCGAACCTCGCAGTAGCAGGTCCCGAGTTGGGGACCGGCGCAGGGGATCGGCAGCACGGGCTGTTCGGTTCCGATCCACACCATCAGACACATGCGGACGAGGCTACGCCGGGCCCGAGGCACCCGCCGGACTGCCCGCCCGGCCCGAGGCACCCGCCCGGCCCGAGGCGCGCAGCACCGGGAGCACCGCCGACGGCGTCAGCCCCGTCATCTCCCGCATCTGCCGGCTGAAGTGCGCCTGGTCCGCGAAGCCGCCCGCCAGCGCCGCCTCGGCGAGCGTGCGCCCCTCGCCCAGCGCGTCGGCGGCGCGGGCCAGCCGCCGCCAGATCCGCCAGCGCGCCAGCGGCACCCCCAACTGCCGTCGTGCCAGCGCCCGCAGGCGCTGCGGCGACAGTCCCACCCGCGCCGCCAGCCCCGGCAGCGCGACCCGGTGGTCCGTCAGCGCCTCCATCGCCGCCCACAGCCGCACGTCCACCTCGGCCGACGGCAGCACCCCGGACGGACACAGGTCCTCCTCCACCAGGTCCCGCCACTGGGGCGCCACGGTGACACCGTTACCGCACCCCGCCCGCAGCCGGTCCGCGAACGCGCAGTGCGGATCGACGAAGAACGCCGACACCCCCCGGACCGGCGCCATCCGGTGCCACACCATCGGCGCCACCACCACCGCCGCGCCCCGGTGGCGGACCCCGGCCCCGTCCACGATCGTCACCTCGCCGCCCGCCGCCGCGACGGCGACCTGGAACGCGGCGTGCCGATGTGACGTACTGTCCGCCAACGGCCCCCGGTACAGCGCGTACCCCGCGCCCACGACGAAGCGCCGCCCGATCCCCTCCCGCTGCCCCATCCGCCCGATGCTGCCAGAGCTCCGCGCCCGCCACCCCGGATTCCGGCCACCCCCTAGCCCCTCAAGCCCACGTCGCGGGCCTTCCAGGCCAGGAACGCCGAGAACCGGACCGTGCCCACCAGCCCGGCCAGGGCGAGCACGATCCACAGCGGGATCCCGAGCAGGCTCGGCCGGCTCGTGATCATCCGCTCGCCGGCGAGCCACACCCTGGTCTCGTGGCCGTCCGGATACAGCTTCCCGGTGGGCCGCTCCTCGCTGAACTCCCGTCCGCCGGCGCTCCAGTGGTACGTGCAGCCGTAGACGTCGTGGCCCTGGTTCTGGTCGTCCAGCTCCCGGCCCGTCGTCCGGCAGCCCGTCACGGTGGCCGTGACGTGGGGCGGCTCGTGCAGCCGGGTGCGGACGGCGTAGGCGGCCTGCGCCGCCGCGAACACCGTGCCCAGGGCGAGCGTCAGCAGCAGCACCAGCGCCACACAGGAGACGACGTAGTCGGTGGTGGAGGCCCGACGCAGCAGCGGCAGCGAGGCGCCGACGGCCGCCACCAGCGCGACCCCGCACACCACCAGCCACCACCGCCGATCGCCCGGCAGGTCCTGCGACCCCGCCCACACCACCGGCCCGGCCGCGCCCCCCAGCACCGCCACCCCCGCCACCACACCCACCGCACACCGCCGGTGCAGCGCCCCCCACGCCACGGAAGCCTCGCGCACCACCCCGCCCCCTCTCCCAGCCGCCCGCCCGACCTCGCCACCCCCGAGGACGCCCTCACCCGAAGCCACGGTTTCGGTCCGGTGCGACACGGCTCGGTGCGGGGCTGAGCCAGGCTTATACGGGCAGATCCCATCCGGGCCCGTCCTCGGTGCCGAGCCAGACCCGCTGTCCGGCCGCCGACACGGTGATCCCGAAGCGATCCTGGTGCGGCTCACCGGCCGCCTGCCAGGTCTCAACCGTCTGCTCGACCTGGTCCCACAGGGCGACGGGCCCGCGCTGGGTCACGGTCCACCCGCCGGCGGGGTCGGGCGTCGTCCGGGCCTGCGATCCGGTGGCCAGGTCCCAGAGGATCTGTTGAGCCCCCACACCCATGCGGATTGCCCCGGGTGCGGCAAGCTGGGCTACCCAAGCGCCCGTCCAACTGTCCAGCTTCGCCGGGTCGATGCGGGTCGGACGCTCCTTGCCGGGCAGGAGGTCCAGCGTCGGGCGGGGCGGTCGGTCGTGCGTGCGGGCGATCATGAAACCGGTTTGGCCGGTCAGGAACCGGCCAGTGACCTCGCCAGGTCCGGTCACGTCGAGCAGCACGAGGGCGTTCGCGTAGCTCCACCCGGAGAGGGTGACCAGGATTCGACCGCCGGGCTTGACCTGGTGGAGCCAGGAGAGAGGGATGTACCGGACAGAACAGGTGGCGATGATCCGGTCGTACCGCCCGCCGTCCGGGTCGCCGCGCAGCCCGTCACCGATGATCAGCCGGGGGGAGAATCCCGCAGCCCTGATCGCCGCCGCCGCTGCCGCGCCGACCGCGGGGTCGTACTCGATGCTGGTGAGGCCGGCGTCCCCGAGGCGGTGCGCGCCGAGGGCGGTCGAGTACCCGGTGCCCGTACCGATCTCCAGTACCCGGTGCCCGGCCTCGGCGCCCAGCTGCTGCCACATGCGCAGTACGACGGACGGGAGGGTGGACGACGATGACGGGATACCTGTCACGGTCTCCCCAGCGGTGTCCTCGGGCCCGATGCGGCCGTCGAGTTGGGTCACCAGCGTCTGGTCGTCGTAGATCCCCGCCAGCCACCCGGGCTCGCCCCGACGGACGGGTCGGTAGCTGGTCGGAACGCTGCCGGCGACCGGAGCGAAGTAGGTTCCGACGAAGAGCTCTCGCGGAACGGCCCTCGCCGCGCTGTCCCACTCGCGTTCGGTCAGCGTGCCGTCCTCGGTGAGCCTGTCGGCCAGAGCGGTGCGGAGTTCAGCCGGTGTGCTCATGCGTCACGGCCTTTCTGTAGCTGGTCGGCGAGGGCGTGGGCAATCGCCTCGGTGGTCTCGGCCGGTTGCCATGCCCACTGGCCGTTCGGGTTGCATTCGAGGAAGTACCAGTCGCCCGAGGCGGTCACGGCGAAGTCGAACGCGCCGTAGACCAGACGAAGTTCTCCGAGGTAGGCGGCGACCGAACGTGCGACCGGCTCGGGTACGTCGATCGGGGTGCACGTCATCCGGTCCTGGCGGCGCCGCCAGTCAAGGTCGGGGCTGTCGATCCGGACGCCGAACAGGCGGTTGCCGACGGCCGTCACCCTTGCGTCGAACAGCTTCGGCACCTTCGCCTGGAAGAGGTGCGGGCAGGCGGACACGGCGCCGGTGATGTCGGCCGGATCGACCTCGCGCACCCACACGGCGTGAGGCTGCCCGTCGACCGAGTAGGGGATGTTCCACAACGGCTTGTACACCGCCCCGGCGGCCTGGGCCGCCACGAACTCCCGCGCCTCGTCCGCGCTGTTCGTGATCACCGTGTCGGGGACCGGGAACCCGCAGCGCTGCGCGGCCGCCAGTTGTGCCGGCTTGTGCTCGGCCGCACGGTTGGCCCAGGGGTGGTTCACGTAGTGTGCGGCGGGGAGCGAGGCGAGGATGCCGCCCGCACCCCACAGGGATTGCGAGGCGGCGAACCGGCGGTCCTGGCCGTCCAGTTCGGAGGGCCCTTCGTAGGGTGAGGCCCGGCGCACCCAGACGGACCGGACGGCGGAGAGGTCGAGGTCCCGGCTGGCGGTGCGCAGGGTGCCCCGCTGCTGGCCCGTGCGGTACGTGGCGATCAGCGAGGCACCCGTGTGCAGGTCGGCGCCGGGATCGAGCCGGACCACCGGAACCCGGCGCTCGGCGAGCACCCGCAGTACCGCATCCGTGGTCACGTCAAGGGGATTGGTCAGCACCAGCACCGACCCGCTTCGGTCGTTCATCAGCCGTTGCTCTGGTCCTGGTCGTAGGACTCGGTGCTGTCGGCGTCGGTCGGCCCGCCCGGGTTTCCGTCGGGCGTGGTCGTGGTGGGCGTCAGGCCGTTCGTGCTGGTGCCGTGCCCGCCCAACTCGACCGTGCGCCCGTGCTCGTCCACGATCACCGCAATCTGCGTCTCGGGGTCGATGACGGGCGTGTGCTGCGGGACCGGGACGGTAGCCGTGAACGGCCCCATCCGGGTGGTACCCCACGGTGCGGTTGTCATCTGTGCTGCGCCTCCATTTCGTGGTGGTGCTGACAGGGTCAACAACTGGGCCGGTTGGCCGAGTTGCGCAAGCCCACCCCGGTCGCTCGACCTGTCCGGGGTCGGGGCGGCCGGGGTGGGGGCTTGGGAGCCCGATCCGAGCGGAACGGACCTCAAGTCCGTGACGAGTTCGCCGGCCTGCGGGCGGTATCGCGGCTTCGGGGGCGCGGGGGTGTTTTTGCGCGCCACGACAGCGGCTCCGTTCCGTAGTTCGACGACTACCGGGGGTGCCAACTGTCCTCTAGGCTGCGGAGCTGTTCAACTTGTCCCACAGTGTCAGATTGGTAGGACGAACAGCCTTGAACAAGCGGGAACTTGACCCCCCGACATCCCCGGCCGCCGAGTTCGGCGTACTGCTTCGCACGTCGCGCGAGCAGCGAGGCTGGACTCAGGAACACCTTGCCGAGCTGATCGGCTGCACATCGTCGTACATCTCCGCGCTCGAACACGGCCGAAGGAAACCAAGTCAACAGATCTCAACGGCACTTGATCGAGTGTTCGAGTCGGGAGAGCAGTTCCTCAGGGAGTGGAGTACGTCCGGTCGGCGGGTCTTGTTCGAAGGCTTCGACGAGTACCTGCGCAATGAAGCGAAGGCCATCGCCCTGAGGCTGTTCGAGATCAACCTGGTTCCGAGTCTGCTCCAAACGCCCGAGTACAGCCGAGTTTTTCAGGAGGCGGCTGTCCTGCGGGGGGTCGCAACTCAGCAGCAGGCCGACGAACGAATCGAGAAGGTGCTGCTCCGACAGCAGGCCCTCGCCCGAGATCCGGCGCCGCACGTCCAGGTGGTGATGGACGAGGGGGCGCTACGGCGGCCGATCGGTGGTCGGGACGTCATGGTGGCGCAACTCAGGCACCTGGAAGCACTCGCTTCACGTCCCCGTTTCCTGGTGCAGGTGTGTCCTACCGCAGCAGGCGAGAACCGCCCGTTCGGGCATCCAATTACGTTGCTGACCATGCCGAACAGGGCCATCGTGGGGTACGGCGAGACGCAGCGGCGCGGCTACCTCGAACGCGATCCGGAGACGCTGGCCGAGTGGGCCGGTGAGTACGATCATCTCCAGGCCGAGGCGCTGCGCCGAGCAGCGAGCATCGAGTTCATTCGAAACGTGCGGAAGGGCTTTGAGCATGGATGATCGCAATGCCACCTGGCACAAGAGTTCCTACAGCACCCAGGGAGGGAACTGCGTCGAGGTCGGTGCGAACGTCGTCCACACCATCCCGGTCCGTGACTCCAAGGATCCCCACGGTCCCGCGCTGGTCTTCCCTGCCGACGCCTGGTCGAGCTTCGTCGCCGCCGTCCGTTCCGGAGAGTTCGGCAACGTCTGACGCACGCGTGCCGCCCCGAGGCCCCGCCACCCGGGAAACCGCCGGGAAGCCTGTCTCTCTCATGACCCGCACGCCCAGAGCCGAACGGTAGGCGGTCGGCGTCGTCGCACTCGGGCCCGCTCCCGCCCGATGCCACGGTTTCGGCCCGCGCCCGCATGCTCCCCACCCTGGTCGGGCGCCGCGCCGTCGCGCTCACCCTGCGCCGCTGCTGACCGGCGCCTCAGCCCCCAAGGCGCCAGTACGCTGCCCCTCAGCTCCCCACCAGCACGCGGAGGTAGAGGATGACCCGGGTCGCCGTACTGTCGGCAGGATCGTGGGGGACCGCCTTCGCGCTGGTTCTCGCCGACGCCGGATGCGACGTCGTCCTGCACGCGCGCCGCCCCGAGGTCGCCGACGGCATCAACACCCGGGGAGTCAACCCCGACTACCTGCCCGGCGTCACGCTGCCCGGCACGGTGAAGGCCACCACCGAAGCCGACGTTGCCCTGGCCGGAGCAGACGTCGCCATCCTGTCCATCCCCTCCCAGACCCTGCGGGCCAACCTGGCCGCGTGGGCGCCCCTGATCGAGCCGGACACCCTGGTCGTCAGCCTCATGAAGGGCATCGAGCTCGGCACCGGCCGGCGCATGAGCGAGGTCATCGCCCAGGGCGCCGCTCTCGACCCCGCCCGCGTCGCCGTCCTGTCCGGCCCGAACCTGGCCCGCGAGATCGCCGCCCGCCAGCCCGCCGCCAGCGTCATCGCCTGCACCGATCACGACGCGGCCCGCCGACTCCAAGTGGCCTGCCGCACCCCGTACTTCCGCCCCTACACCCACACCGACGTCATCGGCTGCGAACTCGGCGGCGCGGTCAAGAACGTCATCGCGCTCGCCGTCGGCCTGGCCGCCGGACTCGGCCTCGGCGACAATGCCAAGGCCACCCTCCTGACCCGCGGACTCGCCGAAACCGCCCGCCTGGGAATCGCGCTCGGCGCCGAACCTGCCACCTTCGCCGGACTGGCCGGCCTCGGCGACCTCACCGCGACCTGCCTCTCCGCGCTCTCCCGCAACCGCACCTTCGGCGAACACCTCGCCCGCGGCCTGACCATCGACCAGGCCGCCACCGCCACCGGCCAGACCGCCGAAGGGGCCAAGTCCGCCTACGCCGTCCTCGACCTCGCCCGACGGCACCACGTCGAGATGCCCATCACCGCACTCGTCGTCGCCATCCTCGACGGCACCGTCACCACCGACCGCGCCGTCGACCTGCTCATGGCCCGCACGCCCAGAGCCGAGCGGTAGGCAGGCGGCATCGCCACCCCGAGGACGCCCCCGCCCGATGTCACGGTTTCGGGCCGCGTCCGGTCTTCATCGGTGAACAGGGCGCGGCCGACACCCGCGCCCCCCGCTGCAGAAGAGGGACGAGCCATGGAAACCGTGACCGTGCGACGGGTCGTCGCGGCGCCGATCGCCGAGGTGTTCGACTGGTGCGCCACGAGCACCAACTACACCCGCTCCCCGTTCGTGCTCAGGGCGCGCCTGGCCCGGCCCGGGGAGGGCGCGCCCTACGGGGTGGGCGCCGTGCGGCTGCACACCTGGCTGATCGGCTGGTTCAACGAGCGGATCACCGCCTACAACGCCCCGCACGGCTTCGACTACACCGTCGACCGCAGCTTCCCGCCGGCCCGGCACGAGTTCGGCCGGATGACGTTCGAGGAGGTTCCCGAGGGCACCCTGGTCGTCTGGGCGACCGGCTTCGCGATCCCCGTCCCCCTCGTCGGCGCGGCCCTGGCCCGCCGGGTCGGCAAGCCCGTCATCGCCCACGTCTTCGGCGCCATCCTGGCCGCCGCCGCCACCGACCTCGAAGCCGCCCCGAAGAAGCGCCCCTGACGCCGCCGCCCCGCAGCCGCGTCCCGCGCGGCAGGAGCGGGACGGCTCAGGCCGGCGGGTTCGGCCGGTTCAGGCCGCGGTCGTAGGCGAAGATCACGGCCTGCACCCGGTCCCGGGCGCCGATCTTCGCCAGCACCCGGCTGACGTGCGTCTTGACGGTCGACTCCGCGAGCACCAGGCGCTGGGCGATCTCGCCGTTGGTCCAGCCCCGGCCGACCGCGACCAGGATCTCGCGCTCGCGCTCGGTCAGGGCGTTCAGCCGCGGGTCGTCCTCGGCGGCCGCGCCGGGCGGGCGCACGGGCAGGTGGTGGGCGTAGGCGTCCAGGAGGCGCCGGGTGATGGCGGGGGCGACGACGGCGTCGCCTTCGGAGACGGCGCGGATCCCGGCCAGGAGGTCCTCCGGGCGGGCGTCCTTGAGGAGGAAGCCGCTGGCGCCGGCGCGCAGCGCGGCGTGGGCGTACTCGTCGAGGTCGAAGGTGGTCAGGACGAGGATGCGCGAGCGCCCGCCGGTGGCGACGATGCGGCGGGTGGCCTCGATGCCGTCCATGCCGGGCATCCGGATGTCCATCAGGACGACGTCGGGCCGCAGGTCGGCCGCCAGGCGTACGGCCTCGGCGCCGTGCGCGGCCTCGCCGACGACCTCCGTGCCGGGCTGGCTCTCCAGCAGCATCCGGAAGCCGTACCGCTGGAGCGGCTGGTCGTCGACGATGAGGACCGTGGTCACGTCAGGCCGCCTGTCGGGTCGGGGTCGGGATCGGGATCGGGGGTGAAGGCGCCGAGGCCGCCGGGGCCGCCGAGGCCGTCGGGTCCGTCGGGCCCGTCGGGGGTGAGGTCGAGGACGGCCTCCACGGTCCATCCTGCCCCGGGCCCGGGCCCGGCGGTGACGGTGCCCCCGTACAGGGCCGCGCGTTCGCGCATGCCCGTGAGACCGTGGCCCTCCTCGCCCGCCGGACCGCCCCGCACCGCCCCGCCGGGTGGACCGCCGGGTGGACCGCCGTCCCGTACCCGCACCCGCAGCCGGCCACCCTCGGCGGCCAGCGTCACGTGCGCCCGGGTGTCGGGCCCGGCGTGCTTGAGGGTGTTGGTGAGCGCCTCCTGGACGATGCGGTACGCCATCAGCTGCACCCCGCGGTCCAGCCGCCCCACCTCGCCGCGCGCGGTGTACACGACCTGCGGCCCGGCGGCCCGGATGCGCGCGCACAGCCCGTCGAGGTCGGCGATGCCCGGCTGCGGCGTGAACTCGGGGCCCTGCTCGCCGCCCTGGTCGCGCAGGACGCCGAGCATGCGCCGCAGCTCGCCCAGCGCCTGGCGGCTGGTCTCCCCGATCAGCAGCAGCGCCTCCCGGCCCCGCTCGGGGGAGGCCTCGGTCGCGTACGCGCCGCCGTCCGCCAGGGTGATGATCACGGACAGGTTGTGGCCGATGATGTCGTGCATCTCCCGGGCCACCCGGGTGCGCTCGGTGGCGGTGGCCAGCCGGCTGCGCTGGTCGCGCTCGACCTCCAGCCGCGCCGCCCGCTCGCGCAGCCCGGCGAGCTGGGCCCGGCGGATGCGCACCGCGATGCCGACGGCCACCGCCGCCGTCGCCGCGCTGAACAGGAAGAACAGCGCGTCCCCGACCGGCAGCCCGCCGGACAGCTCCACCGCGACCAGCGCCGACGCGCCAGCCATCGCCGTGCACGCCCACGCCAGGTGCCGCAGGCTCCCGTGCAGGGCCAGGCTGTAGAGGGCGACGAGCAGCGCGACGTCCGCGCGCAGCGCCACCCCCAGCGACCACTGCAGGACGAACACCGCCGCGACCGCCGCGAACGCCGCCGCCGGGCGCCGCCGGCGCCACAGCAGCGGCAGCAGCAGCCCCGCCTGCAAGGCCAGCATCGCCGCCAGCGGCGGGCGGGCGAAGACGATCCGGTGCTCGCGCGCCCGCTCCCCGCCGTCGTGGAAGGGCAGCAGGTCCGGCAGGCAGAACAGCAGGAAGACCGCGGCCACCACCGCGGTGTCCAGCACCCACGGGTGGTCGCGGTCCGCCTGCCGCGCCCGCTGCCCCAGCCGGGCCAGGCGCGCGAACACCGGGTGCCCCGACAGCGGGTCGCCCCCCGCCCCCGCGGCGGTGTCGTGCTCGCTCACGGCGTCACCTTCGTCCAGCTCATCCGCAACGGTCGTCACCTTCGTCCAGCTCATCCGCAACGGTCGTCACCTTCGTCCAGCTCATCCGCAACGGTCGTCACCTTCGTCCAACCTCATCCCGGAACGGACACGAAAACGGACACGAAAACGGATACGAAACGCGCCCGGTGCGGCACCCGACTCGAACGGGCACCGCACCGGGACGTCCACGCAGTCTCCCAGTCCTCAGGCGTCGCTGCGCACCAGCCGCACGGCCGCGCCCGCCAGGGCGAGCACCGTCCACAGCAGGAAGACCGCCAGCCCCGCGGCGGGCGACAGCGTGGTCGCGTCGTGGTGCAGGGCGAACATCGCCTCGCCCGCGTGGCTGGGCAGGTAGGGGCTGATGTGGTCCTGCCAGGACGAGGGCAGCAGCGAGATCAGGCCGGGGACCAGCATCAGCGAGGCCACCAGCACCGAGATGCCGCCCGCCACCGACCGCAGCAGCGCGCCCAGCGCGACGCCGATCACGCCCACCAGGGCGAGGTAGAGCCCGGCCCCCAGCAGGCCGCGCAGGACGCCGGCGTCGGAGAACGTCATCGCCGCGCGGGTGCCGGAGAGGATGCCGCTGTCGGCCGCGAAGGCGACGAACACCCCGATGGTGCCGAGCAGCAGCACCACCACGCCGTACACCGCCGCCTTGGACCACAGCACCGGCAGCCGGCGCGGCACTGCGGCCAGGGTGGAGCGGATCATGCCGGTGGAGTACTCGCCCGCGGCGACCAGCACGCCCAGGACGCCGAACGCCAGCTGCGCGAAGTTGGTGCCGAACAGCGACAGGCTCAGGGCACTGGCGTCGGCGAAGTCCCCCCGGTCCATCGGGCGCCCCGAGGTGATCCTCGACTTGAACTGGAACGCGGCGATCAGCCCGAACGCGACCAGGAACAGCAGGCCCAGGCCCAGCGTGATCCAGGTCGAGCGCAGCGACCACAGCTTGGCCCACTCCGAGCGCAGCACGCGCACGGGCGTCACCCGGTAGGCGGGGCGCGCGGGGCGCCGGTCGGCGGCCGCGGACGTCTGGTTCGGTGCGATGGTGCTCATGCCGCGCTCCTCGGGGACTCGGCGCCGGCACCCGCACTGGCGGCGGGCCCGGTCGCGGTGGTGGTGCCGTGGTACTCCACGGCGTCCCTGGTCAGCTCCATGAACGCCTCCTCCAGGGAGACCGTGCGGGTGGTGAGCTCGAACAGGGCGATGCCCTGCTCGGCGGCCCGCAGGCCGATCTCCCGCGCGGCCAGGCCGGTGACGAGGAGCTCCTCCGAGCCGGAACGGCCGGTGACCTCCACCCCGGGCCCGGCCAGCGCCGTGCGCAGCCGGGCCGGATCGGCGCTGGCCACCTTCACCACGTCGCCGCCGGCCTGGCGGACCAGGTCCTGCACGGTGGTGTCGGCCAGCAGCCGGCCCCGCCCGACGATGATCAGGTGGTCGGCGACCAGCGCGACCTCACTCATCAGGTGCGAGGACACGAAGACGGTGCGGCCCTCGGCGGCCAGCGAGGTGAGGAGGTTGCGGATCCACAGCACGCCCTCCGGGTCGAGGCCGTTGACCGGCTCGTCCAGCATCACCGTCGCCGGGTCGCCCAGCAGCGCCGCCGCGATCCCCAGCCGCTGGCCCATGCCCAGCGAGAACGCCCCGGCACGCTTCCTGGCCACCGACTGCAGC
Organism: Kitasatospora sp. NPDC056731; assembly: GCF_040687675.1. NCBI lineage: Bacteria > Bacillati > Actinomycetota > Actinomycetes > Kitasatosporales > Streptomycetaceae > Kitasatospora > Kitasatospora sp. NPDC056731. Next base: position 60,583 of record NZ_JBFBNR010000033.1, read on the forward strand.
CCGGTCAGCTCGACGACCTCCTCCACCCGCGAGCGCGGGATGCCGTGGGTGTGCGCCTGGGCCATGAGGTGGTTGAACGCGGAGCGCCCCGGGTGGATCGACTTGGCCTCCAGCAGCGCCCCGACCTCCTGCAACGGCGCCGAGTGAGCCGCGTAACGGCGCCCGTTGACGCGCACCGAGCCGCTGGTGGGCGCGTCCAGTCCGACGATCATCCGCATGGTGGTGGACTTCCCGGCGCCGTTGGGCCCGAGGAAGCCGGTGACCGTGCCGGGCTTGACCGTGAAGTCGAGCCGGTCGACGGCGGTCTTCTCCCCGTACCGCTTCGTCAGCTGGTGCGCCTCGATCATCGCTCACCCCTACGCTCCGGGGCCGGACCGTCCCGGCCTCCCTCACACTCCACGCTAGGTGCGGCGCCGGCGCGATCCGTGGTACCCCGGACCGATCATCGGAAGGGGCACGGTACCGCGGTACCGTGCCCGGATCGCCTGTTGCGGTTACATCACGACGTGTCCGATTCATCGAGTATTGGACCGGAGTGCGGCGATTAACTTTGTTGGCAGCGGTGCGAACGGTCTCTCATAATGCCTGCTGAGACGCGTGATGGACGGTCCGGAGAACCGCCGGGGGAGCGGTTTGCGAGGGAGTCCGCGCGCGAGATCCCACATTCTCCCGGGGGAGTTCCTTGTCCGCGCCCGAAAACGAAACAGCCGCCGTTCCGGAGCAGCCCGACGCTGCGCCGCAACCGGCCGCCGTACCGCAGCACCCCGCTGCGCCACAGCACCCCGCCGTACCGGAGCACGCCTCCGTACCGCAGCCCGACGCCGCGCCGCAGCACGCCGTCGCACCCGAACCGGCCGCGCGCCGGCTGCCGCGCGCCGTCGGCGTCGCGCTGGCCACCGCCGGCCTGCTCGCCGTCACGGCGACCAGCGCCGCGGTGACCGTCGCCGTCGGCAGGCCGGACACCCGCCCGGCCGCCGCCGCACCCGCGCCGGCCACCACCGCCACCGCCTCCAGCCCGAGCCCGACGCCCTCCGCCACCCCGGTGCCGGTACCGGTGCCGACGCCCACCGCCGCCCCGACCACCCCCAAGCCGGCCAGCACCGTCAAGGGGACCGTCAACGGCGGCAAGCACGAGGGCGACCTGCGCTACTTCCTGCTCCCGATCCCGGACGGCGGCGAGTCGTACGGGCCCGCGGACGGGATGACCATGACCAACGACGACGTCGCCGACCTGTTCGGCAAGCAGGACGGCATCATGGACATCCTCGGCTCGTACGGCTACCAGTCGGGCGCCACCCGGATGTACCGGACGGCCGACGGCAAGGCCGAGGTGACCGTCACCCTGCTGCGCTTCGGCTCCACCTCGATGGCGCGCGAGTTCGTCCAGGGATACACCCTCAAGTCGCAGGACCCGATCGACATCGACGGCGACCCGAACGCCCACGGCTACCTGCACAAGCCCAAGCAGCAGGCGTACACCGGCTCGATGACCGGCATCTCCAGCCAGGGCGACGTCCAGTACACGATCGACGTCGAGGTGAAGGGGACACCGGACAAGGCGCTGCTGAGCGGGCTGATGAAGCGCCAGCGCGAGTGGCTCGCCTCCGGCGGCTGAACGCAGCTGAACGCGGTTGAACCCGCGCCGCCGCCCGCCCCGACGCCGTCCTCCCCACCCTCCTCTGGAGCCATCCCGTGACCACCGAACCCGCGCTGCCCCCGCCCGGCACCGCGCCGGCGCCCGCCGCCCCGCCGCGGCCCGCCGCCATGCCCGCCGAACCGTCTTCCGCCGAGCCGCCGTCCGATGAACTTCCTTTCGCTGAACCGCAGTTCACCGCCGAACCGCTGGCCGGCCCCGAGCGGGCGCCCCGCGCCCCGCGCCGCCCGCGCCCGGTGCTGCTGGCGGTGTCCGGCCTGGTGCTGGGCACCCTGGTCGGCGGCGGCGTCGGCTACGCCGTCCAGGCCCAGCGCCCGCCGACGCCGCTGCCGCCGATCCAGGTCGCGCGCCCGTCCTACCCGGCCGCGGCGGTCGACCCGACCGCCTTCGCCGCCCAGCAGCCCAAACCGCTGGCCATCGACGGCGACCTGCTCAAACTGCTGATCGGTGCCCCGGACGGCAGCGCCGCCTGGGGAGAATTCCCGGACAAGCCGAGCTGGGTGTCGGTCGGCGAGCTCGCCGAGCACAGCGGCAGCGCGGTCCGCGACTTCAAGGACCTGAACTCCCGGGGCTTCCGGCGCGCGGCCGAGGTGGACTGGAAGAAGGGCGACACCAGGTACCGCGTGTCGCTGGTCCAGTACGCGCCGGACCGCGCCAACGAAGCCGCCACGCACGCCGTCGGCACCACCCGCAACCTGAAGCCGTTCGCCGACGGCGCCAACGGCGGCTACCGGGTGGACGAGACACCCAGGTACTGGGCCGACAGCGCCGATCGGTACTACTACGGCCAGGCCGTAGCCCAACGCGGCACGGTGGCGATGGTGGTCGAGGTCTTCGACCCCAAGCCGGTGAACCCCGACGTCGTGAAGGACCTCGCCAAGCAGCAATGGGAGCGGCTGGTATGACCGACAACAGCATGACCGGGACCCCGGCCGCCACACCGGCGCCGACCGCCCCCGAGGCGGCCCCGGACGCTGCCGAACAGCCCGTCTCCGAGCAGCAGTTCGCCGCCGAGCCCGCCGCGCCGACCGCCGCAGTACCCGCCGCGCCCGCCGCCCCGCGCCCCGCCTCCCGCCGCCTGCTGCGCGCGGGCGCCGCGACGGCCGCGGCGGCGCTGGCCGGGGTGGCCATCGGCGTCGGCATCATCAAGACCCAGTACGACGACCCCGCCCCGGCCGTCGCCGCCGGGCCGTCCGCCGCGCCCGTCCCGACCGCGACCGCCACGCCGTTCGGCGCCAAGTCCAACGGCAACCACTTCGGCTCGCTGCGCGACCTGCTGCTGCCCGTCCCGGCCGGCTACGAACCCGGCCCGGACGAGGGCGGCTACGGCAACGACACCGAACTCGGCGCCGAGTTCCTGTCCGCCGAACTGGACGACGAACTCCAGCAGATCCCCAAGGACAAGCGCGACAAGCTCCGCTCCTACTGGGAGGGCCTGCACGTCAAGGCCACCGGCGTGCGGACGTACCGGACCAGCGAGGACGACCTGGTGGTCGGCCTGAAGCTGCGCCAGTTCAACCAGCAGGAAGTGCAGAAGCTCAACGAGTACACCGCGGTCTTCACCGGCGACACCGGCCTGTTCCGGATCGGCCCGGAGATCCCGGGCCACCCCGAGGCGCACTGCTACCTGATGCCGGCGCCGCCGTCCGCGCCGATCGACTACCTGGAGTGCTCGGCCGCCGAGGGCGACCTGCTGGTGGTCATGAACGTCGAGGGCGTGGCACCGCTGCCCAAGGACCGGATCGTCGCCCTCTTCACCCTGCAGCTCGACCGCCTCGCCCGCCCGGGAGCGTCCGCATGACCGACCACGCCACCCCGCACGAGCCCGCCGCTCCCGCCGAGACCCCCGCGGGCACCCTCGCCGAGGCCGCCACGGAGACCTTCGCGGAGACCTCCACGGGCACCCCCGCCGAGTTCCCCGCCGCTCCCGCCGCGGAGACCCCCGAGGAGCACGAGGCCCGCCTCGCCCGGCGCAGCGCCCGCCGCAGGGCGGCCGCGCGCTGGGCCACCGCCACCCTGGTGTTCGCCCTCGCGGGCACCGGCGCCGCGCTGGCCGTCACCGCCCCCGAGCGCACCGACCTGCCCGGCCTGGCCACCCCGGGCGACGGCCGCTACACCTTCCCGCCGCTGACGCTGCCGCCGCTGCCCTCCGGCAGCAGCACGCCGGACCGTACGGGCGGCAAGAACGCCCTGCACGCCGCGGACCTGCGCTATCTGCTGCTGCCCGCCCCCAAGGAGGCCGGCGGCAGCCTCACCCCGGCGCTCTACCCGGTTCCCACCGCCGCGGCCACCGGCACCCCGTCGGCGAGCGCGACCCCGACCCCGAGCCAGACCCCGACCGCCTCCGCCTCCACGTCGGCGTCGGCCTCGGCGGGCGCGAGCCCGTCCACGGCCCCCGCCGGCCAGGCCCCGGCCGACTGGGTCACCTGCGATGCGATCCTCGCCGACCAGCGGGACCCGGCCGAGCTCCGCGCACTGCTCCTGCAGGACGCCTGCCGGGCGGCCACCGTCCGGGAGTGGACGGCCTCCGACGGCACCCGCACCCAGATCCGGCTGCTGCGCTTCGGCGCCTCCTTCGAGTCCTGGAACGTCTTCTCCTCCCTGCGCTCCGACGCCAGGCCCAATGCCCTGCCCGGCGCGAAGAGCACCTCCCACAGCGCCTGGGACACCGTCGAGGGCGTCCACCTGGACGCCCAGGAGAGTACGGCGAAGGGCGCCAAGGGCACCCCGAACGCCCGCATCGCCTACCTCTGCGCCTCCGACCTCGTCGCCGTCGTCACGATGACCAACCCCGACGGCGTCCCGGACGCGGCCTTCCGCCAGGTGGTCACCCTCCAGTCCGACCTCCTGGCCTGACACCGGCCCCCGCGCCCGCTGCCACCCCCGCGCCCGCCGCCCCTACGCCCGCCGCCCGCACGCCCCTCACGGCGTCAGCCGGGCGGCGGCGGGCAGGTGGTCGCTGGAGGTGGCGGGCAGGGTCCAGGCGGCGGTCGCGGACAGGCCCCGGGTCATGACGTGATCGATCCGGGCCAGCGGGAAGACCGCCGGCCAGGTGAACCCGAAGCCGCCGCCCGCGCTGTCCTGCGCGGAGCTCAGCCGGCTGGTGACCGGGGCGAGCGCGTGGTCCCCGGCGGCGGTGTTGAGGTCGCCCAGCAGCAGCACCCGGCGCAGGGGCTCCTCGTCCAGCGCGGCGCCGAGCGCGGCGAGGTTGCGGTCGCGGTGAGCGGTGGCGAAGCCGGTGACGTTGAGCCGCACGGAGGCGAGATGGACCACGTACACGGCCAACGGCCCACCGGGGGCCTGGACTTCGGCCCGCAGCGAGCGGCTCCAGCCGGGGTCGATGGTCAGCCGCCGTGCGTCGGTCAGCGGGTAGCGGCTCCACAGCGCGACGGTGCCGATCCGCGTGCGGTGCGGCAGTTCGGCGTCCAGCACGTGCTGGTAGACGGGCAGCGCGGCGTCGGTGACCTCCTCCAGGGCGACCAGGTCGGGGCGGGCGGCGAGCAGCGCCCGGGCCGTGCCGGCGGGGTCCGGGTTCTGCGCGCTCACGTTGTGGGTGACCGCGGTCAGGCCCGCACCGCCGGCCGGGCCCGCACCGCCCCCCGGCGGCGGGCCGCCGCCGGCGAGCACCGGCCCGAGCACGACGGCCCACACCGCGGCCAGCACCACCGCGGCGCACGCCGGCACCGGCGCGCGGCGCAGCGCGGCGGCGAGCAGGACGGCGGGCACCACGACGCCGGCCCAGGGCAGGGCGCTCTCCCACAGGCTCCCCAAGTGGACGCCCAGGCTCGGCACCTGCCGGTGACCGGCCAGGGCGAGGGCGGTCAGCAGGGCCACGGCGGCGGCCACGCGGCCGCGCCGCCAGCGCCCGACCTGCGGGCGCCGCTGCCGACGGCATCGCCGGCCGCCCGGGCGGGAGACACCCGCCGAGGCGCCCCCCGCCGTCCCCTGTCCCGGCCCCGGCCTTGAGACCGCCCCCGCCCCCGGCGCGAGCCCCTCCTGCGATCGGGTCACGAACGCCCCCTACCCGGCCGCGTCGGGCAACTGGGCCGGACAGGTCCCGCCAGGGCTGGTCAGCAGCTCGAAGTGCCAGATCTCGTTGGCGTACACCTGGCAGAGCCCGTACCGCGCGCCGTGCTGGATCAGCCAGTAGTCGGCATTGGTCGGGCCGATGTCGATGGCCTTGCCCGAGACGTGCGCCGACTTCTCCGGCGTGTTCACGAACTGCCTGGCCCGCTCCAGACTCCCGTACTTGGCCACCCCCTTGTCGAGCAGCCGCTGCTGGTACTCCTTGCTGCGCCAGCCCGAGGTGACGGTCATCTCGATGCCCTGGGCGCGCGCGTCCCGGGCGGCCTGCTGGACGGCTTCCAGCAGCGGCCCGTCCAGGTTGCCCACCGCCGGCGCCCCGGTGTCGAACGGGGTCAGCGTCGTGCCGTCGGGAATGTCGCCGTCCGCCCCCGCCGAGGAGCCGGGCCCCGGAGCGAGGGAGGAGGAGAACGGCGCGACGGTGGCCGCCAGGGTCCGCAGCGCCGCCTCGGTCGCCGGCGGATCGGCGGCCGCGCAGGCGCCGGCCAGCGCCAGCACCACCACCGCCCCGGTGCCCACGGCCACCGCCCGCCGGCCACCCCCCGCCGTCCGCCACCGCGTCGCCTCCTGGCGCGTCGTCCCGTCCATCGCTGCCTCCCGGCGCTCGTCACCTCGCCGCGACGGGGAAACCCGGCGGCCACACCATGGGAGGAAATGCGGTGTTACCAGGACGTCTGCACTAACCGATACGTTTTCGATAGGCCCGTTCGTGTCCAATGGACACCAGCGGCAACGGCAACGGCAACGGCAACGGCAACGGCAACGGCAACGACAGCGAGAGCGGGACGGGAGAACAGCGCGTGCGGGTCCTGGTGGTGGAGGACGAGATCTACCTCGCCGAGGCGGTCCAGGCGGGCCTGCGCCTGGAGGCGATCGCCTGCGACATCGTCACGGACGGCGACGCCGCCCTCGAACGCCTCGCCGTCCACACCTACGACGTCGTCGTCCTGGACCGCGACATCCCCGGCACCCACGGCGACGACGTCTGCCGCACCATCGTCGAGCACCGCCTGGGCTGCCGCGTCCTCATGCTCACTGCCGCCGCCCGCCTCAACGAGAAGGTCGCCGGCTTCGAACTCGGCGCCGACGACTACCTGACCAAACCCTTCGACCTCGCCGAACTCGTCGTCCGGCTGCGCTCCCTGGCCCGCCGCCCCGCCCAGGCCGCGCCCCCCGTCCTCGAATACGCCGGACTGCGCCTGGACCCCTTCCGCCGCGAGGTCTACCGCGACGGCCGCTACGTCGCCCTCTCCCGCAAGCAGTTCGCCGTCCTGGAGGTCCTGATGACCGCACGCGGCGGCGTCATCAGCGCCGAGAACCTCCTCGAACGCGCCTGGGACGAGAACGCCGACCCGTTCACCAACGCCGTCCGCATCACCATCTCCGGCCTGCGCAAACGACTCGGCGAACCCTGGGTGATCCAGACCGTGCCCGGCGTCGGCTACCGCCTCACCGACGGCACCCCCACGTGAGCGCCCCGCCCCGCACCCGCCCCGTGCCGCGACCGCGCCGCCTGACCGCCCGCCTGCGGCTCACCCTCAGCTACACCCTCTTCGCCGTCATCACCGGCACCCTCTGCCTGGCCGTCGTCTACATCGGCATGCGCTACATCCCCAACTACCCGCTCACCTCCTCCAACCCCCGCGACCGCCTCTCCGCCCCCTCCCGCCAGGAGATCCTCCGTTCCCTGCTCACCATCTCCGGCTACGCCCTGGCCCTGCTCACCGCCGTCGGAACGATCGGCGGCTGGTTCATCGCCGGCCGCGTCCTGCGCCCTCTCCAGGACATCACCAGTGCCGCCCACCGCGCCGCGGGCGGAGCACTCGAACACCGCATCGCCCTCGCCGGCCCCCGCGACGAGTTCACCGACCTCTCCGACGCCTTCGACGAGATGCTCGAACGCCTCCAGCGCTCCTTCGACGCCCAGCAGCGCTTCGCCGCCAACGCCTCCCACGAACTGCGCACCCCCCTGGCCATCACCCGCACCATGCTCCAGGTCGCCGCCGCCGACCCGGCCCACCAGGACTGGACCACCCTCGTCACCCGCCTCCAGGACACCAACCAGCGCGGCATCGAGATCAGCGAAGCCCTCCTCCAACTCGCCGACCTCGGCCACACCGCCCCCGAACTCGAACCCCTCGACCTCGCCCACACCACCCGCGACGCCCTCGCCGCCGTCCAGGAGGAGGCCGCCGCCTTGGGCGTCACCGTCACCACGGACTGCCGGCCCGCCCCCGCCACCGGCAACCCGGTCCTGCTGCGCCAGGCCGCCGTCAACCTGCTGCAGAACGCGCTGCGCCACAACCTGCCGACCGGCGGATCCGTCACCGTCACCACCGGGGCGGACCCCGCCGGCCCCGGCCGGGTCCGGCTCACCGTCACCAACACCGGCCCCCGTCTGGCCCCCGAGACGGTCCCCACCCTCACCGAGCCCTTCCTGCGGGGCCGCGGCCGCACCGCGCAGTCCGACCCCGCCCGCCGCGGTCACGGACTCGGCCTGGCCATCGTCGCGGCCATCACCGACGCCCACCACGGCGACCTCGGCCTCACCCCCGCCCCCGGCGGCGGCCTGCACGCGACCCTCAGCCTCCCGGCCCGCTGAGCCCCGGCGACTAAACCGCCGAGCCCCCGGCCTCACCCCGTCGGCTGCCCCGGCCGGCCCGGCACCCACAGCGGCACCGGGCCGCCGAGCGCCATGTACCGGGCCGCGTCCTCCTCCAGCCACCCGTCCACCCGGCCCGGATCGCCGCCGCACGACTCCACCAGCGCGGCGGCCGCGATCCGGGCACAGGCCAGCATCAGCGCCAGGGTGTCCCGGCGGTGGTGCCGCTCCCGGACGTAGGCCTCGCCCCGCTCGTCGATGCGCCGGCCGTGCGCCTCCCGGCCCTCGGCCGCCGAAGCGCCCCCGCCCCCGTACCCGTCCCCGCCGTCGGCGGTGACCGCCTGGACGCCGTGCCACACCAGGGCGAGCGCGGCCGGTTCGGCCGGGTGCGCCACCTCCGCCCGGCCCGCCTGCTCACGGGCCTCCGCCGACCGCCGGCCCAGCCACTCCAGCACCGCCGGCACATCCCCCTCGCGGGCCTGGAGCACCAGCTCCGCCGCCCGGTACGCGAGCGCCCGCAGGACCTCCCCGGCCGGCACCCGCAGCCCCGGCGCCGACGGCTCGCCGAACGCCAGCCAGGCGTCCGCGAACGACGCCGCCCGCATCCGCCCCAGCCACGCCGGAGCCCCGGCCGCGTCGCCCACCCACTCCTGCGCACCCAGCCGGACCAGGCCCGCCGCGGCAAGCCGCGCCGCGTCCCCGTCCAGCCCGCACAGCCGTCCACCCCTCACCGCGTACCCCCGTCAGCGCCCTCAAATCCCGTGACGGGCACATCCCACCACACCAGGACGCAAGCGAACTAGACAGGGACCCGACAAAAATTCCGGACGCCGCCCAGCCCCCGATCAGCGGCAACCGCCCCGACGGCCCGCCCGACGGCCCGCCCGGCGGGGCCCGCTCACAGGGCGGTGAGTTCGCCCAGCCCCAGTGTGCGCAGCGTGTGGTCGGCCAGGTGCAGGTGGCCGACGCCGTTGGGGTGTGTGGGGTCGTCCAGCCACGGGATCGCCTCGCCGTCGGGGAACTCGGCGAGCCAGTACGCCTCGTGGTCGACGAGCAACGCGCCCGTCTCCGCGGCGAGTTCGCGCACGGCCTGGCAGTACGCGGGCAGCTCGGGGCGGGCGGCGCGCCCGGCGTGGCTGGCCACGAGCGGCGTGTGCAGCACGATCTGCGCGCCGGCGGACCGGGCGACGATCTCGCGCATGGCGTCGCGGAACTCCCCGAGCCCCTCCAGCCCGGCGGGGGCGTCGTTGGTCCCCAGCGAGAGCGACAGCACGTCCGGTGCGAACCGCCCGATGACGAAGTCGTACGCCCCGAGGACGTCGGTGGCCCGCCAGCCGGACACGCCGGTGTTGACCACGACGTCCGTCAGCCGGCCGAGCTGCCAGCAGAGGCGTTCCTGCACGTGCTCCACCCAGCCGCGCGCGCCGTGGGTGTGCAGGGCGGCCCGGGTGATGCTGTCCCCGGCCGCCACCCAGGTCATCGCACCGTTCGACAGTTCGACCATGTGACCATCCCCCTTTGATGGTTCGTCCTGTGCCGCGGTCCCCGCCGCGGTACCCGAAGAGTTGATCACAGGTGCGCGGGACCGGCGGGCGGCGGGGCGGGCCTCCACGGGGAACCGCGCCGCCGGAACCGGGCCGCCGCAACCGCAGGGCCCCCCACCGCCCGTACCGGGGCGCCGCTACGCGAGGTGGTACTGCACGGGGGTGGAGACCCGGGCGCCCAGTTCGGCGGCGGCGCGGCGCGCCCAGTACGGGTCGCGCAGCAGCTCGCGGCCGAGCAGGACGGCGTCGGCCTTACCGGCGGCGAGGATGTCCTGGGCCTGGACGGGGTCGGTGATCAGGCCGACGGCCGCCACGGGCATGCCGGCCCCGCTGCGCACCGCCTCGGCGAAGGGCACCTGGTAGCCGGGTCCGGCGTCGATCGTGGCGTCGGGGACGAGGCCTCCGGTGGAGACGTCCATCAGGTCCACGCCGTGGGCCAGGAGTTCCTTGGCGAGGCGGACGGTCTCCTCCGAGGTCCACCCGGTGCGGTCGTCCTGCGGGTTCTCGGTGAGCCAGTCGGTCGCGGAGACGCGGAAGAGGACGGGCAGGTCCTCGGGCCACACCGAGCGGACGGCGTCGACGACCTCCAGGGCGAAGCGGATGCGGCCCTCGAAGGAGCCGCCGTACGCGTCGGTGCGGTGGTTGCTGTGGGGGGAGAGGAACTGGTGGATCAGGTAGCCGTGGGCGCCGTGGATCTCGACGGCCCGGAAGCCGGCGTCGAGCGCGCGCCGGGCGGCGTCGGCGAACTGCCGGACGATCCCGCGGATCTGTTCCTCGGTGAGTTCGTCGGGCCTGGTCCGGGCGGGAGCGAAGGGGAGGGCGCTGGGGGCGAGCGGCGTCCATCCGTGGGCTTCGTCCGGGGCGAGGGCGCGGCCGCGGTCGATCCAGGTGCGCTCGGTGGACGCCTTGCGGCCGGCGTGGGCGAGCTGGAGGGCCGGCACGGTGCCCTGCGCGGTCAGGAAGGAGGTGATCCGCCGGAAGGCCGCGACCTGGGTGTCGTTCCAGATCCCGAGGTCGTAGGGGGTGATGCGGCCTTCGGGGCTGACGGCGGTGGCCTCCATGACGATCATCCCCGTGCCGCCGGTGGCGCGTGCCGCGACGTGGGTGAAGTGCCAGTCCGTCGGGGCGCCGGCCGCGTCGCCGTCCGGAGCGGCGCTGTACTGGCACATCGCCGCCATCCAGACGCGGTTGGGGACGGTCAGGGTCCTCAGGGTGTAGGGGGTGAAGAGGGTGGTGCTCATGGACGGACTCCTGTCGGCGGAGGCGGAGGCGGAGGCGGGGGCGGGGGCGGGAGGGGCGAGGGGAAGCCTTCTCGAATGATTGCAGGTGCACTTTGCGTGACACCACAATAGTTGTGCACGCCGATTGCTTGCAAGCGCTCGCAATTTCACCCGGAGTCGCCACCGCCGGCCGGACGCGCTCCCGCGCGATCCTGGTCCCCACGGCCGTCGGCGCTGCGCCGCCCGCGTCCACCGTCCGGGCGGCGGATCCGACCATGCGTCACCAGGAGGTCCGATGAAGATCCCCGGTCCCGACCCCCGGCCGGACGGCGGGGTCGGCGCCATCGCGCAGGCCGGCGGGCTGCACGCCTACCAGCTGCGGCTGCACGCCGAGTACGGCCCCGTGGCACGGTTCCAGCTGCCCGGCGCCGAGACGGCCGTGTCGGTCGCCGACCCGGTGCTGCTGGAGGCCACCGCGCACCTGGACCGCCGCCCCGAGCGCCTGTTCTCCTTCCTGGACCCGCTGTTCGAGGCCGGCAACCTGCAAGTGCTCCCGGCGGACGAACACGCCCCGTGGCGCCGCACCCTGCTCTCGGTCCTGGCCGGCCGCCCCTCGCACGAGCAGGCCTTCGACCGCTTCACCGCGCTCGCGACCGGCCTCGCGGACCGCTGGGCCGCGCGGGGTGCCCGGGGCGAGGCCGTCGCGCTGCAGCAGGACCTGACCGCCCTGTCCCTGCGGATGATCTGCGCGTACGCCCTGGGCGGCGAGGTCGAGGGCCCGGACGTCGTCGCCGCCGCCTTCGAGGAGGTGCTCGCCGACTACCTGGAACGGCTCTACCAGGTGCCCCCCGCCGTCGACCCGCAGGAGCGCGCCGAGCGGACCGCACGGGCGCTCGCCCTCCTGCGCGCGACGGTCGACCGGGTGATCGCGGCCCATCGCGACGGCGGCCGCGCCGACCGCGGCGACCTGGTCGGCGCACTGGTCGAGGCCGGCGAGCGCCCCGCCCGGATCCGCGACACCGTCCTCGCGACGATGCTCGCCGCCCACCACACCACCGGCGTGGCCGTCTCCTGGACCCTGCACCTGCTGGGCCGCCACCCCGAGGCGGCCGAACGCGTCACCGGGGAACTGGACCGCGTGCTCGGCGACCGCCCGGCCCCCGGGTACGCCGACCTGCGGCGCCTGCCGTACCTGCGGACGGTCCTCCAGGAGTCGATGCGCCTCTACCCGCCCGGCCCGTACGGCGCGCGCCAGACCACCGAAGCGCTCACCCTCGGCGCGTACGAGGTCCCGGCCGGGGCGGTGGTCTTCTACCCGTTCTGGGCCATCCACCTGAACCCCGACCACTGGCCCGAGCCCGAACGGTTCTGCCCCGAGCGCTTCACCCCGGAGCAGGCGGCCGGACGCGCGCGGCTGGCCTGGGTCCCCTTCGGGTTCGGCCCGCGCAGCTGCGAGGGCGCCGCCCTGGCCATGGTCGAGTGCGAACTGCTGCTGGCCGTCCTCCTCAAGCGCCTGCGCTTTCGGCCCGTGCCGGGCCACCGGGTGGTCCCGACCGAACGGTTCGTCCTCTGGGCGGCCGACGACATCCGCATGCTCGTCAGCCCGCGCGGGGGCGGGTGAACGCCGCGGGCCCGCGCGGCCCCCGGCCCCGGGCGTGCGGGTGCCCCGGGACGGTTCGTCCCGGGGCACCCGGCATGGGGGAGCGGAGGGGATCAGCCCCCGAGGCTGATACCGGTCTCGGTGGCGTAGCCGGCGACGCCGTTGGGGCCCACCGCGACGGCGGCGTCGAGGAACGAGGCACCGTCAGGACCGAACTGGACGTCGGTGATGTGTAGGGCGCTGCCGTTCGGGCCGACGGAGAACGCCCCGTGGTCGTAGTTCAGGGAGGGGATGTTGTCGGGCGTGGCGGCGGAGGCGATGGTCGCCCCGCCGAGCACGAGCGGGAGGCAGAGGGCGGAGACGGTCAGGACGCGGCGCGCAGTACGCATGGGGGAAGAGCCCTTCCAGATAAGGGTGGTGATGGTCGATCGGACTGCCACGAAATGGCGTCCTGTCACCATCCACACACATGCGTATGCGGAGCGCTACCGGGGATGGCTGTCCGGGGCTACCGGTTCACCCGGGCCCCCCATCGCCGCCCCGAGGACGTGACGGGCGGGCCCGCCGGAGCCGGGGGAGCGCGCCGCCCACGCGGTGCCGCAGCCCCGTGACGGGCCGCCCGGCGACTTGACGCTCAAACCGGTGCTGCTGCGATAGTGACCCGGTGCGCGTCGGCCTGCTCGGACCCCTGGTACTGGACGCCGGAGCGGGCCCGCTGCCGATCGGCGGCGCGCGGCTGCGGGCGCTGCTGGCCTACCTGGCACTGGACGCCGGCCGCGCCGTCCGGCCCCAGGCCCTGGTGGACGCGCTGTGGGCCGAGGCGCCACCGGCCGACCAGGCGAACGCCCTGCAGTCACTGGTGTCCCGCCTGCGGGGCGTCCTGGGCGACCCCGGGCTGCTCACCTTCGGACCGGCCGGGTACCGGCTGGCCGTCGAGGCCGGTGCGGTGGACACCGCCCGGTTCGAGCAACTGGCCCGCTCCGGCAGGCACTTGCACGCACAGGGCCGGCCGGCCGAGGCCGCCGCCGCCCTGCGGGAGGCCCTGGCCCTGTGGCGCGGCCCCGCGCTGGCGGACGTGCGCGAGGCGCCGTTCGCCGACGCCGAGGCCCGGCGGCTGGAGCGGGCGCGGCTGGCCGCCCTGGAGGACCGGATCGAGGCCGACCTCGCGCTGGGCGCCGGACCGGAGCTGATCGCCGAACTCGAATCGCTGACCGCGCGGCACCCGCTGCACGAACGGCTGCACGCCCAGCTGATCCGGGCACTGGCCGCCGGCGGCCGGGGCGCCGAGGCCCTGGCCGCCTACCAGCGGCTGCGCGCCCGGCTGGCCGACACCTTCGGCAGCGACCCCGGACCGCAGCTGCGGGCGGCCCATCTCGCGGTCCTGCGCGGCGAGCTCCCGGCACCCCCCGACCACCGGCCGCCCCCCGGCCACCGCACGCCCGCCGACCAGTCGCCACCCCAACAGCCGCCACCCCAACGGCCGGAGCCCCAACGGCCGGAACCCCGCCGACCACGGCCGCCCGGCAACCCGGACGCGCCGCTGACCAGCTTCGTGGGCCGCGAGGACGACATCCGCCGGGTGGCCGAGCTGCTCGGCCGAGCCCGCCTGGTCACCCTGGTCGGCCCCGGCGGGTCCGGCAAGACCCGGCTGGCCACCACCGCCGGCCGCCGGCTCACACCGCCCGGCGGAGTGTGGTTCGTCGCCCTGGCCCCGGCCGGCCCGGCGGACGTGCCCCGCGCGGTGCTCGACGCCCTGCGCACGCGCGAGGCCGACCTGCCCAAGAACGCCGCGGCCCCGACCCGCCGCCCCGGCACCGCCGAGGAGATCCTGGACCGCCTGACCGAGGTGCTCACGCACGACGACCCGGTCCTGGTGCTGGACAACTGCGAACACGTGATCGACGCGGCGGCCACGCTGGCCGAGACCCTGCTCGGCCGGTGCCCCGGGCTGCGGGTCCTGGCCACCAGCCGGGAGCCGCTGCGGATCGACGGCGAGAACCTGCACCCGGTACTCCCCCTGGAACTGCCCGAACCCGGCTCGACGCCCGAACAGGCCCGCGCCTACGCGGCGGTCCGGCTGTTCCACGACCGGGCCACCGCCGTGTGCCCCGGCTTCGCCACAGCACACGGCTCGCTGGCGGCGGCGGTCGAGATCTGCCGCCGCCTGGACGGCCTGCCACTGGCGATCGAACTGGCCGCCGCCCAACTGCGCACCCTGCCCGCCGAGGTGGTCGCCGCCCGGCTGGACGACCGGTTCCGGCTGCTCACCCGGGGCAGCCGCACCGCCCTGCCCCGGCACCAGACGCTGCGCGCCGTGGTGGCCTGGAGCTGGAAGCTGCTGGCCGCCGACGAACGGGCGCTGCTGGAACGGCTGTCGGTGGCGCCCGGCAGCTTCACCGAGGACGCGGCGCAGGCGGTCGGCGGGCTCGGCGCCCCGCACGCCGACCACCACCCCGGCGACCGTGAGGCCCACGACGTCCCCACCCCCGACGTCCGGGAGCTACTGGCGGCGCTGGTCGACAAGTCGCTGCTGCACCCGCTCGGAGCCGCCGCCACGGGAGAGCCCCGCTACCGGATGCTGGAGACCATCCGGGAGTACGGCCTGGAGCAGCTCACCCGCCACGGGGAGGCCGGCGCCGCCCGCGAACGCCACTGCGGGTTCTTCCTCGCCCTGGCCGAGACCGCGGAGCCGCGGCTGCGCACCCGCGACCAGCTGCGCTGGCTGGCCCGGCTGTCGGCCGAGCGGGACGACCTGCTGGCGGCGATCCGCTGGGCGGTGGAGTCCGGGGACGCCGCGACGGCGGTCCGGTTCGGCGCCGCGCTGTGCTGGTTCTGGTCCATGCGGGGCTATCCGCCGGAGTCGCTGGACCTGCTCGAACGGGTCCTGGAGGTCCCCGGGCCGGCCGATCCGGCGGCCCGCGCGCTGGTGATCGCGACGTACGAGGTCGGCACCGAGTCCATCGGCCGGCCGGAGGACAGGGCGGCCGCCTTCGGCCGGATCGAGGCGGCGATGGCGGGCGTCGACCCCGGTGTCCATCCCCTGCTGGAGCTGGCCCGGCTGGCCGCGGCCATCGCCGGCCCGCAGCCGCAGGCCGCGACCGGGCCGCCCCCGCACACGCCCGACCCTCCAGCCCCCGCGGATTCCCCGGGCTCCCCGGACTTCCCGGACGGCGAGCGCAAGGACCCCTCCAGCGGCCCGTTCACCCTGCTCGTGCGGGGCCTGCTGACCCTGCACACCGGGGACGTCACCGAGGCGGCGGGCTTCCTCGCCCACGCGCTGGCCGGTTTCGAGGCGCTCGGAGAGCGGTGGGGCATGGCGACCGCCCTGAGCACCCTCGGTTCGCTGCGGCGGCGCTCCGGCGACCTGGCCGACGCGCTGGCGATGAACGAGCGGGCCACCCGGTACTTCCAGGAGCTCGGGATGCAGGAGGACACGGTCGACAGCGATGTCCAGGCCGCCCTGATGCGCGCCCAGGCCGGGGACGCGGACGGCGCGCGGCGGCAGCTGGCGGGCCTGCTCGACCAGGTGGCGCAGGCCGGATGGGCCGAGCCCCGGGCCCTGGTGTGCCTGGGCCTGGCCCAGCTGGAGTGGCGGGCCGGGCGCCGGGAGCAGGCCCGCGCACACGCCCTGGCCGCCCTGGCCCAGGCCCCCGGCGGCCAGCCGGTGCCCTCGCACCTCACCGCCCTGCTGCTGGGCGTGCTCGCGCAGCTGGACGCGGCGGACGGCCTGCCCGACGCGGCGGTGCGCCGGCTCGACCACCCGGCGGTGCACCTGGTGCTGACCTGGAACTCGGCGGTCGCGGCCCGGATCGCGGTGGCGGCCGCCGACATCGAGCTGTGCCGCGGCCGGCCGGGGGAGGCGGCGCTCCTGCTCGGCGCCGCCGACCTGCTGCGGGGCTCGGACGACCTCGGCGACACCGACGTGCACAGGATCGCGGGGCGGGCCACGGCCGACCTGGGAGCCGCCGGGTTCGCGTCCGCGCACGCCGCGGGTGCGGCGATGGCGCGGACCGAGGCCAGGGACCTGCTGTCCGCGATCATCACCGCACCCGCACCCGTGGCCGGGCCGCCCCCGTCAGTGAGCCGGAACTGAAGCCGGATCCGGAGCCGGGGCAGGGGCCGGCTTGCCGAACATGGCGCAGGTCACCGCACCCTGCAGGGCCTGGCCGGCCGCGGTGAGCTTCGCGTCGGCCCCGAACTCGAACAGGAACTCGGTCGCGATCAGGACGGTGGCCGTACGGCTGCCGGTGCCGTCGGTGAGGTTGGTGCTGGAGTAGCCGGTGATCCCCCCGTCGTGGGCCCAGACGGTGCCGCAGGGGGTGCGGCCCGTCTCGATGCCCAGGCCGGAGCCGGGCCCGTCCACCGGGTTCTGCGGGTCCATCGGCACGGTGGTGCGCAGCTGCGCCAGCTGGGCCGCGGGCAGCAGCCTGCCGGACATCAGCGCGTTGTAGAAGCGGGACCAGTCCTGCGCGGTGGACACCACGGCCCCGGCCGCCCCGCCCCAGCCCGGGTCGTTGCCGGAGACGTCCACCCGGCCGTCGCGGTGCACCCCGGCCACGTCCCGGAACGCGGCGGGCACCCCCGCCGGCATGTGGGCGGAGTCCGGCTCGTAGCCGCGGACGTGGCGGCCGCGCCAGCTGCCGTCCGTGGCGAGGTAGGTGTGCTTCAGGTTCAGCGGCCGGGCGATCCGGTCGCGGACCAGGTCGGCGAGGCTCGCCCCGGTGACCCGCTCCAGGACGGCGCCGACCGCCGCGTAGTCGGTGTTGCTGTAGGACCACCGGGTGCCCGGCGGGAACAGCGCCGGGCGCTTGACGCCCACGGCGAGCAGTTCGGCGGAGGTCCACCGGTGCGGGTCCTTGCCGAGGATCGACGGCAGGACGGCGGGGTCCTCGGTGTAGTCGGCCAGGCCGCTGGTGTGGTTCAGCAGCATCCGCAGCGTGATCGCCCGGCCGTCGGGCACCTGGCCCGGCAGCCACGCCTCCACCGGGTCGGTCAGCGCGAGCCGCCCCTCGGCGGCCAGTTGCAGGGCGATCACGGCCATCATGGTCTTGGTGTTGGAGCCCATCCGGAACTCGTCCCCCACCGCGAGCCGCTGGTCCGCCGCGGCCCAGGGGGCCTGCTCGGCGATCTCGACGGGCCGGCCCCGGCCGTCGTCCACCCGCACCACCACCCCCGGCGCCCCGGCAGCCACCAACTGCCGCGCCAACTTCTCCAGTTGAGCCCGCTGCGCCTCGGCCCCGCCCCGGGTCGAGGCGGGCGCGGACCCGGCGGTGGTCAGGGGGGCCGGGAGCGCCGGACCGGCGGCCAGTCCCACGGTGAGGGCCGACGCGGTCAGCACGAGCGGCGCCAGCCGCAGGCGGCGCGACCACCCCGTCCGGGACGGCGAAGGGTCAGTCGAAGAAGGAGGAGAAGAAGGAGAAGTGGCTGGCGACATGGATCCGTTCCCTCTGGTTGCCGGGTGATCTGGACGGCCCCAGCCTGTGGCCCGCCGCTGGCAAACCGCGCACAGCACGCTGGCACCCGCCGTCCACCCCGGATCCGCTGTCCGCCTCGCCGTCCGCCCCGGTGCCCGCCGGCACCGGGGCGGACGACGCGGCCGCGCTCGGATCAGCAGGACCCGGCCGGGCGGTCGCGGACCACGAGGTCGTTGCGCCCGGCGGTGGCGTCCAGCCAGACCGTCCGGGTGCCCTGGTCGGCGGCGGCGTGGAACTGGCTGCCCCGGTTGCAGGAGACCCGCACGGGGGTGCCGCCGCCGACCGGCAGCTGGTACAGCTTGGGCAGCGCGGCGTTCGACCAGCCGTTGCTCGGCTGGGCGCTGCGGTGCAGGAAGGTGATGGCCTGGTCGGTGGCGGTGAGCTCCATGTCCGCCGGGGTGTACGGCGAGTCGGCGGAGAGCAGGTCGCGCACGCCGGAGCCGTCCAGGGCGCCGGAGCGCAAGGCGGTCGGGCGGGTGCGGTCGGCCGGGGCGGCCAGCCAGAGCAGCCGGTCGCCCGCGAGCAGCGGGGAGGCGAGGTACGGCGGGTCGGTGCCGTTCGGGGTGCTCACCGGGTACTGGGCGGCGACCTTGCCGGTGGCGGTCGAGAAGACCGTCGGCGCCTGGACGCCGGCCCCGTCGGCCGTCCAGGACTCGATCCAGCCGAGCAGGCCGTCCTTGAACGCGAGGGACGTGAAGGACGTGAGGTTGTGGCCCTCGGGCAGTGGGAGCTCCACGGGCGGGGCGCCGTCGTGGGAGAGGCGGACCCGGGTGCGGCCGGTGTCGTTGTCGGTCACCGTGAAGGCGATGTCCCCGCCGGACACCCGGACGCTGCCGGGCGACTGGTCGGGGGAGTGGAACACGCTGCGCACCGGGCCGCCGGACAGCGGGCGGGTCAGCACCTCCGTCCCCCACGTGCCGGTGGCGTCGGGTCCGATCGCCAGCCAGACGGCGGACGTGCCGTCGGTGGCGGCCCAGCCGTGGATCCGCCCGTCGTCCGGGCTGAGCCGGGTCGGGGTGCCGGGGGAGGTGGTGGAGCCGGTGTACAGGGCTGTCGCGCCCTTGCCGTTCGGGTCGGTGTTGCCCATCACCCAGTGGCCTCCGCCCGCGGCCGGTCCGACCGGGGCGGAGGTGGCGGGCAGCAGCGGGCGGGTGTCCGTCCCGAGCCGGTTCTGCCAGCCGGCCTTGATCCCGTGTGCGTCGAACGCGGCGGCCACCTTGCGCAGTTGGGCTCCGCTGAGTTTGAGGGCCCGGCCGGCGGCGAGCACCGCGTTGCGTCCGTCGACGAAGTCGTCGAGCGGGGTGAGGTATTCGGCCATCGCCCGGTAGACGAGGCGGTCGGCGGTGAGCGGGTCGAGGGTGCGCCGGATGTCCCACAGGGCGCCGCTGAAGATGGTGGCGTTGAGGTGCGCGCCGCCGTTGTCCAGGTCGAGTCCGGCGCCGAGGTAGTCGTCCACGGTGGTGCGGTGGTCGTCCAGGCGGCGGTTCGCGCAGTCCTTGGGGGTGCCGGTGCGGCACAGGTTCTCGCCCATCAGCGGGGCCGCCGGGTCGTCCATGGACATGCCGCGGGCGGTGACCTCGATGGCGTTGCCGAAGTAGTCGGCGAGTCCCTCGTTCATCGCCCCGGACTGGCCGTCGCCGACCAGGTTGGCGGTGTGCTGGATGACGCCGTGGGTCATCTCGTGCCCGGCCACGTCGAGGGCGGCGGAGAACGGCAGGAACCTGGCGTTGCCGTTGCCGTAGAGCATCTTCTGCCCGTCCCAGGCGGCGTTCGGGAAGGGCTTGCCGCGGTTGCTCACGTTCACCACGGAGGTGATCGCGCCGCCCTTGCCGTCCAGGCCGTCGCGGCCGAGCCGGTCGTGGTAGAAGCCGTACACGGCGGCGGCGTTGAGGTGGGCGTCGGTGGCGCCGCTGGTGCCGGTGGAGGCGGGGAAGGCCGGGCCCGGGGAGGCGACGGGGAGGCTGTCGTCGGGCAGTCGGCCGCTGAACTCGTTGTAGTCCCGTCCGGTCGCGTCGTAGGTGGTGATGGTGACGGGCCGGGTGAGGTCGACGAGTTGGTAACTTCCGTCCGGCTGGCGGGAGATGTTCACCGGCACGGTGCGGCCCAGGAGGTCGGGGGCGGTCCCGGTGGCGGGTTCGGCGGCGGCCGCGCCACGGGCGGCGCCGGCCCCTGTGTCGTCGGCGCCGCTGACCTGGTAGGGGGCCGAGGAGTCGTGGGCGAGGGCGACCACGCCGAGCGTGGCGTCCGCGTAGACCTCGCGGACCAGCGGTTCGCCGTTGCCCGGGTCGGCGGTGTGCACGGTGAAGTGCCGGGCGAGTCGGCCGGTGCCGCCCGGCAGGACGACCAGGCCGCGGTCCTCGGCGGTGGCCCCGGCCCGGGCGCGCGGGTCGGGGAGCGAGTCGAGCGCGAGCTTGCGCAGCACCGCGTCCGGCACGGCGGGGGCGGTCGGCGCGGTCAGCCCGGTGAAGTATTTGCCGCCGACCGACTCCACCCGCTGGCCGGCCCCCTCGCCGGTGAGGCGGACCAGGTACTGTCCGCCGAGCACCGGTATGCCGCCGTGGTACTGCTGGAACCTGACGGTGCGCCGGTCGGCGGCCGTGCGCTCGACCGCGAGCTCGGTCAGCTGCCCCGGATCGACCCGGTACCGGTCCAGGTGGGCCGCGAGATAGGCCCGGGCCGCCTCGACCGGACCGCCGGGCGCCGCCTCGGACAGCCCGGTCACCAACTGCGGGGCGGCGGTGCCCTCACCGGCCACCAGGGCGGGGACGGGATCGGACTCGGCGGTCGGGCCCGGCGGCGCGGCCAGGGCGGGGGAGGCGGTCACGGTGAGCGCCAGCGCCAGACTCAGGGCGGCGCCCGAGCCGAGCACCCTGGCCACTGGACGGGAACGGTGATGCACTGCGGTCCTCCACGGAAATCGGCAGTGACGGCAGCACGACAGAGCTGCCTTTCACGGAGGAACGGGGCACCGGACAGGCCCGGTTCAGCCGGTCGCCGCCCTCCGGCCGCCCCCGCGGGGCCGCGCCCTCCCGCCGAGTTCGTCGCCCCCCGCCCGGCGCACCCGCCCCGGACGAACGCTTTCCCGGGGCTCCCGGGGCGTCGCCCGGCAGCGCCGAGACGCAGCTGCGCACCCGGCTCTACCCCGTTCGGCCTCCGGCCCCACGGCCTGAACCAGCCCCCACCGGGCCGCCGGCACGCCCCGGGGGCCGACGGCCGGCTCACCGTGGCCACCTTGTCGAAGAACCCGCCGCGTGTCCGCGGATACGGCACCCGATCGGGTGCGGAGTCCCACCCGCCCGGACCATTGCGCGTCTCACCCGACCGCCCCGCGGGGGGCGCTCGGGATCAGCCGGTCTGCGATCCGGGCCGGCTCTCCTCCCGCCACTGCCGCACGGAGCGCACGATGTCCTGGCCGATCCGGTCCAGGAAGGCTGCGGCGTCGTCCATCCGGGCGCCGGCCGGTGTGCCGGGGCCGAGCGTTTCGGCTCCCTGGCGGGCGACGCCGGCGAGCATCGTGTTCCGTTCGGCGCTGGCCAGCAGTGCCCGGTACCAGACGTCGTCGTCGATGACGTACCGCTCCCGGCGCTGCTGTTCGCCGCGTTCGCGGCGGATCAGCGCCTGGCCCTCCAGGTAGCCGACGGCCTTGGAGACGGCGGCCGGGCTGACCTGCAGCCGTTGCACCAGTTCGCCCGCGGTGAGGCTGCCGTCGTCGGTGACGTACAGGCAGGCGAGGACCCGGGCGACCATGCGGGGCAGGCCGCTGTGCACCAGCAGCTCGGCCAGTTCGTCGGCGAATTCGCTTACCGCCTGCGGGTCGCGGCCCTCGGCCGGCGGCGTGGTGGCGGCGGCCGGTCGGGCGGTCGTGCCGCTGCGGCGGGAGCGCTGTGCGGTGGCGCGCTGGGCGTGTTCGGCCCGGTAGTCGGAGGGCCCGCCGTTGCGGGCGATCTCGCGGGTGACGGTCGAGGTCGGCCGTTCGATCTGCCGGGCGATCTCGCCGTAGCCCAGCCCTTCGGCCAGTCCGGCGGCGATCCGGTGGCGGTCCTGCGGGGTCAGCCTGGCTCCGGGCATCCGTCCTCGTCTCCTTCCGTCGCGTGAACAGTATCCGTCCGGCTCGCCCACTGTTGCAATGGAGTCGCGACGTTCTGTTGCATTCACCGGGAGGTTCATTGCAAGAATATTGTGGTATCTACCTGCGAATACATCCACCATCGGCAGGTTTCGTATTGACCATTATGTGAATTTGCTCGTAGCTTCTTCCCGAACCGCGACACCACATCGAGGGGGAACACGCCATGGGAACCACCACGCGCGCAGCCGTCGCCACCCTGCTCGCCGGGGCCGTGCTGGCCGGCGCCGCCGCCGCACCGGCGTTCGCCGCGCCCGCGCCGGAGGGCAGGGGCGGGCACCCGGGGGTCCAGCGGGTGCTGGACCGGGCGGTGGCCACGGGCGGTCTGCCCGGCGCGGTCGCCGAGGTCCGGGACGGCGACCGCCGGTGGTTCGGCAGTGCGGGTGTCGCCGACCTCGCCACCGGGCGGGCCCGTCTCGCGCAGGACCGGTTCCGTATCGGCAGCACCACCAAGACCTTCGTCGCCACCGTCGTCCTCCAGCTCGCCGCCGAGGGGCGGCTGAGCCTCGACGACAGCGTGGAGCGCTGGCTGCCCGGCCTCCTCGACGCCCCCGGCTACGACGGCGGCCGGATCACCGTGCGCCAGCTCCTCAACCACACCAGCGGCATCTACAACTACGCGATGGACGAGAAGGTCCGGCAGGAGGCGAGCGGCCTGCCCTTCCTGCGGCACCGCTTCGACAGCTACACCCCCGGACAGCTCGTCCGGATCGCGCTCGCCCACCGGCCCGACTTCGCGCCCGGCACCGGCTGGACCTACTCCGACACCAACTACGTCCTCGCCGGCCTGATCGTCGAACGGGCCTCCGGCGGCACCCTGGCCGCGCAGATCGAGCAGCGGATCACCACCCCGCTGGGCCTCACCGGCACCTACGAACCCTCCTCCGACGACACCGCCATCCACGGGCCGCACGGGCGCGAGTACTCGCGTCTGGGGCTCACCGGGCCGAACGCCACCGCCTACGACGTGACGGAGCTGAGCCCGTCCTGGGGCTGGGCCGCCGGCGACATGGTCTCCGACGTCCGCGACCTGAACACCTTCTTCGCCGCCCTGCTGGGCGGACGGCTCCTGCCGCCCGCCCAGCAGCGGGAGATGTTCACGATGATCCCGACCGGGCACCAGTGGATCGACCAGGCGGACTACGGTCTGGGCGTCGCGGGCGTCAGGCTCGACTGCGGCCCCACCGTCTGGGGCATGGGCGGCGCCATCAACGGCTCGTGGTCCTACGTGTTCGGCACCCGCGACGGCCGGCACCTGCTCGCCACCAACGTCAACGGCGACTGGGTCGAGGGGAGTTGGCCGATCGCGGTGTTCACCTCCGAGCTGGAGGCGGAGTTCTGCCCCGGCTCGTGACGGCCGGGCACGTGACGCTCCCGGCTGGGCACGAGACGGCCGCCCGCCCGCCCGGGGGTCACGTCAGGTTGGCTGCTTTGCGGAGTAGTACCGACCGTTCGCGGGTGTTGCGGCACAGCCGGGCGGCGAGTTCCAACTCGGCGCGGGCCTCGGCGGTGCGGCCGAGCCGGGTCAGGAGTTCGCCGCGTACGCCCGGGAGCAGGTGCGATCCGGAGAGCCGGCCGGAGGTGGCGAGTTCGTCGACCAGGTGGAGCGCCTGCTGGGGTCCGTCGGCCATGGCGACGGCCACGGCCCGGTTGAGTTCGACGACGGGGGAGGGGGCTACGCGGCCGAGTGCCTCGTAGAGGAGCACGATGTGTTCCCAGTCGGTCTCCTGTACCGAGGGCGCCGCCGCGTGGCAGGCGGCGATCGCGGCCTGGAGGCCGTAGGGGCCGAGGCCCCGTCCGGTGGCGGCGGCGCGGCCGAGTGCGGCCAGGCCGCGGCGGATCGCGGAGCGGTCCCACCGGCGCCGGTCCTGGTCCTCCAGGAGCACCGCCTCCCCGTCGGGTGCGGTGCGGGCGGCAAAGCGCGCGGCGGTGAGTTCGAACAGCGCGAGCAGTGCGCACGCCTCCGGTTCGGCGGGCAGCAGGGCGGCCAGCGTCCGGGCCAGCCGGAGTGCCTCGTAGGCGAGGTCGGGGCGCAGCAGGTGGTCGCCGGCGGTCGCGGTCGAGCCCTCGGTGAAGATCACGTACAGGACGCTCAGGACGGCGCCGAGCCGTTCGCGCCGGTCCTCGGCCGGCGGCAGTTCGAACGGCACGTGTGCCGCGGCGATCGTCTTCTTCGCCCGGGTGATCCGGGCCTGGACGGTGGCGGTGGGTACGAGGAACGCCCGGGCGATCTCCTCGCTGGACAGGCCGCCCACCACGCGCAGCGTGAGGGCGACCCGGGCCTCGGGGGAGAGCACGGGGTGGCAGGCGGTGAACATGAGCGCGAGGACGTCGTCGTCGACCCGGTCGGGGTCCCACGGCAGTTCGTGCGGCGGGCCGGAGGCGGCCGTCGGGCCGGAGCTGAACTGGCCCTCGGCGAGTTGGCCCGCGAGCAGGGCGTGGCGCTCGTCGAGGGCGGAGGCGCGGCGGAAGGCGTCGATGGCCCGTCGGCGCGCGGTCGCCAGCAGCCAGCCCACCGGGCTGGTGGGCACGCCGTCGCGGGCCCAGCTGACGAGTGCTTCGGCGAGTGCCTCCTGGGCGACGTCCTCGGCGAGCGCGAAGTCCCCGGTGTAGCGGGCCAGTGCGCCGACGATCCGGGCGGACTCGATGCGCCAGAGGGCCTCGGCGGCCCGCCGGGCCGATTCGGTGCTCGGCGGGCCGTCGGGGGTGGTGGGCATCAGTGCTGGCCGGTCCGCTCGCGCCAGGCCCGCTCCTTGGCGATCCACTCGTTGTCCTGCGGGAACTCCTCGATGCCCGGCACGCGGCGGATCTCGACCTTCGAGCCGGTGATGGCCGGGAGCCGCTTGGCCCACTCGACGGCCTCCTCCTTCGAGGCGACGTCGATCAGGTAGAAGCCGCCGAACAGTTCCTTCGTCTCGCCGTACGGGCCGTCGGTGACCACCGGGCTCTGTCCGCTGAAGTCGACCACCACGCCCTGGGAGGGGTCGTCCAGGCCCTCGGCGGCGACGAGCACGCCCGCCCGGATCAGTTCCTCGTTGAAGCGGCCCACCGTTTCGAGCATCTCCTCGAAGGGCGTCTCCATCATCTTCGCGACGCTCTCGTCCGTGCCCCGCATGATCAGCATGTACTTCGACATCGTCACTCCTTGCTCGGGGGCCGCTTTCCGACCCTCTCCATCCCAGGTCGAACGGCGTGGCCGCGGATCGACACGGCGGGCGGATCCGGGACCACTTTTTTTCGACGGACGCCACCCTCTCGCAGGGCGGCCTCCTCTCACACCTGTCACACCTGGCGGTACGCGGCCGTCGCGATCTCGGTGAACGAGCGGACCAGCGGGTTGGTGTCGCCGTCGTTCCACACCGCGACCACCGGGCTGGGCGCCATGTCGGTCAGCGGGACGGTGGTGAGGTTCTCGGGCAGGTCGTGTCCGAGCGGGGCCAGGCCGACCGTGCTGTTCCAGAGCACGGCCTGCAGGCATTCCTGGACGCCGCGCACCACGGGGCCCTCGCGCGGGGTGCCGCCGTTCCAGTACGACTGCCACCGGGGGTCGGTTCCCGGGGGGAACTGGAACCAGCGGCGCTCGGCCAGGTCGGCCAGTTCCAGGCGGCCGCGCCGGGCCAGCGGGTCGTCGGCGCGCAGGACCGCGCCGACCGGGTCGGTGCGCAGCACGCGCACCGCCAGGGCGGTGTCGTCGAACGGCGCGCGGGTCAGGGCGACGTCGACCAGTGCGGCGCGCAGTCCGCAGGTCGGGTCGGTCAGGTCGGTGTCGCGCACGCGGATCTCGACGCCGGGGTGGCTGCGGCGGAAGGCGGCCGCCAGCCTGGTGATGCCGGGGTCGGTGCCGTCGCCCAGGATGCCGACGGTCAGGGTCGCTGCGCCGGCCGCCGCGGCCACGCGCGCGCGCAGGCGCTCGGCCCGGTCGAGCAGGGCCCGCGCCTCGTCGAGCAGCACGGTTCCCGCCGGGGTGAGGGTGACGCCGGCGGGGGAGCGGGCGAACAGCAGGGCGCCGCTCTCCTTCTCCAGCTGCTTGATCGCCCGGCTCAGCGGCGGCTGGCTCATGTGCAGGCGGGTGGCGGCCCGGCCGAAGTGGAGTTCCTCGGCGACCGCCACGAAGTAGCGCAGGGTACGTAGCTCCACGCTGCGACGATACCCGCCGGGTATCGGCGTGGTGGAACGGGTCTTGGACACCGGCGGGGCCCCGGCGGTGCACTCGGAACATGACCGACACAGCGAAGACCAGTGAACCGCAGGCCGGCCCCACCGTATCGGTGGTCGCCCCCGGCGAGGGCGAGACGATCGTCATGGGCACCACGCGCATGCGCGTCCTGGAGGACGGCAGCCACACCGGGCACCGCCTGGCGATGACCGAGTCCCTCCTCGCCCCGCACACCCCCGGACCGCCGCAGCACCGCCACGCCCGCCACGACGAGGGCTTCTACGTCATCTCTGGCACGGTGCGCTTCACCGTCGGGGACCAGCACCACGACGCGAGCGCGGGCACGTTCGTGATGGTCCCGCCCGGCGCCCCGCACACCTTCGCCAACGTGAGCGACCACAGCGCCGTCATGCTCAGCGTGTTCACCCCCGACCTGTACCTGCAGTACTTCCGGGACCTGCGGGACATGGCCGCCGACGGCGGGCCGCCGACCCCCGAGGCCGGCCTGCGCACGATGAGCCGCTACGCCACCGAGCCCGCCACCGAGCCCGTCACTAAGCCCGTCACCGAGCCCGCCGCCGACCTGGCCTGAAGCCCACGCGTCACCCGCCGGCGGTGACCGTGAAAGGACGTCATGACCATCGCCTACTGGTTCCTCGCCACACCGCTCGCCGCCTTCTACCTCTACGCGGGCGCACTCAAGGCGACCCGCGACCGCGACCGGCTGCGCCCGATGATGGCCTGGGTGGACCGCGTACCGCTGCCCGCCGTCAGGGCGCTGGGAGCGGTCGAACTCCTGGGCGCGGCAGGCCTGTTGCTGCCGCCGGGGGTCGGTGTCGCGCCGGGGCTGGCCCCGGCCGCGGCCGTCGGGTTCGTGCTCCTGCAGACCGGCGCGATCGCCGTGCACCTGACCGGCGGGGACCGCCGCGTCGCGCTCAACGCCGGGCTCCTCGCGGCCGCGGCCGCGACCGTCTGGCCGGCCGCCGCCGGGATGTGACCGGACGCCACCCCCGCCCCCGCTCCGCCCCGTCCGTTCAGTCCCCGCTCCGTCCCCGCCCCGTCCCGTCCGCAGGCCCTCGGTACGTACACCGTGCCAAGTTCGCGGTTTTCCACGATGCCCGAGCGTGGTGGTCACGTGTCAGCCTGTGACTGCCACCGCATCCCGCAGCCGGGTCGGGGCGGGGCCGATCCGCCGCAGGTGGCCGGCCGTTCACGCGGAACGCCCAGAAGAGATATTTGTCATGCACAGGCAAATTCGTTCAGCCTCGCTCTGCGCCGCGATCGCCGCCGCGGTCCTGGCCGGCGGCACCGCCCAGGCGCACGCCGCCGTGGCCTCCCCCGCCCGCGCACACGCCTCCGCGTCGCCCGCCGCCCAGGACGGCGCGTCGGCGTCCGCGATCTGGCGCTGGGCCGGCCGGTACGACTCGTTCGTCGAGGCGCAGGCGGCGTACTACGTGCTGGGAACATCACCTACGGCTTCGCCGGCGGCGAGATCAAGATCTACTGGAACAACCCCTACGTGGGCAGCAACGGCTACAGCTGCTCCGTCCCGGCCGGGTACGCCTGCTACAAGAGCGGCGGCAGCGGGAACAACGCCGGCGTCAAGTTCGACGTCTGGCCGGCGTCCCGGTCGGCCGGGGCCGACACCGCCGACGCGGTGGTGCCCGGCGTCACCGCCGCCCGCAGCACGAGCATCAACCTGACCAACAACTCGGGCAAGCTGCTGGTCCGTTCCGGCTCCAGCCTGCGGTGGGGGATCTGGTCCGACAACATGCTGCCCCCGTCCATGGTCCAGCCCGGTGTCACCGCGAAGTGGGCGAGCGAGTCGGACGGCTTCATGACCGGCACGGAGGGCGAGGTCACCTTCGACGTGTCCGGGGAGAGCAACAAGGTCAGGGTGTACTGGAACAACCCCTACACCGGCAGCAACGGCTACAGCTGCTCCGCCCCGTCCGGGTACAAGTGCACCTGGCAGGGCGGCAGCGGCGACAACACCGCGATCTCCTTCAACCTGTCGAAGTCCTGATCACGCCGGGCCGAACCAGCGCCCCCGCCCGGGTCACGTCCATCCGTGACCCGGGCGGGGGCGCTCGGCCCCGGCCCGCCGCCGACCGCCCTGCCGTGGCCCCGGGCCCGCCCGCGCCCCCTACCTGCCGCCTACCGCCTTCACCCTCCCAGTACCGCCACCAGCTGGGTACGCCGGGCGATCCGCAGCTTCCGGTAGGCGTTGGTGAGATGGGTCTCCACGGTGCGGCGGGTGAGACACAGCGCGGAGGAGATCTGGGCGTTGGTGTGCCCCGCCGCCGCCAGTTTGGCCACGCGCCGTTCGGCGGGCGTCAGCGCGTGCCCGCCGTTCCTGTTGCGCACCCCGCCCTCGCGCAACGCCCCCGCCGTCAGGTCGAGGAGGCGACCGGCGGCGGGCGCCTGCCCGGCCTGCGGAGCGGGCGCGGCCAGCCGCAGCGCCACCGCGTGCGCCTCGCGCAGCGCCCCACCACCAGCCACCCCGACCCCGCCCCACACCCCCCAACCACCACCGCCGCCACCACACCCCGAACACCAGATGTTCCAGGGCTAAGAGCACCTCCGCCAACGAACAACCCGACAGCCAAAAACCCCATGGAACAGCCACATAGACAAGGCCACACCACCGCCAAAGAGCTTCAATTCCAGGGTTAAAAATGAACTAGTGTAGGGCGAGGAGGTGGAGTTCCGATGCCCACACAGGACGAACTGTTCGCAGCAGTGGACGCACTACTGAACGACCCAGGCCCACAACTGCCGGAGCCAACCGAAAGAGCACGCCTCCGAGAGGCCGCTGGAGTCACCCAAGCGCGACTGGCCCAGGTACTGAAGTCAACGGTGCAATCCGTGAAGAACTGGGAAGCCGGTCGCTCCGAACCGAGGCCACCACGCCTGGAAGCCTACGCACGCCTCCTCGAAGGCTGGGCCCAACAGCACCCCACCCCCGCCCCCGCAGCCCGCACAGTCGAAGAAGTCCCGGCCGCCTTCGCCCCAACCCCCACCCCCACAAAGGCCGAGCCGAAACCCACCACCGACGACACCGCGAATCCGGACGACGACAGCCCCCGCCCCGACCGCATCCCGCCGACGGAACCGGCCGAACAACCACAACCACAACCGCTGCGCCCCGCAGCCCGCCCCACACCACACAGCGACGCCCAATACCCCCACGGCCCACTCGCAGTACTGGACGACGACGGCACCGCCTACGCAGTCGGCGGCCTACTCCTGGACTGCCCCGCCACCACACTCGCACAACTGGTCACCTGGGCCCTGACCGAATCCGGCCTGGGCACCCCACGACTGCACCGCAACGGCAAGGACTCCGACCCCCTGATCGTCCTCACCGCCGCCGCCGCCCAGAAACTCGGCCTGCCACCCACCCTGGACGACGACCCGGCCACCCGCCGCACCCAGCGCCTGCCCGACGACCACAAGATCGTCAAAGCACTCGCCCGCTCCAAATGGCAGCTCACCCGCCGCGGCTTCGGCCCCTGGGCCCGCATCTACAAGCCCGTCAAAGACGGCCGACGCCAATGCGTACAACTCGCCGTCCTGCCCTGGCGCGCCCTGGACACCCGCGCCTGGGGCGACGCCGCCCACCTGCCCGCCCCCGACCTCGCCCGCGTCCTCGGCGTCTACGCCCAACGCGTCATCACCCCCCGCGGCTCCAGCGCCACCAGCGGCCTGGAACTGATGACCGCGCTACGCCCGCCCACGAGGGCGGTACGCGACGAGCAGAGCGGCGGGTGGGTGTCCGGACCGAACCCGGGCGCGCTGACCGAAGTCGTCCAGGCAGCGCCACCGGAGGTCCCGCCGGAGCACCCCGCCGCACAGGGCTGGACCGGCGGCTTCCTGGACGAGGAGTCCTACCAGTGGATCCGCCCGGTCGAGACCCTCTCCGAAGCGGAGATGATCGAACCGTTCGCGGTCGGCATCGACATCAACACCGCCTACCTCGCCGCCGCCGCCCGCCTCAACGTCGGCCTGTCCGGCCCGCTCCACGTCACCAACCCACACTTCGACAAAAAGACCCCGGGCAGCTGGCTCGTCGACCTGTCCCACATCCCCACCGACCCCCGCCTGCCCAGCCCGTTCACCCCGACCGGCACCCCCCCCACCGGTCCGGCCTGGTACACCACCCCCACCGTCGCCTACGCCCAGGAACTCGGCCACGACGTCACCCCGACCGAGGCCTACCTGCGCGAGCACAGCGGCGCCTACCTCGACCCCTGGCACGACCGCCTCCGCGAGGCCTACGTCACCACCATGGCGGAGGCCGGCATCCCCACCGACAAGGACACCGACGAACGCGCCTTCCTCGCCGCGATGACCGCCCACCGCCTCCTCAAGAACGCGGGCACCGACCTGGACGCGCTGCGCGCCGCGCTCGCCGGCGAGGGCCTGGGCCACCTGGCCGCGATGGGCGACGACCAGCTCGCCTCGGCCACCTGGCGCCACCATCAGATCGCCATGGTCCTCTCGGCGGTGAAGTCGACGGTGAAGTTCGGGATCGGCAAGCTGCGAGAGCGCCCCCAGGGCCTGACCTACAAGCCCGGCGAGCCGTGGCCGGCGCTGGAGCGGGAGACCTGGCGCCCGGACATCCGGGCCGCGGTCATCGCCAAGGCCCGCGTCAACATGCACCGCAAGATGGCCAACGTGGCGAAGGCCAACGGCCGTTACCCGCTCGGCGTCAACAACGACTGCGTCGTCTACGCCTCCCCGACCACGGACCCGCTCGGCTTCCTGCCGCTCACCGGCTCCGGCAAGGTGCTGCCCGGCACCTTCCGCCTCGGCGCCACCCCCGGCCTGGCCAAGGTCGAGGGCATCCAGCAGATGCTCACCGTCGTGGACTGGCTGGAGCGCGACCAGCCGATCAACCCGGCCCGCCACATCAAGGGCTACGACAGCAGCACCATCGAAGGGAAGTAGGAGGCTGTGGAGGAGATCACCGACGCGATCGACCGGGCCGCGCCCGAGCACTTCACCAAGGCGCCACCCAAGAGCGCGCAGGCCCAGATGCGGCTGCTCGCCAAGGCGGCCAAGGGCGACACCGCCGCCCTGGCGGCCCGGCTCGGCGTGAGTCGCCGCACCGTCGAGCGCTACCTCGCCGGCCAACGCAAGACCCCCAGGGCCGCACTGCGCGAAGCCCTGAAGCGCGAGGTCCAACGAGTGTGGCAGCCCGGCATCCGCCGCCGGGCCCGCAAGAGGGCCGCCACCAGCACGGGCATCACCGTCGAGGTGTGGGCCTACTTCGGCTACACCGCCCCCGTCGGCACCACCGACGAGGCCCGGCTACGGCACCTGACCGTCCACCTCCCACCCGCCTACGCCGGCCGCCTCTTCACCGCCCAGGACCAGGGCGCCGGTGACCAACAGATGCGCGCCATCATGGCCGAGGGATTCCAGGAAACCTACTTCAAGGACGGCGGACGCGCCGCCGGACTCGAAGTCGAGTTCACCGGAATCCAGGCGATCGACGTCCAGTACTGACACCAGGCAGGAACACTGAACCTACACGGTGCATCATTGCGATGCACCGAAGCGTGCCACCCGCAACTCGGGTGGCACGCTTCCCCCATTTCGACGGCTCAGGGTGAATGGTGACGGGCGCTCAGGGTGGGCGGAGCGAAGCGGAGTCCACCAGGCTCGACAGGAGGATAGAAGGGCGTTGGTGTTGACCTGTTGTGAGGTGGGGGGAGGTCAAATGGTGGGATGTGGACCGGAGTTCCTGCGTTTACACAGCGCAGGAGTGATGCACTGCTGCCGGTTAGCTCACTGAATTCCGCTTGCGGAATTCAGTTCCCCCGCTTGCGTGTCCTACCTCCGGCTTGCCGGAGGGGAATTCCGCTTGCGGAATTCAATCCTCGCTTGCGCGAGGATTCGATTCCCGCGCAGCGGGAATCCCGCCGAAGCGCAGCGGAGGCGTACTGCCCTGCCCGGAGCGCAGCGAAGGGCAGGGCCCTTGCGAAGCAAGGGAATTCCGCTTGCGGAATTCGATTCCCGCGCTTGCGCGGGAATTCCGCTCGGCGGTCAGCCGAGGGATGCGTAGGTGGTCGGACCGGCCGCCACCTGGACTCCGCCCACCAGAACCAGCAGACCGAAGCCCACCGCCAGCGCGAGCCCGAT